>SHBV01000067.1 GCA_004211885.1 Verrucomicrobiaceae bacterium
TCCCACTGATCCTCGTGCTCACGCTTCACTGCTAGATATAAGGGGCTCTGCAATGGCTTGCCCGGGACAATCGAAGGTTCTTCACTTTCCCCGCCCTCGAGAAGACCCGCTAAAGTTCTCATATCGAAATCAGCTTTAATCTTCTTAGAGTCTTCACCATGACATGCAAAGCACTTGGCCTTGAACATAGGCATGATCTTATGAGCAAAGAGCATGTCTGGGGAAACCTCGGTAGCATTTGATACTGCCAAGCTAATCAGGACCAAGAAAAGGTTTGTAATGAGTCGCTTCAATTAAAAATATTTTAGAGGTTTATTTTGAAATTAAACTATAACTAAATTTCCAAATCACATAAACACCTCTTTTTCATGTACCGCATCATTAACGATTAGCCCATCCTCAGTCGCTTTATCCATTAGGGCTTGGGTCTGACTATTTTGCCGGTAAAGGACCTCGCCAGGACTGACTAACTTATTCCAGTACTTTTCAAAAATGAGGGCAATTTCTTTTTTTGTGGCGAGAGCCTTTGGCACTGCATGGACCCTCACAACCTCGAAACGCCTCTTCGTCTTCATGGTCTTGAGAATAATAAAATCGGAAAGAAAATTAGGTAATTTTTCCTCGATCCAAGTTCCCTGTAATCGACTCTCTTGATACTCGACATCGACTCCCCTCTCGATGAGGTAACGGGCATCCTCGATTGGACCAAAGACCTGAGCCAGAGACTCAGAGAGGATAGCCGACGCCTTCTCATCAGCCTTCTCCAGAAAAACCCTAATGTAGCCACCGTTCCTTTCACTAACATGAAGTTTCTGAAAAATCTCATGCCAACTCGCCGCGTCAATTAGTTCAGCTTCAAATAAGGATCGAATGATGGCCTTGGCGATGGCGTCGGTCAGAGTCGTCTCGGTCCATTCTGGATCGCCCATTCTTCCGGGCGGAAAACCTACCCTGTCCGAGCCCTTACTAGAAGCTTTGATCTCAACGGCCTTAATTGGTTCGGGATGATAGGGCTTTCCGATCTTCCAGAGCTCATAGAATTTAGAACGTAGACCGACCCTATCAAGCATGTCTCGGTTCAGGTTCACCATGCTCTCCTCAACATCATCGATGCGCATTCCCATGAAGGACGCGTGCACATGACCGACACCCTTCTCGATGGCCCCATCATCAGTGACACCGTAAAGCCTCTTGTGCTTATCCTTAAATCGCTTGTAATCGTCCATGCCTTTGGTGAATTCAGGCGCAATACAGACAACGTCCCAATTATTGGCAATTTTTTGAGGCACATCAGAATCGAGCCTAAAAGAACGGCCACGGAGCTGGTTAACTGACATCGAAGTCGTAACAGAAGTTAAGTCAATGAGTACATTAATCTTATTCGCGTCCCATCCCTCACCGAGGAGGCCCCTAGTCCCGACTAAGCAACGAGTGATCCCTCTCTGGAAAAGTTCAGTGAACATTTGAACGTAGACCCTAGGAGCCCAGTCCCGTCCTTTCCCCTTCAGGACATGAAATCCGGCATCTTCTGCCCACTCTAGAGTCACTTTCTTTTTGTTCTCTTGTAACCATTTCAGGCATTCAGACTCGATCAAATCTTTAAGATCATCATCGATGAGGACCGTCGATCCGGTCAAAAGTATCGGGTCAAGAGCGTCCGTTTCCTCATCATTAAGGAGTTCCCTAAAAGCCGCAACGGCGCCACCTGCCTCCTCGTCAAGGAGATGACTAATCTCACTAGTCACGGCCGAAGTCCTTTCATAATCACAGATCACGACGGCCCTGATCGAATCCTCTAGCACTTCTTTCTCCCTCTTTAGAATTGAAATGACGGCCTTGGCCTTGGCCTTTGAGTACATCAGGATACGGGAAACAGGTGATGCACAGTTCTGGAAACCTGTCTCGGTGATCTGAACTCCAAGGATCCTAAGCCTACTGATAGCTTTTTCGGCAAGGGCATGATGTTCCTTGTCTGAGGACCCTCTCAGTGCATGCCTTAGGTACCAAGAAATGACAGGAACAATACTTTCCATGTCCAAGATTTTTCTTGCAGGATCTTCCTCATCATTACTGGTGCCCGGAAATTCAGGAACGCCAGGTGGGACAGTTTTTCCTAGCTCCTTCAGTAAGTATCTTGATGACCAAGCAAAGCTTGAAGCACGCTTCTGAAAATCAAGCCAGTTATCAGCTTTGCCAGTGGGTAATTCGAGAGTACCCAGGATCCTCTGAACGTATTGATCCAATGGTTCACGAATGGGCTTCCCTTCCTCATTCATGGGCGGATTGCAAAGATCGTGAACCAGTTCCGTGAACTGATCCGAGGTCCTCGCAACGTAGCGGAGCTCCTCAGCAGTGGGACGAATCAGATACGCTAGGTCCTGGTAAGGAGCCAGGAACCCATCCTTGACCACGGCCGGGACAGGAACCTCATAGTCGACCGGACCGAAGTATTCACGGTAACGCTTTGAATCGACCGTGTCCTTATGCATATCGTCAGGAGGAGTCGCGGTCAGACCAACGATGATCGGATCACCGAGGAACTGCTGAGTCACGGCAAGGACACGTCCCCAATGACTGAGGAGGTGATGGCATTCATCCAGGATAATCATCCCAATGCCACGTTCCTTTAGAAGCCCTAACGTTTCCATTGAAGACTCATGGAGGAGCCCACTCAGTTCACCGGCCTGAATGATTTCATCCCTCTTTTGCTTCCGATAATAAGATAGACGCTTATTATGATAGTCTGGGTTGCGCTCCTTGAGGTCATTGATCCAGACTAACGCTTCGGTGGGATCCTTTGCTTCACCCTTATCAATGAGACTATCAATCCACAAGCGCTCGGCAAAATCATTGAGCATTACCTCGTTTCTCGAAGGAAGAGTAACTGACTGATACGTGAGTGATGTGATGAGAGAAGGATCCTTAGGATCCGTACTGATCAAGTCCGAAGGAATATCGGCCCCATTAATCCCAAAGAGGTCAGTCCTCGCTGCCCATTGTGACTGAATCGCAGAATTAGGAGATAAAACTAAGGCCGGTTTTTGCAAAACTTCAGCCCATAAAAAGAGCCCCGTCACGGTTTTCCCCGAACCTGGAGGTGCTACAACATGAAACTTGGTATCTCCTTCGGCTATTTGTTCACGAACAATTTTAACCACGTCTTCTTGTGATGGGCGTAGCTCACCACGAAAACGAATATCTGGAAATTCTTGAGACACCTTTCTGGATAATTTAATCACAGAGAATATCGAATCAAAAGCTTTTGATTCCTAACGAATCATCTAATAAATACATTCACTAATTATTGATCGAATCTATAAATTTTATACTTTTAAGATAGCCATTTTTCCCCGATGAAGTGAGATCTATTCTCTGTTTAGTCTGCTCTTCAATCATACTTATTTGAAAGGTAGCAACCTTAGACCATTCTAATTTTCGATCGCTACTGGCCTTAAAAGCTTCTTTAGGGACAATAATTTCTACTGGAACATCGCCCTGAACTTTTTGGGAATATGAAAAATCACCAATGTTATTTTCTCTACTCAGAAATTTACTTTCCAATCTAAGGGTCACTAAAAGGTCTTTATTTTTCGGATCAATTAGCAGGCACAAATTTTTATTCTCTGAAAATTTAGCTAGTGGACTTTGAAACTTGTAAGTCTTAATGCTGAAATTATCTCTGGAAGACCAATTCCTAATACCATTTTTGAAATCTTCAAAGATCTCTATCTCTTTAGAAATGACTTTCAAATTTTTAAGATTAACTTTCTCTGGGATGAGCCATTTTTCATCTGAGTTAATGACAAATAATGAAGCATTCCCTCTCTCTAATTGAACTGATTCTTTGAGCCGATACCGGCAACTTGCAAAGACGTATAGTGGTAAATCTTTGTGAATGGGAATATCGACAAATTGCTTCAATTTATTACCCTTGGCTTCTGCATGAATCCAGAAACGCGTCCTGGAATTAGGATCATAACTATAATAAATGTCTGTACTTACTAAGTTCTCTTTATGTTTTGGAGTGACTGAAAAAGTGGCCACTGATCCATTCACCGAAAGGTCAGTTAGTGGCGTGAGCGGAATATTAATTTTTTTACCTTGGAGATATTTTTCAAACCATAGATTTAATAGGACCCACTGCTCGTTACCAGGTCCATGATTCTGATGAATGTTACTGCTCACTCTCCAGTTCGAATGATTTAGTAGATTCATTGACTGATAAATTCTCTCGAAAGTGGAGTGAAAATCATTTGATGAGGTTATGAAGAGAACAGGACACTTCACGAGCGGCCAATAACCTTCAGGATCCATTGTCTTCTTGTAAAGATCTAGATGCTTGAAGTGCGGCTTGATGCTGCTCCCCTCAATCCCGCCTAGGAAATCAACATATTTAAATCCTGTTCCACCGACCATCGGTACCACGGCTTGCAAACGCGAGTCCATGGCAACGAGGGAAGTAATCATTCCCCCCATCGAATAACCTGAAAACCCGATCTTATTGGGGTCCACTTCGTCTTGTTGTTCAAGAAAGGTGATTGCACGCCTAGCGGCTACTGCGAGTAAAAACCAATTTGAGTTTCTCGGACTTGCTACAGAGTCAATAGTATGATCATCGGACTGCATATTATGCTTCCAACCTTTCCTTAATGATTTGGCATAAAACCGAGGCCCCTGAGTAGGGTCAACGTTTCCCCAATCTGTATTTTTCTCTATTCCTTCCTTAAGAGGCCTGCCTAACCAATTAATATCCAAAGTCGCAAATCCCTGCTTAGCAAAATAAATGCCCCTATTTTTTTCCGCTCTTTGACCTCCTCCATGGCTCCACACGAAGGCCGCATTCTTCTTAGAATTTCTTGGAAATGAATAATACGCCGCTATCCTAGAATCAGCTCCCTTAAAGGTTCCAACCTTAAAAGTAACGTACCTAGTAATGACATCTTTTGTCTGCCATTCCTTGATTAACTCTATCTCTAATAACTCTTTTCTGGGATCATAATCATCCCAGAGATCTTCTACATTTTGAGGAACTTCTTCAGTAGTCTTGTAAGGATTGAATGTTTCTCTCCCAAAAGTTGATAAAATCGAAATTAATAGGATTAAAGTG
The DNA here is from genome assembly GCA_004211885.1 of Verrucomicrobiaceae bacterium. Lineage (GTDB taxonomy): Bacteria > Verrucomicrobiota > Verrucomicrobiia > Verrucomicrobiales > DEV007 > EC70. Next base: position 5,108 of record SHBV01000067.1, read on the forward strand.
ATCCTAGTCATTTTTTAACTCACTGAATCACGAGTCCATTTACCGTCGACAAGCCTCATTAGTCCTAACGGGTTACCGTTTTTAAGTTCATCTGGAAGCAGTTCGTCAGGCGTTCCCTGAAAGCTAATTGGACGACCCCACCGACTAATACCTGCTGTACCAATACTTGTATGCTGAGCATCAGTCGTGGCTGGGTAAGGGCCTCCATGATGAACCGAATCACAAACTTCAATGCCTGTAGGAAAACTATTAATGCAGACACGACCTGAAAATTCACCAATCTTTCCAATTAACTCACTCGCCGAACTGACTTCATCATTTGAGCAATGTATAGAAGAACCGAGCTGACCATCAAAAGACTCAGAGGCTTCAACAAAGCTGTCCGCGTCTGGGCAAGCCACAAACATTGTCGATGGCCCAAAGACTTCATGCATGAATGGTTCCGGATTCTTTTTGAAGTCCTCCAGTGAAACTTTGGCAATGACTGGAGCCGCGCCAACTGCAGTCCCTTCGAGCGTTCCTTCACCGAGCACTTCTACTCCCTCGATACTTTTCCACTGATCAACGCCTTGGCTGAAAGCATTTGCAATTCCAGGATTCAAGAGAGCCGCTCCCTGAGATTCTCCAACAAGCTCTAGGTAACGATCAGTCATCTTCGATAAGTCTTCTCCCTCAGGAACAAAAACCATTGATGGACACGTACAAAATTGGCCATTTCCCATAGTCACCGAACCGAAAAGAGACTCAGCGAATTGAGAAGGATCTGAATTAAGTTTTCCAGGAAAAACAAACTGTGGATTAACACTTCCCATCTCAGCATAGACTGGGATCGGGTTCGGGCGCGCTGCAGCAATATCGAATAGGGATCGACCACCACGTAGAGAACCGGTGAATGCCACTGCACTCGTATCTGGGTGCTCAACTAGTGCCTTACCAGTCTCGTTCGTTGCTCCCTGAAGCATACTGAAAGTTCCCTCAGGAAAACCAGCCTTCTCAACGCCTCGAAGAACAGCCCTCGCCACTAACTCTGAGGAGCCAGGGTGAGAAGGGTGTCCCTTGGTAACGATCGGACAGCCGGCAGCCAGCGCCGATGCCGGATCACCTCCGGCAACGGAAATGGCCAGAGGGAAATTACTTGCCCCAAAAATAACAACTGGTCCTACCGGAACCAGCATCCGACGCAAGTCAGGCTTAGGTAAAGGATCCCTGTCAGGGATAGCCGTATCGATCCTGGGCCCTACCCAGTCCCCTTCTTTCGCCACTTTTCCAAAGACCCTCAACTGCATCACTGTCCGGCCAAATTCACCATCGAGCCTGGGCTGAGGGTATCCGGTCTCGGCACCGACCCGGTCCTTGATGGCCTCGGCATCGGCTTCCATTTCCTCAGCAATTGCATCGAGTAGACGTTTCCTGTCAGAACCTGACGCGTTTCGCAAGAAAGGAGCCGCTTCCTTAGCCAGTTCAAGTGTCTTATCAATTTCCCCCTGAGTTGCTTCGTGGAAGGCAGGCTCTAGAGTCTCTCCGGTCCCGGGATTAATTGCGTTAAAAGTAGAGCCGCCTTCGGCGGACTCTGAATTACCAATGAGTTGATTTCCATTCATGATATTTTATTCGACTTCGTTTTCTAGGGTTCCAATTCCGTCAATGCTAATAGAGATAAGATCACCTGAATTGAGAGTAAAATCAGAATCAGGGACGACACCGGTGCCAGTCATGAGAAGAGCACCATTGGGAAATTCATTATCACGAAACAAAAATTCTGCAAGTTCATCGAAGCTACGTTTGATCTGAGACACCTCAGTATTTCCTGAAAAGACCACTTCACCTGACCTTGAAATTTTTACTGATATCATAGCCTCCTTGCCTGGCTCTGATCCGACAACGAGACAAGGACCCAGAGCGCATGATCCACGATACACTTTGGCCTGAGGGAGGTAAAGAGGGTTCTCTCCCTCAATCGATCTTGAACTCATGTCATTACCGACCGTGTAGCCGAAAACTTTACCGCTCGAATTAATTGCCAGGGTCAGTTCTGGCTCAGGAACATCCCAGCTCGAATCGGACCTGATACAAACCTTGTCAAGGTGGCCTCGGCTACGGTCCCCCGTGGCCTTAAAAAAAAGTTCAGGCCTCTCAGCGTCGTAAACCATATCATAAAATCGATCACCTCCGGAAGACTCACTCTCCTCCATCCGCGCGTCCCGGCTCCGGTAATAAGTGACCCCAGCTGCCCACACTTCCTGACTACTGACTGGAGCCAAAAGGGCCCCAGAAGGTAAATCACATGATTGTCCTGAGCCGTACTGAAATTCGGTATATTTTAGAGGATCTTCACTGGTAAAAAGCGTATCCAGACAAAAATCGCCTACTAAAACGCAGGAACTGTCCTTTTCGATTGTATAGCCGGCCTCAGTTCTATAAATAGAAAACATTGCGGATCCATTGTAACGGGCACCCGCAATTTGGCAAACCTACAACTGAACCAATTTTTATGTTTTCCATTCTAGCTCAGGCCGCGGCTCAGGAACCGATCCCTGTCACCAAACTTATTGCTCTCTTAGTGTTCGGCATTGCCTTCCTTTTACTCTTAATCCTTAGATATAAGCTTCAGGCATTCCTGGCGCTGATTGTCGTCTCGATTCTAGTCTCGATAGGAGCCACCTTCATTAATCCCGAAAAGGCTGTGGGCCTGACTGAAATTGGTAAGACTATCGTCAATAGCATGGGGGGTGCACTCGGCTTCATTGCCACAATCATTGGGATCGGAGCCATTTTCGGCGCGATGCTAGAACATTCGGGAGGCACTCAGGCCCTTGCCAATACTCTGGTACGACGTTTTGGTCAGAAACGTGCCCCATGGGCCATGCTCCTCACAGGCTTCATTATTTCGGTACCGGTTTTTCTTGATGTGGCTCTTGTAATCCTAGCCCCACTCCTTTACGCACTGGCCCGCGATACCAAAAAATCAGTCCTCATCTTCGGTCTGCCGCTCGTGGCCGGTATGGCAGTGACTCACGCTTTTGTGCCGCCGACACCGGGCCCTGTCGCCGTGGCTTACTTCCTCGAAGTGAACCTCGGTTATGTGATCGGATTCGGTGTCCTCGTCGGCCTTCCGACAGCAATAATTTGTGGACCTTTCCTATGCTCAAAAATGGCAAGATTTGCAGAAGTTAAGACTCCTCCCCAACTCACAGATGATACTAATAGCAGTGAACTACAGCTTCCTTCCTTCAAACTCATTGCTTGCCTCATTGCCTTACCCATTATCCTTATTCTGGCAGCAACGATCGTCGAACAAAATGCCATTGCAGATCTTGATGCGGGACTCACTAAATCAGAGAGGAGCACGCAGGTCGCAGAAATACTAAACAGTATGCCAATGACTAATCAGGTCATTCATTTTCTCGGTCATCCTGTCATTGCACTGATGATATCAACTCTCCTAGCAATCGTGTCCTTGGGCACCATGCGTGGAACGTCAAAAGATGACCTCGTTGAAATCTCAACGAAGGCCCTCGGCCCCGCCGGAATCATTATCCTTATCACTGGTGCCGGAGGCGTGTTCAAGGGAGTCCTAATCGAAACAGGCATAGCTGATGCTCTGAAGGCAGTCTTCTTAGACAGCGGCATTCCCCTCATCGTCCTAGCCTACATTTTCGCAACTCTGGTTCGGATAGCGCAAGGGTCCGCGACCGTGGCCATGCTCACGGCGGCCGGACTCATGGCAAGTTTCGTAGAGGGCATGTCCCAACCATTCTTAGCACTAGTCGCCTGCGCGATTGCGGCCGGAGCAACTGGGTTCTCTCACGTCAATGATTCTGGGTTCTGGATGATATCCCGTTACCTTGGAATGACTGAAAAACAAACACTCAAGACCTGGACTGTCATATCAACTGCCATTTCATTTGTCAGTTTCGCTATCATCCTACTCCTAAGCACTTTCATAAAGTAAGACCTTCTACTCTTAATGCGCTAAATACTCTCGAAAAACTCTACAAAAATTATATGGAAGCTCAAAATAATATAATCTCTCGCCGTCATCTGATGGCCACCGCAGCCGCGACCGCCGCGACCATCACGGGCGCGCAATCTGAAGAAAATAAAAAGCCTTTCAAAATCAAAAATAATCGGATCCGCCAATCAATCATGGGTTGGTGCTTTAACCCCATGCCAACGATGGAACTGGCCAAGCATTGCAAAGAGATTGGCCTTGTGGCAATGGAAGGAATAGACTCCAAGCACTATCCAGCTGTCCGAGAACTTGGACTTAAGATTTCACTTGTTAGTGGTGGGCACGGTTTCAAGAACGGTCCCTGCAATCCAAAAAATACCGATACTGTCATTAATGGGCTTAAAAAAGGAATCGATCTTGCTGCTGACATCGGGACAAAAAGTGTCATCACTTTCACTGGAATGAGCTACAAGGGCATGGACCCTGACAAGGCAGCAGACCTTTGCGTGGAGACCTGGAAAAAAGTCATGCCTCATGCCGAGAAAAAAGGAATCACCTTAGTCCTAGAACATCTCAATTCCCGTGACGACTCGCACCCAATGAAGGGGCATCCAGGCTACTTCGGGGATGATGTGGATTTTTGTGCTAAGCTCGTGAACGGGGTAGGATCAAAGAACTTCAAGCTCCTATTTGACGTGTACCACGTTCAAGTCATGAACGGAGACGTGATCCGCCGCATCAAGCAATACAAAGATATCATTGGCCATTACCATACTGCAGGGTGTCCTGGGAGAGGCGAAATTGATGAAACTCAGGAAATTAATTATCCACCGATCCTAAAAGCCATACTCGGGACCGGTTATGAGGGCTATCTTGCACAGGAATTTATTCCAACCTGGAAAGATCCGATCCAGTCACTGAGGCACGCGGCAGAGGTCTGCGATATCTAGGACTCAAATCAGATCCACAGTTTCCCGAACCGGTTCTCCATCCTTAGAAAGGTGAACCTTGATGAGTTCTTCAATGTTGCCAGATTCGGTAACATCAAAGACGACCCAACCTGCGTGCTTATCAGGATCACTAGACGACATGCCGGATGGGCCAGCATTAATGCAAAGTGTTTCCGGGGTAACTGAATCCCTAAGGCACCACCTCACGTGCTTGTGCCCGTGCAGATAAGCAATTGGATTATGCCTAGAAATAAGTTCCGCTAAGGACTCCTCGCCAAGAAGTTTATGATGAAACTTCGACGGAACATCAGAAGGATACGAATATGGGAAGTGCCCCATCAGTATGATATGTTTGTGCAATTGCTTACTTTTCTCAAACTCAGCATCGAGCTCTTCCTTCAATTCCAAAGTAAAATCTCCATTCGATCGCACCATGAAAGGCTTTGAAGAATCAAATCCAATGACGCAAATATCATCACTGAGTGGCTTTGAAAATACTCGGTCCCCTGACCCTGCAAAAGCGCGGGGGAAGTACTTCTCGTAGAGCTTTGCTTTAACACTCTTAGGAGTGTAACGATCGTGGTTGCCAGGGATAACTATTAGTTTATCACCCCACTTTTCATAGAGGGGACTAAATGCATCAGCAGCCTCCCTAAATTCACTATCTAGTGAGGTCGTAGTCAGATCACCAGAAAAAAGAACCGTATCAGCCTCTTCTTGAAGCATTGCTTTGATTACAGTATCAGCCAGAGATCGTGGAAAGTGTTTTCTTCTAGAGAAAATGAGATTCAACAAACCTAGAGACCTCTTCGGGTAATAAGGGTCTGGTCCTATCTGAATTCGCCAGAAGTGTATGTCGCTAAAATGAAGAATCCTCATGAACCGTTTTCTGGCGTCCTCGGCAGGAATCGAACCTGCATCTAAGCTTTAGGAGAGCCTTGTTCTATCCGTTGAACTACGAGGACGTCTCGCAGAACATTGCACGACTCTAAGATTCATTCAACGGGACATAATGAAAAGCTAGTCGAATTGAATATATTCATTCCTCAATAATATAAGATATTCCTAGCTAAAATTACATTTCGAGCGGACAAGAAATAACATCGATAATAATGATTATAAGCAGTAATTATTTCAATTAGGCTCAGAGAACAAACTCATATTATACTTTTAGGCAAATGGAACATCTGAACCGTCGAAAGATGTGGGCTGTCCTTCTGCCTGCAATGTTTTTACCTGGGATCGCTGCGCTCGGGTACTTTGTCTGGCTCGGAGACTCTCCCTTTGCTCAGGTCCTCTATGGATCCGTTAAATTTTTTACTCTTATCTGGCCACTCATCGCAACTCTCTTCATCTTAAAAAGGCCCATTCGTGTTAATTTCAGATCTTACAAAGAGCACCTCAAGTCAGTGCCTCTGGGTCTAATGATTGGCTTACCGATCCTAGCCACGATCGGTCTATTAATGATGACGCCTATAGGAGATGTAGTAAAAGAAGCTGCTCCAATGATACAGAAAAAATCAAAAGACCTCGGAATCATTAATCATTTCATTCTGTTCGGAGCCCTAATCAGTATCTTTCATTCACTCCTCGAGGAATATTACTGGAGATGGTTCGTTTATGGAAACTTACGTGAAGTGGTTTCAATCAGAATGGCCCACTTCTTAGCCGCATTCACCTTCACCCTCCATCACGTAGTCGTAATGATGCAGTTCTTTGAACTGCCTTGGGCTCTCTTTTTCAGTGCATGCGTAGGGGTCGGAGGTTTTTTCTGGAGCCTACTCTATCAGCGCCAAAAAACGTTAATAGGGGCCTGGGTCAGCCACGCATTGGTAGATGCGGCACTCATGAGCGTCGGATATTACATGATAGTTTATTGAATCCTTTGACTTCCGTCAGCAACGTGTTCGCTTAATAGCTCTGCGCTATTAATGAACCCGGACCCGAAGACCACACAAAAGACCTTCTGGATTGAAATGATCCGGGCCGGGCCGATGGGAGTACTAGAATTTCTTTTCGTTCCTCTGGCAGGACTCGTAGCTCTCAAATACTACGATGCGAGTGACTGGCAAAAAGCATTACTCCTAGCAATATCTGAGGCCGGTCTCATCGCCACTTTCATCGTTGTTCCACTGATTAGGCGATTGAATTGCCAAGCCACTCATGCAGCAGCAATCTTTAATTTTTTAGGCGCAGCGGGCATCGCTTTTGCTGCCATTTTTTCAGAGTCCCTAATGCACTACATGATAGGACTCGGTTTTGGATTTTTCATCCTGATGCTATCTCTTCCCGTTCTCACTCAAATATATCAAGGTAATTTACCTGAATCTAAGAGGGGTAAAATTGTTGCCACGGCGTCTATTTTCCGCGGCCTAATTGGAATCGCATTCGCCTGGAAAGCAGGCGAATGGATCGATTCCGACATTAACAATTTCAAACCCCTTCTCTGGGTCTTCGCAATCGCAGCATCACTGAACGGCTTAGCCATGTGGGTCATGCCTAAAGTTAAAACAGCGAAAGGAAGCACGAACCCTTTCTCTGCTTTCAAGTGGCTCAAAAAGGACAAGCAGTTCCGGATCCTTATCATTTCCTGGATGCTCATGGGACTCGGCAACCTGACCGCACTTAAAATTTGGACCGAATATTTTGCGAACAGTGATTATGGGAACGGGTTCACTGCATTGCAAGTCACTCTATTAACTTTCATCATCCCGCAGTCCGTTAAGATAGCTTTCACTTATCCGTGGGGATGGCTATTTGACAGGATGAACTTTTATCTTTTAAGAATCATATTAAATGTACTCTTCTGCGCAGCAATCCTCGTCGTTTTCTATGGTCAATCTTTTTGGGTCATCGCCATTGGTACTGGCCTTCAGGGCCTGGCCTTTGCCGGAGGAAGCATAGCCTGGATGCTCTGGGTGACCAAAATCGCTCCTCCCGAACACACGGCAGAATACATGTCCATTCATACATTCACGACTGGGCTCCGTGGCGTCGCTGCTCCAATCATTGGGTTCTATCTTCTTCGCAACTTTGGAGACGGTGTTGCTATTTTTAGTGCAATCCTAATCTTCCTAGCCTCGGTCGTGCTTCTGCCTCAACTGAAGAGAAGTCAGAAAAAATCACAGGGCTAATTCTTTAGGCTATGCTTTAGGATGAAGTCCACGATCGGCTTCGGATCCTTTAAAGCATGAGGGTGGTGCCCGATGCCGGGCTTTGAAATGACCTTAATAGTTCCCCCAAGCTCACGGTATCGCTTCTCAATAATAGCACTGTTCTCCTCGACCGGAACAACCTTATCAGCGGCACCGACAACATGAAGAATGGGGACACGAGCCTCGGCAATGGGTTTGAGTTTATGAATTGGGCTGACCTCGGCTTTGACTGATTCTTCATCAGTAATGCCATGAGCCTTGAGCGCTGATTTCCAGGCACCCCCTCCTCCCTTTCCATTTCCCTTACCTCCGGGCCAGCTACGAATGTTGCAGACAGGAGCATCACCATAAATACATGAAACTTTTTTAGGGTTTTTAGATGCCCAATTGTAAATGATAAGGCCTCCTCGACTCATTCCCTCAAGTGCTGGCCTCTTTGAAAGGCCCCGATCCTCGGTCAAGATATTATAAAATCGATCCCACCGGTCCACGGCCACTTCATTACCGAAGAGGCCCGCCACGTCACAATAAGCAATATGAAAACCTTTCTTCAGTAGTTCAATATCAGCCTGAGGCTGGTGACCGAAAAAACGGGCCCGCCAGACCCAAGGTGAACCCTTTGCTGGGGAATCAGGAATCACCAAAATACATTTTAAACCATCCGAATTAAAGTCCTGCCGCTCAAATCCATGCCACTGGCTTTTTTTTATATTGTTTTCCTCACAATAGGAATTGGCTACAAACAAAGAAAAAAGAAGAAAATAAACTGAAAGTCTCATAACTAATTAATATAGGCTGAAGGATTAGGAGCGCTTTTTGTTTGTTTTATCATCAGCTCTCTAGGATAAATGTAAGGTTAAACTTATTAGTCACGACATGAAAAGATTCATCCAACAATTATTTATCTTCCTCTTCTCGATTGCTTTGATCGGCTGCGGCAAACAAACGAATAACGGCAAAGAAGCACAAGGCGGCGGAGAATCTGGAAAAATTGAAATCGTCGCAGAAATTCCTGGTGATGGATTGAGGGACAAAGGATTTAAGGCAGCAGAGGATGCTCTACAG
>SHBV01000068.1 GCA_004211885.1 Verrucomicrobiaceae bacterium
GTATGATTGATGTAGGTTTTCTGAGATGGGAGAGGTTCCATCGTTAAAAAGCTATAGTTATCAGATGAGTATGTGGTCCATCCGTTAGCGAGAGCGATTGCTTTCATTGCGGCGGCATTATCGTTGTGATCCATTAGAAAATCGAGTAACCCGGATCCATGGCTTACTGAATTGAGAGTGCACCACCAGAAATCATCGGATCCGCCATAATAATCGAGGCCGTGGTATTGTTCGCCATGGAAAAATAGCTCACCGGTATCGACGTGGTATTCAATTTCGCGGTAAGTGTCGGATGCGAAGCGAGTGCGCAACACTATGCCTCGCGGAATCTCGGTGAACTTGGTCACTAGGCGAAAGAATTCTTTCTTCTTATCGATTTCCCATGTCATGGGTGAGGTCATCTCCGCTTCAATGAACCATTCTTCGAGATCATTCGAGGATAGTAGGTGAGCGTCGGAGTTCCACCTGAGGCTACCGATACCATTGTTGATGCTGAGTTCAGGTGCCGGTAAGGTAATTGGCTCAGGTTGAGGGGGCAACCCTACCAGATCGCCAAGATACTTTTCGATGAGACCTCGATCGTCGTCGCTTAAGGCAGACTCAAAGATGATCATCTGGCTCATATTTCCGACAAAATCATAGCCACTCTCGCTGTATGCCCCAATGATGATGGCTGCGTTTGAAATGACGATGTTGGACGGGTTACCTACAAGATTGAGATTTATACCGTTGGCATAAGCTTTGTGCGTATTGGCAGTAATGACGGTACTCCAGACTGTATCGATACCATCGTAGGCAGTGATGTCATCGCCTGCATAAGTTGTGCCGTTATACATCTCAACGCGGAAACCTTCATTACCATCGTCACGCTGATGTGATATGCTATTAAGCCCTACGTTGTAGGCGTAGGTGCCAGAGGATGCAAACGGCGCGTTGTCCTGATAATGGCCCAGCCAGAAGATTGTAAAGTCTCTGGTGCCGGAATTGACCAGAGTTCCTGAGAGGTAACGACCATCTGCGTTAGCACTAGGATCATTAAAAATCAAGCTACCGCTACCATCGTAAGTAATTAGATTAGCAGCGCCATTGCCGCGTTGCATTGACGAGGCGGCCATGCCGTGGAGTGACTTTCCGTCACCATCTACCGGTGTCCAGGATTCGACGACGTTGCCAGCTGTTGAGACCCCAGCCCTACCGTCATAGTGAGCGACGAGTGCCAATCGAGCGTCAGTTGAGAGCTCAGGTACGTCGTCGAACAAGCTTGCAGATGTGACGGCACAACAAATGAAGTAGGTAGCAATTGTTGTCGGTATGAATCTAGTTTTCACCACTATGGAGCAAAATGAGTTATTTCTCCCAATATTCATATGAGTCTGAATTGTCGGAACTTTCGTTTTTAGTGTAGCTAAAAGAAAAAGCGAGGAGAGCTGCTAATATTGGAGGAACGAAGATAATTAGTCTCCTTAATAATGATTCATTTGATTCCTTATATGTTAGTAGTCCGATGAAGGCAATTGATGGTGCAGATAAGAGGAGGCAGAGAGAGTGAGTAGGAGGCAATTCAAAGTTTCCGAAATAAGAATAACAAATCATGTGTGCCCATATTAGTGCCGAGGCAATGGCATAGCCTAGGGAGACCCTTTTTTGTTTCTTAATTAATCCTATTATCAGGCCAATTGATGCTATTAGGATTGTGATGCCAAGGAGTTGTGCGATGGAGGCACTGTTAAATCCAACAACGATAGTTCCTGAGGCGATTGTTCCTAGTGCAATATAGAAAACAAAGAAATCTATGAGTTTTAACTTTGTCGCGATGACACAAAGCGAAATGATTGAACAGACCATTGTGAGTGCAAGTGCACAGAAAACATTGACGCGATAAAATAGGCTGAATTCCTCATGGTATATTTTAAATCCGTGTAGACCGAGCCCAAGAATGAGTAAGGATATTAGAGTAGCAATTATACTTACTAAATGAGTGGAGCGGACATTGAAAAGTCTTTTTAGTGTAAAAAGAGAAGCCAAAGCAAGTAGGCCAAAAGGCAACCAATCGAAGGAGTCTTTGGGTGGAAATCCATTGATTCCTTCTATACTCTGATGGCTAACGCCATAACAAATGGCAAGGGCCCATACATCGAGGGGTTCAGATATTAACTCCTTTGCCCTTACGGATTTACTGAACTTATTACTCCATATTAGAGTAAATATGGAAGCAGATAGAATTGCGGGTATGAGAAGCGGACTGAGAAAGAGATGTAATTGATCAATGCTCGGCATTGTACCTTGCCGTTCTAGGGTTTGACCTTTTAAGCAGATTTAAATGTAGCCATTATGGTCTTCTTTATTTGCCAAGCCCCTCAATGCTCACCGTAATATTGACTTGATCGGATAAAGCGTCTGGGAGTCCAAACTTCATGCCGAAATCGCTTCGATTGATGCTGAAACTAGCAACTGCTCCCAATAGTGGGCGTTTATTACCAAAGTGCTGACCTATCCCGTTAACTTTGTACGTAGCTGTGATTGTTTTTGTCTTGCCTAGCATTGTGAGCTCTCCAGTGATTTTACCTTTGTCAACGGATTGGCTTTTGAATTGGATTTCAGGGAACTGAACGACATCAAAAAAATCTTTGTTCCTGAGATGGTCGTCTCGTTTTTTGTGGCCCGTATCGATGCTGGCAGCTTTGATAGTGAAAGCTAACTTGCTCTTTTCAGGGCTGTCCGGATCATATGTTACGGATCCTTTGAAGTCATTAAAACGGCCGTGAGCTTTTCCTACTTTAAAATGAGTGATGTCGAATAGGATGTATGAACCGACTGGCTCGATCTCATATTCGGCCGCATTTGAAGGTAATATAATTAACATGCATGCGATTATTGCAGAGGCATGCTTGATGATGGCTTTAATGGGATTCATGGATTCTATTCTGGTTTGTTTTCTTCTTTGCGAGTGGATTTAACATAGAGCTCGCGTAATTGTTTGAAATCTACTTCAGCCGGGCTAGAGGACATAAGATCGATTCCTCTATTATTTTTCGGGAACGCTATCACTTCCCTGATGCTTTCTTCGCCGGCGATCAGCATCACTAATCGGTCAAATCCAAGCGCAACGCCACCATGAGGAGGTGCTCCAAAACTGAAAGCATCCAGTAGGTGGCCGAACTCTTCTTTCGCTTCATCTTCTTCTATTCCTAAGGCTGAGAATACTGTTTTCTGTAGATCACCTTCATGAATTCTAATGGATCCTCCACCTATTTCATTACCATTTAAAATAACATCGTAGGCCTCTGCCCTGATCTTTCCATAATTGGCTTCGTCATTTAATAATTCTTTATCTTTCTCTATTGGTCGAGTGAACGGATGATGAACTGCGTTCCATTTTCCAGTCTCTTTGTCTTGAGCAAGTAGAGGAAACTCAGTGACCCATAAGAATTCAAGGTCTTCGTTATCTTTTGTTAGTTCAAGGTACTGTGAGCACTCCAAACGGATCCTCCCTAAAACCTCGCAGACAGTTTCCCAGTCCCCGGCTCCGAATAGAATCAAATCACCTTCCTCAATTTTCATAGTTTCAGTCAGTGTTGTCTTTTCTTCTTCGCTGAAGAACTTAACGATTGGTGATTTCCATTCGCCATCTTCAACTTTTATGAATGCGAGCCCTTTGGCTCCGTACAATTGGGCAGTTTCGGTCAAATGATTCATTTGACCTGTCGTGACGCAGGCAAAGTTCTTTGCATTGATGGCTTTTACTACTCCTCCATCATTCAGGGCTCCACTGAACACTTTAAATTCACTGCTTTTGAATACGTCTTTTAGGTCAGTCAGTTCCATCCCAAACCGCTTGTCAGGTTTGTCGCTGCCATACATGTTCATTGCATCCTGATAAGTGATCCTCGGGAAAGGAGTCTCAATTTCAATTCCCGTGGCTTCCTTAAAGCATCTAGATAATAGGCCTTCAATGATCTTTATGATATCATCGGCCTTCACGAAGGAGGCTTCTATATCTACTTGGGTAAATTCAGGCTGACGGTCAGCTCGCAGGTCCTCGTCACGGAAACAACGAGCAATTTGGAAGTACTTCTCGACTCCGGCCACTTGGAGTAATTGTTTGTATTGTTGAGGGGCTTGAGGGAGTGCGTAAAATTTTCCAGGATTTAGCCTAGAGGGGACAAGGAAGTCTCTGGCTCCTTCGGGGGTACTCTTACTTAGGATTGGAGTCTCGATTTCCAAGTACCCCATCTCATCAAGATAATCTCTGCATGACTTTGCGACGCGGTGGCGGATTTGTAAATTTCGAGCCATTCTGGGTCGACGCAAGTCAAGGTACCTGTGCTTTAGTCTTAGGTCTTCATTGGAAAGTTCCTTGTCGAGTTGAAATGGAAGTACCTCGGAGTGATTGACGATTTCTAGGCTGTTGGCAACGAGCTCAATTTCTCCGGTGTCAATGTTTGGATTAGTTGTGGCTTGGCCTTCAATCTCTGGTCTTTCCGAGACGATTCCGGAAACACGGACGATATCTTCCTGCCTCAGTCCATGCGATACCTTGGCAGCCTCTGCGTCCTCTTCACTTCTGAATACGGCCTGCGTAATTCCTTCTCGGTCCCTTATGTCTATGAATATTACGCCATGATGGTCGCGCTTGGTATTAACCCAACCAATGAGGGTTGCAGTTTGGCCAATGTGTTCTTTGCGAAGTTCGTTGCAATTGTGCGTACGCATATTATTAGAAAGAAAGTTATATTTGGGGGCTATTTACTCTGCTAGGAGTGGGCCTTCGGGAGGAGTGTTTTTGATGGACTTAATGAACTTAAGGATCTGGTCAGTTTCAATCTCTATTTCTTCTCGCTGGATTAAATCTTTTACTTTAATTCTGGGATATTCTGAACCGATAATTACTGCAGTCCTAGATTTGAGGTTCTCAGCATTTCCAAATTGTTTGCCAACTTTTGTTGGGGTGAGTGGATAAGAGACGCGGTAACCGTTATTTCTTAGTAGTTGAACTATGGAGAGTGCATCGTTTCGGTGATCTTCATCTGCAATTATAATGTACGCGTCCGAAGAATCCTCATTTCCCAAGTAGTTTAATAATTTAGAATTTGCTGATTTTGTTTGTTTGATGAGGTCAGTGATTACGACGTCACCCATCGCAAATCCACAAGCAGGGATGTCAGCGGCACCGTCACTGATTAGTGAGCATAGTCTGTCGTACCTTCCTCCTCCAGCAATCGCTCTCATGTTTCTATTCGTATCGAACACTTCGAAGACCGTGCCAGTATAGTAAGCTAATCCTCTGACAACGTTGAGATCAACTTTAACGTAATCGGATAGTCCACGAGCTTGTAGATTGTTTATTACTGATGAAAAGTGCTTACTGTCAGCGGCAGAATCTATAAAATTCTGCACAGCTTCTCTTGTCGTTCCGATTTTTACTAGAGTCTCATTAGTTGTCTCGTCTTTTTCTCTTTCAATTTTATCTATCGTTTGAAGGAAATGTTCTTGAGATGAGCTGTCGATAGATTCTTGGCGCATGAATTCTAACCATGCTTCGCGGTCACTGAGACGTATAATGAAGTCTTCTTTAGTGAAGCCAAGTGCCAACATTAAATCTATCGCAAAAGCGATCAGTTCTGCGTCAGCCTCTTTGGATTCTTCACCCAGTATATCGGCATTGAGTTGATAAAATTCTCTTGTCCTTCCTTTTTGCGGTTTTTCGTATCGGAAAAATTGCCCAATGCCAAACCATCGTAATGGTTTCTTATAGTCTCGCTGACGTGCCGCGGCCATCCGGGCCAGTGTAGGAGTGAGCTCGGGGCGCATAGCCACTCCGCGTTCTCCCCTATCATCAAAGTGAAAGAGCTGCCCTAGAATCTCGTCGCCACTTTTTTTCTTATATAAATCTGTTGGTTCGAGAATGGGGCCATCATACTCATGGAATCCATATATGCGTGAAATCTCGCGCCATTTCCCAAAAACGTAATTTCTGACAGCGCAATCTTCCGGGAAAAAATCCCGGAAACCGGGGAGTCTTTGTATTTTTTCACCCATTTCTTGTGTTATGACCGACCAAGTTGGCTGATTAATAGCGAAATTCAACCGATTTGGACATTGAGGCTTTAGCTGAACTGGTCAAAGTGTTCTACAGATGCTTAGTGAGCTAAGAATAAGCAACTTTCGTTGTTTTGAGAGTTTTGACTGCTCTTTAGAGGGTGGCACTACTCTATTTGTAGGTAAAAACGCTCAAGGAAAGACTTCAATTTTAGAATCTATATGCGTTCTTATGCGCTTACAGTCGCCCAGGAGTAATAAAGTCAGTGATCAGATAAGGTTCGGTGCAGAAGCTTGCTCGATCGAAGGAATATTATCAGGGAAGCAGATTCTCTTTTCTGCAGCTGGTCCAAGGAGGCGAATGAGAGTCGATAATGAATCTTTTAGTAAGCGCAAAGACTATCTAGCAGAAACGGGTTTAGTGGTCTGGATAGGTAATGATGATATTGATCTTGTTAGAGGAAGCGCTGATTCGAGGAGAAGGTACTTGGACTTTGGAGCCTCTCAGCTTAGTGCGGGCTACTTGCCGGCATTGAGAGCTTATACGAGAGCACTGCGTGCAAGGAATTTTCTCTTGAAGCGTGATGCTAATCCATGTTGGGATCAGATAGACTCATATACGAAGCTCTTAGTTCAGCATGGTACTTACATTGCCGAGCAGAGGTCAGCTCTAATATCTTCTCTCGTTCCTTTTGCGAAGAAATTACAATTAAATGTGAGTGGAAAAGATGAACTTCTTTCTTTAAATTATGTGCGTTCAGGAAATGAGAATCTGAATTTAGCTTATGAAGAGAAAAAGGAAGCAGAGTCCAAACAGAGAATGACCTTAGTGGGACCTCATCGTGATGATCTTGAGCTGTCTGTTAATTCTTTGCTCGCTTCTAAGTTTGCCTCGGAGGGGCAACAAAGGACAATTGCCTTATCTCTAAAAATTGCACAATCTCATGTGCTTCGTGAGTGTAAAGGATCGAACCCTATATTGTTAATTGATGATATTTTTGGAGAACTTGATTCCTCTAGACGTAATCGACTCTTGTCTAGTTTCCCTGAAGGAGCTCAAAAAATTATTACTACTACTAGTTTGGACTGGGCTTCGGATGGATGCCTTGAGGGTTCACGGTGCTATTCATTGAGCGAAGGGTTGCTCGATGAGTTGTAATAGAAAATAAGAAATACGTTGAAATAGATTAGAATTTATGGAGATTATATGCTTAATATATTTTAATATTCAGCTGATATTAAATTTTTCTAACTTCTGAAAACTTTTTTCTATTTCCCATGAAAATTCTTTATTTGATGATTTTTGCGTCAGCATCTTGTTTCTTTTGCAGTTCTTGTAGTTTTTCCGGGTTTTCCTTATTTAGTCAACCCACTAAGATAGAGTCATCGGGTCCTACCTATACGGTAAGGACAACGGCATATAGCCATAGAGAAAAGGAGTTAGGGGGCAAGTACGGAGCGTTAACTGCTTCTGGCCGTCGTTTGCGGTATGGAAAGATTCGTAGTGCCGGGGCAGACTGGTCAAGGTACCCGCTCGGTACTAAGTTCAAGATCATTGGTCAGCCACATATTCATATCGTTGAGGATTATGGTAGGTCTCTAGTGGGAACTAATACTATTGATTTATATAAGCCGACACTCAAGTCAATGCGTGACTGGGGCACTCGCCGAGTTGATATCCAGATCATTGAATGGGGTAGCTTGCAGCGGAGTGCTGAAATTCTGAAGGGCCGGCTCCATTATGCACACGTACGAAAGATGTACAATGCGATTAAGGCAAAACGTAATTGAATGTAATAACGGTTAGAGTCGAAGGATTTAGATGAATATTGTTCTCTCAATATGACCAAGAAGGAACGTGCGGAATTTGTGATTCAGAGATTAAATTCTCTTTACCCAAAGACTCCTATACCCCTCGATCATTATAGTCATTATACGTTATTAGTATCGGTGCTGCTTTCAGCTCAGTGCACTGATGAAAGAGTGAATAAGGTCACGCCGTCCCTATTTTCAGAGGCGGACAATCCTTCTTCTATGGCAAAAATGACCGTTTCAAGCATTCAGAAAATCATAAGACCTTGTGGACTGTCTCCTCAAAAGGCTAAAGCGATAAAATCATTGTCTAGGATCCTTCATGAGCAGCATGGTGGCAAAGTTCCGAGGACCTTCGAAGAACTTGAAGCCTTGCCGGGAGTCGGGCATAAGACAGCGTCAGTAGTAATGTCGCAAGCTTTCGGATTTCCAGCATTTCCTGTCGATACACACATACACAGGTTGGCTCAGAGGTGGGGTCTTAGCAGCGGGAAAAATGTTACCCAGACAGAGAAGGATCTTAAGAGGCTCTTCCCTGAGCAGAGTTGGAACAAATTGCACCTTCAGATAATTTTTTATGGCCGAGAGCATTGCACAGCGAGGGGATGCAATGGGATGGTCTGTGATATTTGTAGGTATCTTTATCCGGACCGTAAGAGGCCGAAGAAGACAAAGCGTCCCTAATTGATCTTTGTTCTAGTCTGGTTGGTTGTTTTTCTCTGTACTCAGGATGATCAAATTTTCAGCAAACCTTACACTGTTTATTTTCTTCAAAGAATCTGCAAAATGATCGTCATTTTTATACAATTCGAGTTGATCCTGACTTCGCCACTTTTGTAATAAGTTCTCAGGCATTAATAATCCGTTACTGGATTTAAAATTGCTGACACGAAGAAACACCGCTCCATTTAACACTTCTAATTTTAGGGTCATTTCCCCATTCCAGTATTTTCTTTCCTGCCAAGGAAGAAACTTTCGCATTTTTCTTGAACATAGTGCCGTGATGGTTCCGTCAGATTTGATTTCTTTGAAAAAGTACTCATTTCGTAGGTCTGATAGATAGTTATCGTTTGCGATCAAAATATTAATATCTTTGACTGATAAGGTCAGTTCAGTTATTTCAGATGAATCGGAGCTTATCTGCTGATCGAATGTTTTTATTTTTGATCTTATACTATTAAGTTCAACTTCTGTTCCTTGCTCTTCAGGTATCTGAATGGGCTCGACGTTACTGTAAGGAACTAATTCTTCTAGGTGCCTTGCCCCACTCACTATAATTTGTATGACTATTCCTGTCATGAAGGCGAGAAGGAGACATAGAATGACACAGCCCAATTTAGGGAAGTTACTTGTGCTTCCTTTTCGTTCATTGTCCTTTATAATTATTTCTTCTGTGCTCATTGAGTGTACTGGTATCAAGTATAGGAGATTTCAAGGATCGTCCACTTGAACCTTTTAACTTAGGAAGAAGATTATTTTATTAATGCGAGTTTTGGTAGCCATGTCAGGAGGAGTGGACAGCAGCGTAGCTGCTGCCCAGTTAATTAGTGAGGGTCATGAAGTGGCTGGAGCATACATGAAGAATTGGATCAATGAGGAAAATATTATTGGGGATTGTCCCTGGCAACAGGACATTGTCGATGCTCGGGCAGTCGCGGATCATCTGGGCATTGATTTTCGGGTAGTGAATATGATGGATGAATATCGTCAAAGAATTGTAAAATATTTACTTGAAGGGTATAAGTCTGGAATTACGCCTAATCCAGACGTCATGTGTAATCGAGAAATGAAATTTGGGGTATTTCTTGATTATGCTAAGAGTGAAGGTTTCGAGGCCGTAGCGACTGGTCATTATGCAAGGATTAGATCAAATGATAACGGGACACATGACATTCTTTGTGGAACTGACCCTAATAAGAATCAGACATATTTTTTAGCTCTTTTGAATCAGAATCAGGTCGCCCATGCTCTTTTTCCAATTGGAAATTTGCTCAAACCTGAGCTGCGGGATAAAGCAGTTCAGTTAGGGCTTCCAAATGCTAAGAAAAAAGATAGTCAGGGCATTTGTTTTATCGGTGAGGTAAAGATGTCTGATTTTTTACAAAATTACGTAGATGATAGTCCTGGTTCAATTGTCAATCTTGATGGAGAAGTTCTCGGTGAGCATCGTGGTTTGCATTTATACACTTTGGGTCAGCGTAAAGGAATAGGCGTCCCGTCGAATGCTTATCGTGAAGCCTATGTCGTAGTCGGAAAGAGGGCCAAAGAAAACGAATTGATTGTGGGCTTTGATCGAGAGGATACTCCTTACCTTTATGCCTCAAGATGCAGTGTTGGGAGTTTGTCTTTCGTCAACCGGAAGCCACCTCGGAGAGAAAAAATATTAGCTCAGCCAAGATACAGAACACCAGCAGTGTCTGCCTCTTTTAATTACAGAGGAGAAGACGATGATTCGATTGACCTGGTCTTCGAAAAGCCTCAGAGAGCAATTACGCCTGGTCAGGTGTGCGCGTTTTACTCTGAAGAAGTATTATTGGGAGGCGGTATCTTTGAATCGGTTGACTACACAAAATGAGTTTCCAGGAATTTAATCTGAGCTTCTAATTATTTAAAGGGCTTCGATTTCTGCAATTGCTTCAATTTCTATTCTGCAATCGAGAGGGAGAGAAGCGACCTGAATTGTGGACCTCGCTGGTTTATGTGATTCAAAATGCTTTTCATAGGCACTGTTAAATTTTGCAAATTCAGCCATGTCCTTCAAAAATACGGTCGTTTTGACAACATTCATAAGAGAGAGCCCTTCATTCTTGAGGATGGCTTTTAGGTTAGCCATTACTTGGTCCGTTTGATCTTCGATCAGATCGGTAACGAGTAAGCCAGTTGATGGATCTACGGGAATTTGGCCTGAAGTTATTAGTAGGTTCCCAGTTCTAACGGCGTGGGAATATGGTCCTATCGCCTCGGGGGCATTTTTTGCGGTGATTTTTTTCATTGTAGGTTTTTAAGTGATATGAAATTAATTAATCCTTAAGTGCAGCATTAAGGCCTTTGCGCATTTCATTTATAGGAGCTTCACGATTAAACCATGTCTCAAATGAGATGGCGCCCTGATGAAGGAGCATGGAAATGCCATTAGCGGAGCGGGCCCCGGTCGAGATGGCGTTTCTTATTAATTTTGTTTTTCTAGGGCTATATACCATATCGTATACGAGATGGTGTGGTTGTAATAAACCGGCAGGAATAAGTTCAGGGTCAGAGTTCTTCATGCCGAGAGAACTGGCATTGATGATGAGATCTGTGTCCCCAAGTTCCTCTTCGAGTTCGAGCTTCGACCATCTCGTCATCTTTAAACGAGACGGTGAAGAATGAATGTGTTTTTCCTTGAAGTCCTTGGAGACTTCATCATACACGGGTCTGACCTTTTCTTCTGTTCTGTTGACAAGGACTAATCTCTCCACTTCTTCAATTGCGCATTGGATGGCAACTGCGCGCCCGGCACCGCCTCCTGCCCCGAGGATCATTACTCGTAAATCACTAAGGTCGATTGAAAATTCTTCTCTTATTGCACGGACTAGGCCGGGCCCGTCACTGTTACTTCCTAAAGACTTTCCATTCTCAAAGCGGATCGTGTTTACGGCTCCCATTCTGCGGGCCGAATCGTCAACACTGTCACAGGCATTAATGGCTTCGAATTTCAAGGGAACAGTACAGTTTGTGCCATGGAATCCGTTCTCTTTGATTAAGTTTAAAGCTTCTGGAAATTCGTCTTCTGGAACTTTGATTTTTACGTATTGAGACTTAATGCCGCAGAAATTTAATGCCGGGTTATGAAGTTGTGGAGACAATGAGTGTTCTACAGGGTTTCCGAAAACAGATAGTAATGCCGGAACATCGAATTGGTCATTTATGGTTGCCCAATCTTTGAGGTCACTAACGGTAAATGTTTTCTCTGAATCGTTCATCGAATTAAATATCAGTATAGATTTTATCGACCCTTTCTTTGATTCTTGCAACTGTTGCGACTCTTCCAATCGCTTCTAGAGTAGGCATCAGGTCAGTGCCATGTCCAACGCCAGTAGCACAAACGCGTAAAGGGAACATTAGAGACCCCATTTTGATTTGGTTTTTGTCCGCAAAATCGTTAATTGTGGTCTTTATATTTTCAGAGGTCCAAGGGTCCAGAGATCCAAGGATGCTACTTAGTTCCTTGATTCTTTCACCAGTTTCTGGATCAGTCGAAATCTTTTTAGATGCGTCACGGTTTGTGGGGTATGTATCATTTAAAATTGGCTCTAGTATTTTTTCTATTTCTGAGAGGTGCTGAACCCTCGGTTGGGTCAATGCGATAACTTGCTCAGTTGCATCACTTGAGAAGGGGAGGGCCTTTTCGAGATATTCTGCTTCAGTTAGATCGCTGAGGTATTGCCCGTTAAGCCATTTGCATTTATCCAAATCAAAACGTGAATTGCTTTTGTTTAAGTGATCAAAGTCGAACAGTTCAATTATTTCACTTGTAGTTAATTTTTCTCTATCGTCCTTTGGAGACCAGCCGAGTAGTGCAATGTAATTTGTCACGGACTCTGCTAAGAACCCTTCATTTTTGTACCATTCGATTCCGGCTCCAGCGTCCCTTTTGCTCATCTTAGAACCGTCTTCATTAAGGATCAGGGGAATGTGTGCAAAGACTGGGATGGGGCAATTTAAGGCGTTAAACAGAGCGATATGCTTTGGAGTATTGGACAGATGATCTTCCCCTCTCAGGACATGCGAGATGTTCATTTCAATGTCATCAATGACGTTGACGAAATGAAATAAGAAGGTCCCATCGGGTCTTCGTATTATGAAATCCGGATTCGATTCAATTTCTATTCCCTTTTCTTTGTCCCAGGCACGATTGCCCGTCGTGCTTATATTAATATTCTGAGGTCCACAAATTTCGTCATGGAACTCAATGTCGGAACTTGGCACCTTAAAACGAACCGCTCCATTGTCTTCATATACCAGATCGGAGCCTTCTAATTTTTTGAGGTGTTCCTCATAAATGCTTTGGCGCTGGCTCTGATAGAAGGGCCCATTGCCGCTTTCTTTTCCTGGGCCTTCGTCCCAGTCCAGATTGAGCCATTTCAAGCCATTTAATATTTCGTCACATGACTCTTCGGTGTTCCGTTCATGATCAGTGTCCTCTATCCGAAGAATGAATTCTCCATCATTGTGCTTGGCGTAAAGCCAATTAAATAATGCAGTGCGGGCCCCTCCAACATGAAGATATCCTGTAGGAGAAGGTGCAAATCTTGTTCTGACTTTAGAAGATTCCATTTTTGGTTGTTGTCATGATGCTATCAGCATCGGCTCAGGTCAAAAGGAACTGTTTGAATAAACATAATTTTTCTTCTTTTGAGTCTTACTCAGGCACAGTTATGGTATGTGTCATGTTTAAGTTAAAGTTGCACTGGCAGATTTTAATAGCTCTTCTTTTTGGCGTTATTGCAGGGACCCTCATTCAACGTGAGTTTGGTTTGGATGCAAAGGAGACGGTCTATGTTGGCACACTGAAGTTCCTTGGCAATACGGTTTTTATAGGGCTCCTGAAGATGGTGATCGTTCCTCTCATATTCTCTTCTATCGTGGCAGGGATTGCGGGGAGGAAGAAGTCAGGGGGATTTGGGCGTCTGGGACTAAAGACATTGGGATATTATATGCTGACGAGTTCTGTAGCTATTTTGATTGGTCTTTCTGTAGTTAATTTGATGAAGCCTGGCCTCGTTGATGGTCAACCAAATCCTGAGCTAGTGAAGTTCATGAATGAGAACAGTGAAGAATTCGAGAAGAAAGGAGCATCGGTCGGGAAAGATGCGACCGGCCTTCAGGATGAGCCGCATCCTCTGGGAGTCGTGGGCTCCTTGATTGAGAGAATGATTCCTGAAAATGTTTTTCAATCAGCTTCAAATAATGGGGCCATGCTGTCTCTCATATTCATCAGTATACTCACAGCGTTTGGTCTCTTATCCTTGCAAGGTCAGGCAGTA
>SHBV01000069.1 GCA_004211885.1 Verrucomicrobiaceae bacterium
TCAAGAGGGACCTTTGATCCTGGAGTCGGTGACAATGGAGTGAAACTTATCATTGCCTTTTGTGGTAAAAATTCAGAAGGATCTCCAATGCTCAAGGCTTTAAAAAAACGCTTAAGCTCAGGACCAGGAAAGACTCCCTTACCGTCGGATTTGAAAGGAACTTCCCTAGGCCTGAATGGCTTTCCGTCCCAAAGGATCACTTCTACCCCTTTGCGTCCTTCCGAGAAACTCATTAGACTGCTTTGACCTGAGCTCCAAACATCATCATTAGGGACATTTTCCTGAAATTTGTTCTTCATTAAATGCAATGATCCGGCTCCTTGGAATTTAAGTTCTATGTTAAGGTTTCCAGAAATAGGAAGGTGTCTTTTATTCTCTTCTTCTGCCGTTTCAGGGTACTTATAGTTAAAAGACTCTGTTCCAACTTTTGGTTGCGGGGGAAAATCTAACGGGGCCAATTGAGATCGCCTCAAATTCACCATCAATTTTCCTTCTTCGCCCTCAGAAAGACGCCGAAGAGATTCAGGCAAAATGAGTTCATTTATCTCTCCTGTATTTAGATAAATATAGATAGAGCCTGGCTCATACTGTTTTTTTTCAGGAACTTTAGTAGGTGATATTTTAGGATCCTCTGGTTTGCTTTTGGGCTCATCATTGTCCGTCTTAACAATGTCTTTAGGATTAGTATTTATATTATTCGCTAATCTGAGCTGTTCCTGGTATCGCTTCTCGCCTGAAACGAAATCATAAATCAGCTCTTCCCTTTTCTTTGCCTCATCTGATCCACTACTGAAATTAAACTGCTCAAGTTTATTCACCCAATAAGATGCAATCTCGTATCTATCTTTTTTCTTATCCTCGCTCGATCCAATGAATTGATTAATACAATTCTTAACATGGTCTTGCATAGCATCGACTACCGTATCTTTACGAAGAGCCTCAATTTCATCTCTCCATTTAGGATGCTCTTCAAGCATCTCAGTTAAAAAATCATCCGCTTCCACATAACGCTTTCCAGCAACGAACTGCTCAACATTAATTTTTATTTGTTGCTTTGGTTGAAAGCTCAACATGTAAAATAAAAGCACTGCAACTAAAATCACAACGCTACCCGCAGCCCCTATTAAGATCTTCAAATTCTTTAACCAAAAAGAATCCTCACCTGAGCCAGTAGAATCGGAACGAAAAGAACTGACCGTCGGAGCACTTGTTATTTGATTACTATGAACAGTAGGCCGCGGCACGGCCACTTTAATATCTTTTAGATCATCATTACCTTTTCCAGTAGTTGGAATTTGAACAGCCTCCTTAGAAGAAGAGTCAAGGCCTTGGCTCACCGGATCTTTCACTTCTCTAATTCGAGGCGCAGGAACCTTAGATGGTCGAGACTTGCCCTTTTCTGCCAACTCTGCAGCCTTCGTCAATGGAGTCTCTTGGGCCAGTTCACTTAGATGAAAAATATCTCTATTCGTGGGCTTTTGTAAGATGACATTATCATTCCCACAACCGATCCAATCAAAATCAGCCATGCTGTCCCCTTCTTGGAAATGAGTTGTAAATGTAACTGCACTTGAATTTGCTGTTCCCTGACCAATTAATTGTGAGGATTCCGCTATGAGTGGTAATAGTAGATTAAGTTTAGAGGACTCATCAGAATCGACTACGACTATCGAACTCTTTACCTCACCCTTATCATTAACTAATAGAGCCGCATCACCTGCATTGCCTCTTATCTTTTTCCAGTTCGAAGCTGGCAATTTAATCTTTCCTGCGTACTTGGAAACATTGACAATTTCCTTATCCTCCAAGTACCGAGGCTCAAGATCATACCGGTCGAGCCAATCATATCCATACAAAATTTCTGCAGGAGTTGCGCCACAATTGTTTAGCTCATCATCCTCACAGATTAAGTGATGAGCGAGGTGATTAGTTCGCCCCGTATAGTCTGAACCCGCATCCACGATCCGTGTCAAAACGTGATAAATGACACCAGAAATATCAAATTTCCGATGCGAAAAAATCTTAGGGGATTGTCCCTTCTTGGCATAAGTGTAACCACTGACGCGTTCGATCTCTGAAACTAGTCGTTCCCGAATTTGACGATGCCGTGCAGCTACAGTGTATCCGCTTCGACCAGGGATCAAACCTCTCCGAACACTGGTATATATTAGTTGGTAAGCCATCTTTGTCGCGGCCTCACGCTATAATTTTATTATTATTATTGAAATGACGGAACGAGTCCGGGTCTCACTCTGGACAATGCCCAGATAGTAGGAATTTCAGCGTACATTGGGTCAATTTTTTGAGGGTCAGGCCCTATACGAGTCACTCCTTTATCATCTTCAAAAGTGATCGGGGTGTGTCCAAAAGCGCTCGCAGCAAAATAACAAACATCAGAAGAAATTCTCTCGGCATTAGCAACTATGTAAGGACAATATTCCTCCATTAATTCACGGACCAGAGAGGAATTATCCTCAATTGCCCCCATATCCAAAGTCCCATCAATTATCGGATCTCGCAGTTTATCTTCACCAATCTTGTGTATCCATGAATCACATTTACCAACAATGATTGAAAGAGGTATATCGACTTTCTCACGACGCCCAAGTCCTAATAGCTTCTTTATTCGAACTTCTGTCTCAGCCAGAATAACATCCTGTTGATCAGACACTTGTGATTTGAACTGCGGATCATCAGAATCAGCAAGGCTCCTCCTAAAGTCAGGATTAATCGTTGGATCAAAAAGAAAGAAAATTGCATCTGAGGAAGCAATGTGTTGGGCTCCGGGAGAATTTGTAGAGTCCTGACCAGGTTGGAAATGCTCTCCAGCATTATCATAAAAAACTACAGAGCAATTCTCCTCATCTGATTCTGCTCCAGACAATGAAAAAATAAAAGGCTTTGGCAGAGTGACCATCCGATCGTATCGAGGTAACCTCTCATACATGGCCCCCTCGAGTTGGGTCTTAGTCAGATAGGCCTGAGATGAAGTCTGCGCACTAAATAAATGCGATTTCATCTCATTAATTGGCGCATTGCCCGCAGGATCAGCGTCTCTAAATACAACGCCAAACTTTCGAAACAAAGTGGTCTGTAATAGTTTTATAACTACAGTCAAATAGTAAGACTTGCCTGACTGAGGAGCGCCGACAATCGAGAAAATCTTGTGAGGCTCATCAAAGAATCCAGGAGGCAAAGCTCGCCGACAATGAGGACAAGCAATTTCAGTGCAAGGAATTCCGTACTCATCAAGCGCTTGCCCCTTATCATTAAATCTTGAAGCATGGAACCGCTGCATCTGTTCTTCGCCGAGTAATGGATCGCCAAATAATGAATCATGAACAGCAACATGCATCACATCGCCCCGATCAAATTTCAGCCAACAAGTCGGGCATGTAAATTCCCCAGAATCAGCATCAACGAACCTAGCCATTGAAGGTCTCGATTCAGAAACCTCATCTACTCTATCAGCTACCGGTTCTTCATCTGAGCCAGGAATGGCATCATCAGGCAAATTATCTTTTTCAGGTTCTAGTACCATTAGTTGGCTCAGATAAAATCCAACCTGACTATTTCCTTTAAAGACTGGAGTAGAATTCGGGTCCAAACCCATCGTGTCTCGAGCTGAAAAAACTTCAAGAATGTCTAGAGGCCGAGTAGCTGCCGCTTTATTTGATTTATTAATAATCCAGCCACCATTCTTTATATCCATTCCCCACCTTTGTAAATTCTCCTTCTTAGAAGTTAACGTTGTCACTAGGATAAGAAAATTCCTTCCAATTTGCAATGAATGCTCACTACGGGCTTTGATTGGAGCCAGATTAGTAGGCTTACCATCAAGTATCAGACCCCCATCAGGATGATCTGCCTGTATGGACCTAATTTGTATTCCTTTCTTTGTCTTCTCAACTAAGCAATGTTGATCTAGGACCGAATCGTCTTGGATGACTAGATCAGAATCTGAACCAGAACCAATTACAAATGGTGATGAAGATGCCTGCTTAAATTCGCCGTTCAGACAATTAATAACACCGAAGCTAAGTTTATGCGCAAAAGCCATTGGGGATATGATAATATATTCTGTTATGATTTAAAAATCTTTAAAGATAACTAATAACCCGTTGATTGTTAACTTTCAATTAACCTATTTACCTTGATTTGAAGGACCATCCTATAGTAGAAATGTCCAAATAAAAATCACCGATCACAATGAATAAAAAATCTATAGTTCAATTTCTCCTATTATCTATAGGGTTTCTTCTAACCGTTAGCCCCCTATCTCAGGCACAAGTACGGACTTATGAAGTTATTTACAGCCCCTCAGCACCAGTCTTGGACGGCGTTCGTAGCCCAGGTGAATGGGACAATGCCAGCGAAGCTGCTACCGATTTTAAACTTCTTAGAACCGGAGGAACTGCATCTAGTGAGAAAATTCAATTTCAACTGCTCTGGAATGATGAAGGATTTTATATGATCGCTGAAACCGACAACACTTCATGGGGCGACTGGGGTGGCAATGTGGACTTCGGGTTCGATGATTATAATATTTTCATTGATCCGAACACTGACGACGAACCTAATCAGAGTAGTTTTGATGGATATCACATAGGTATTTGGCAGACGAATGGATTGATTACACGGTTCGCCGATGAACTTGATGACCAAGAAAGAACAACATTTCTCGAAGCCCGTCACAATGGCAATTTTGGAAATAATGCTAGCTGGAGTGAACCTCGCGAACTTAACTGGGTTTCTAATCACGGAGACTTTGGAGGAGTCGTTGAATTATTTGTTCCATGGACTGACTTTAATGCTGATGAGTTCGGCGAAAACGGACTCTATCATACTGAACCTCCGGAATTTGATGAGGTCTGGTTCTTTAACATCGCTAAAATTTCAAGCTCAGGGGCCCTCCCTTCATGGAATTGGACATCTGGACAATTCTTTGCACAAAGGCCTCACGGGGAAATAACATTCACAGGCGCAAAGGTTCCTTTTATCATAACTGAATTTGGAGAAGATCCTGACAATTCAACAACGAAGAACATTACTTGGAACTCAGTAGCTGGAAAAATATATGGTGTGGATTTTTCGACTGACATGCTTGAGTGGGAAGAGCTCGATGACGGGATCGAAGGTGAAGCTGAACAGACCACTTTTTCTCATGAAGATGCGCCGAAGGAGAAAAGAGGATTTTATCGAGTTAGATTACTTGAATAATCTTAACTCAAATAAGATTTCAAAATGAACTGGAATCTAAATTTGATATTTTTCTGATATTTTTTCTAAGAGTCTCGGCACTTTAGCCGTTCCCTATGATATAAATATCAACTCCTAGATTTTCATTCAGCTAATGAATGGTCTTCCAATGACTACCACGAACATGCACTCAGCCACTCAATCAAAGCTCATTCTTCTTTGGCTCATATCAATGTTTTCTCTACAAATCGCATCCATTGCTGAGAAAAATAAAACGTTAAAATTTGAAGTTCACTCAGGTTATTTTGTTTCCAATAAATTTGAGCCTAATAAAACAAGATCTTTCGTTGTCGCTAAGAGTCAAAAACACTTTGATCAGGTATTTGGAGTCGCCTTTGTTCTGGGAGACAAATCGCACCGGTTAGAGGAAAATGAATTAAAGTCAAAGACTGTAATTGCAGCAATAAGAAGAGGTAAATCACTTTGTGATTTTAAAGTTAATTCAATTACTAATAATGACGGGGTATTGGAGGTCAAATATGCAGCAAAGATGCAAAAAGAATCGACCGCAAGCTTTGCTTCTCCTCTGATAATTTCAGTTCCAAAAGGAAATTATAAAGCAATTCATTTCATTGAAAATGGGAAAGTCCTTAAACAGATTAAAAGCATAGATAAAAAATAAAAATAAACTAGTTTAACCAATCACCAATTCCTGAACATGTATCGCCGATCATTTATTAAGACCAGCCTCGCTGCAACTGCCTGCACTCCATCAATCATAAAGGGTGCCAATACTAATAGTAATATCCAGCACGCTTGCATCGGGGTCGGAGGAATGATGGGCTACAACGATTATAAGAACATCAGTTCACACTCCAATACAAAGATTGTAGCTATTTGCGATGTTGATAAAAATTATCTGGATAGAGTCGCTAAGGAAATTCCCGAGGCTAGGAAATATACTGATTGGAGAGAGCTCATTGCAAATGAGGGAGACAAAGTAGATTCAGTGAACGTCACCGTTCCGGATCATATGCACTTTCCAATAGCTGTTAATGCAGTCCGTTCAAAAAAACATGTCTATTGCCAGAAACCTCTATGTCACGACGTCGCAGAAGTGAGAGCTTTGACCGAAGCCACAAAAAAAGCCGGAGTAAAAACTCAACTAGGAACACAGGCCGCTTCAGGATTTGGTGACCGGATGGGAGTACATTACATAAAGAACGGGCTAATTGGTAAAATTAAGCACGTTTACCTCTGTTCCAATCGTCCAGGAGCCATTGACAGCTATAGACTAGTTGGTCCTAGACCAGAAAAAAAACATCCTGCCCCATCACAATTAAATTGGGATCTATGGTTAGGCACTGCACCCGAAAGGTCTTATGCCCCAGAAATCTACCATCCAAGCAAATGGCGTGCCTGGCAGGACTTCGGGACTGGTTGGTCAGGTGACATTGGTTGTCATGTTTTTGATGCGACCTGGAAGGCCCTTAACTTGACCGCACCTAAAACGGTCCACGCCACTGTTCAAGAATCATGGAAAAACTCTAAGGCCCGTAAAGCAGATACTTGGCCCCAAAGTGATCACATCACTTGGACATTCCCAGGGAATCCAATCACAGAAAAAAACGAACTAACTATTGAATGGTTCGATGGCCGAATTTATCCACCCGAGGAAGCTCAGAAATGGTACCCAGGAAAAACTTATCCTCCAGAGTCAGCATTAATTGTAGGGACTGAAGGCGCTGTCCTAATTCCTAACGGTGGAGGCGCCATGCTCTTACCACGTGAAAAATACAAAGGCACACCTCAGCCAAAGCTTGACACGCGCAATCACTATCATCACTTCCTTGATGCGATCAATGGAAAAACTAAAAACGAATCCTACTTTGAGCAGACAGGACCAATGACTGAGGCAATCCTTTTAGGAACAGTTGCCATCAGAACTCCTGACCAAAAACTTTCATGGGACGCTTCGAATCTTGCCATAACAAATCACTCAGGAGCCAATAAATTAATTAAACGGGATTATAGAAAGGGATGGGAAGTGAGTGGATTCAGCTCTTAATATGAGAGGTCCTATTTTTCGATCTTCCTTTTCACTTTCAAGAGCTCACCATCACCAGGGTCCATTTCCAACTCTAAGAAACGTTTCTCTTCCGCTGAATGAATCGTAAGGTCTGACCACTGACCGTTTTTCTTGTTCATTTTCGCTACTTCTTTGACTGTAGAATCTAAGAACATCTTGGCTGTCTGCTTCTGACCCGTATTTTTATTAGTTATCAGAAGAAGATCTTTACCATCTTTCTCTTTAAATACCCCCAATAGAAAATTCGTTCCATTTACCTGACACCAATGATCTTCCGGAGACTTACCGCCGCTGATCGGAAGTGGATCAGTATGATAAATGTCGATTGATCGAGAATTAGAAAGGTAAGGACTCATATATTTAACTTCCTTAGCCACCTCAGTCAGATGTGGCAAAGTAATATAGATATCCAACTTACCATCTTTCAAAACAGCATTGCCTTCATTGTCCTTGGCATGAGCAAAGATCCATGGGACCCAAAAATGAAAACCAGTTACCCCGTAAGCAAGACTACTATAAATAGTATGCCTCAAAACGGCAGGCGACGAACTGCTGCTCGTGCAACGCATGACGGGAATCCCGTTCTTATGTCCAAGATCCCTGAACATTAAAAGATATAAATAATAGCGCTCAGGATGCCTCCTCGGCATTGCGTGATAATGATAGAAATCCAATAGCATTGGATTTACTTGTTTAGTAAAATCACCAAATTCATTCCAATTAGCTCGATTAATAAAAATAGTTGGGTGATTAGGATCCGCTTTCTCAAAGATTTTGGCAATGTTGGCAAAGGCTGGAAAGGAATTACGGCGGCGCCGATCTGAAATAAAATACCCAAAGACTGCAGGGTCATCTTTTAACTTTGGCGCAAGATCCAAAGTCGCTTGATCTCCTCCTAAACGCACCATCAGTCCGTGCTTTCGACAAACATCTAAATGCTCCACTCCACCTTCGACCACATTAAAACCATTACTAGTAACGAATTTTGCCATGGAATCCCAATGATTATGGTCCTTAGGCCAGTCAACATGAGCCGTCATTACAATTGACGGCATTTTGTATCTAATTTTAACCTCTTTAGAATTAACTTCCTCCTCAGCCCAAAGACTAGGCACAATAGAAAAAACCAATAAGAAGCAAAATAATTCTCTAGTACACTGCATTAAATAATCAGACTTTATATTAGTTCAACTCTCTAGGGTCATTCCTTAAAAGTTCTATCCGGTCATAATTTCCTTTTCCTCCCATAGTAGTAAAAGCCATGCCTGTAATAACAAAATCTCCATTATTCTTCCACAGATCAATCGTATAAACTTTCCAGTCATTAGGTGTCTCTTTATCTAGCTGATTGGAAGTCCATCCTGTTGTATTCTTACCAACATAATAAGTTCTAACTGGCTTGTCATTCGGAGGAAATTGTCCATTGTCTGCCAACTCAATCATCATTCCATTTGCATCGATGGACTTCATTGCCAATCTGAGGTAACGAAATTGATTTTTTCCTTGTGGATTCTCTTTGACACTAAAATTCCATCCCGGTAACTGAGGCGCATATCTCTGGAATCCAGAAACGGTAAGACAGGCCCTACCCGAAGCACAATTTTTCCACTCAAGTGAAGCCTCCCCTTTTCCTTTACTCAATACTCCAGGAAAACCCGGGTCGTCATCAAAAAGTACCATCGATCCGCTACTTTTGTGATTTCCTATATAGCCTATGAGGTCAGCCAATTCTTCTGGTTTCATAATCTCAGAAAATGTTGACGGCATCAGAGAAAGTTTGATAGGAGAAAGGGACACAAGATCAGAACGTAAAATTTGTGTCTTAGATCCGGCCGCCTGCAATAAGGTTAAACTAGTAGCAGACTCTGAAGAAAGGACACCAGTATGAGAAAGCCCACCTTTTAATTTTCCTATGTAGGTAGAATAACCAGCAGTGATCTGAGCCGAAGGATCAAGAACGTCCGCCAAAAGCGACTCAGCGGGTCGACCCGCTTCTCCGTCGAGAGGAGGACCCACAGCTATTCCCTGCCCCCCAAACTGGTGGCAATTGGCACAATGAACCATAAATAGAGCTGATCCGCGCTGAATGTTAGGGTCCTTTTTTAAAGCCGCATAATAACTCTTATGAGAGAGCTGATTTATTGATTCCTTACCTTCTCTTACTGAAAGAGACTCCGCCAATTTACGAATTTCAGAGTCTTCATGATTAATGAGACGATGCATCTGGAGTTCAGAGAATTGCAGTTTATGACTTGATGAAAGGAGTTGCTTAATTGTTTTAGGATGAGCAAAGAGCGCCTCAGTAATGAGTGAAGTGATGAGAGGAGTCGATCTTGATAAGTGGTCGATTAATTGCTCTGCAACGACTTCATTTTCTTGAGCAAGGACAATTTTAATAGCCTGTGCCTGAAAGTCAGGATTCTGCAAAGGAGATAAAAAGTTTTTAATCCCAGATTTAACGACATCCGCTGAAGCATAACTAATTAACTGCAACGCAGCGAGCCGTTCCCGTTCAGAAGATTTAGGAGCACTGAGAGCCTCATCAGCAATTGCACGTAACGAACCTGAAACATTAACTCCGTTCTTAGCTGCGAGACTTAGAATGCGGAGACGAAGAGCCGGATCAGGATGATCCACGGCAGCAACAAGTAAATTAGCATCACCAGTACGAGCCGCTGTTTGAGCTACTTGCTCAAGTATTGAAGGATCCATCTTTGAATGTTCTTTTATAGCTAACTCAAAAAATGTACCTGCCATGTTACCGATTGAGCTTAGAACAGCATTTTTCATCCAGCGGATATTAGAATGATGAGCTGCTAAATGTACTAGACCTTTAACTGATCGAAGATCATCACTTTCCCCTAGGCTCAATGCAAGCTGCAACAAAACGTTAGGATCAGATTCACTTTCAATTAGGGACAATGCTGCATTTAAAAGTTTCGGACTAGTTCTAAATCTCTGGTCCGCAACTCTCAAAGCATGGACACGAACTCCATAATGAGAATCCTTCATTGCTTCTAATAATTTCGAACTAGAACCATACAAAGATTTAATTTGATCGGAAACTGGACTGGCTGGCTCATATCTATTGGTCCTGATCGGAAAGGGTTTACTTTTTTCTGGAGCGACTCTCCAAATACGTCCCCTGTCATTTCCTTTCAGGAGACCGTACTGTTGCTGCATGTAACGTGGAATTGCCGAATAATCCTCAATGATCTCGCGGTACATATCGATAACGTACAGCGCTCCGTCCGGACCAACTCGCAGATTATTTGGACGGAACCACCCATCCGTTGAAGTGAGGAATTCTGAATTGGCATGGTCCGGATGGCGTCGAACAGCAAGGCCCGGTCCTTCACGTTGAATTTCAGCACGGTGAACCATGCTCTGTTGAGGGTCACAACAAAAATAATTCCCATGAAAAGATTCAGGAAAAAGTTTTGCACGATAAATTTGTTGCCCGCAGGCCGATGTAAAATTTCCGTTTGGCTTAGCTTCTCCTGCACCGTAGAACTTAACCCATCTCGGATCAGCTCCACGTTTCCGGCGCCACGGATGAGGCGTACTCGTAGGAAATGTATTAGAATAATTACTGGCAGAAGCCGTGAGGTCAGGTGTGCTCACATGAGGATTTCTCTTCAGGTAGTGATAAGGTAAGGGCACTGCATAAAGTGCTGGCCGGCTAGTAGTTATAAGGAACCGGTTACCAACATCGTCAAAGGCCATTCCAAAGGTATGATTTGATCCACTCGCCGGCTCAATGGCTGATCCGTCAGACTTGAAACGAAAGTCCGTCCTACCCACCTTAACGGTACCCTTTAAGTTTGGCCCAGTAATGTCTCCTCCTCCCCATCCCTGACCCGCATAAATCCATCCATCAGGACCCATGACTGGGTTATTAATTGCTCTTTCCATTTCCCCTATCGTGAAACCAGTGAAAAGCGTCTTACGTACGTCCGGCCTATTGTCTCCATTCGTGTCTGCAAAAAATATAATATGAGGAGCCGCTGTAATAATCACACCCTCATCCAAAGTTATCACGCCATACGCTGCAGGTATATCATCGGCCCATAGTATGGACTCATCCATCGTTCCATCACCATCTATGTCACGCAATAATTTGAGACTACCTGTCTGACCCTTTTGTGCTTCTGCTTTGAGTTTTGGCCCGACACGTACGCGACGAATTGATGTGTCTAGCTTGCCGGTTTTATTGAGTTCAGTCACGTCGAGATGACCCTCTAGATTATAGCCATGAATTTCAGTAACAAATAGACGCCCTTTAGAATCCCAAGCAATGCAACTCGGGTCCCTGATCAGTGGCTCTGAGGCAATCAGATCAATACGAAACCCATCAGTTAATTTGAAATGTTTTTTACTCTCTTCAGGAGAAAGCGGTAAAGGAGCATCATCAGGACTCGGGATCTGAGCAAATGCACAACTAAGAGTAATCAGAAAAAAGAGAAATGTTATTAATCTCATTAGTCATCATTATTAATTTTAACGACACTCGAGTCGATCTCAATTTTCATGATTTTGAGAGAATCAAAGTCATGGAAAAAATCATTTCGAGTTCGACTCAAGTACTGCCGCGTGACGGTTAGCTTTGGGATCCCCTGCAGCAAAAAATTCTTTCTTTTCACGATCAAAATAAATCATCACGGGATTGGCTATAGGGCCTCCTGTCATTGAAACTTTGTGTCCCCTCTTAACCAAATCTGTTATAATTTCCTTACCTATGCCCTCATTCAAGGTGAGCCTTCCAAGACCATCAATTCTGCGAAAACTTTCCGGATTAAATGAATTTTCATGGTGCCTAGTAGAAAATCGATTCGCAGTGACCGCTTCTTTTGGCTTCATTCCAAACTCAATAACATTAAGCAAACAATTGAGCGTAGTTTGATCCTGCAAATCACCTCCCGCTACACTGATCCCCATGACTGGCAATTCATCCTTTAGAACTAATGTAGGGGTAAGCGTGATCCTTGGTCTCTTACCGGGCTCGATCCGGTTCGGATGACCTGGTGATGTGTTCAAGCTTCGTAATCGATTTCCATGCGCTATGCCTAGAGGTTCACAAATGTTGTAGGGGCCATTACCGCTAGGAGTCGCTGCAACAAAGTTACCCCACTGGTCAGCGACTACACAGGTAGTCGTTCCTCCCGGTCCTGGCCGATACTTAGCGGGCTCATTCACTAGTGATTTCATTTTAATAGGGTCACCTGGCCGTACATCCATAGATGCTATGTTCATATCAACGAGAGGACGTCGTATTTTTGCATAGCGTTTAGATAGTAAGCCGACTAATGGCACATCCACAAACCTTGGATCCCCATAATAATAGTCCCGGTCCGCTAAACCCAGTTTCAAAGATTCCGTGAGGACATGAATATAATCTGCAGACAAATGACCCATGTTCTGAAGTTTAAAGCCTTCCAAAATTTGTAATGTCTGACAGAGATAAGGCCCTTGAGTCCACGGGCCACACTTTAGCACGGTATATCCTCGGTACTCTATACTGACAGGGTCCTCGATGAGGGTCCGGTGCTCTTGCAGGTCGCGTAACCTGAGGAACCCTCCTTGCTCCTTATAATAATCCACTAACTGATTCGCTATGTCCCCCTTGTAAAAACGGTCACGTGCAGCTCTTAACTTGTCCTTCCGATTACCCGCAGCAGATGATTCCCTATCAATTAATTTTCTTAAGGTCTGTGCCAATTCATCATACCAGTTCTGGCCACCCGCATCGAGAATTCGCAGAACGGGCCGCGAAACCTCCGCAAAAGTCATTGTTCCATATTCGATTAACGCAGTAAAAAATAAGTGGACCGCACCAGGTACAGGAACTGCCCTAATGCCTCCACCGCCCGGAATACCATCTTTGTAATAAAAGAGCATCGATTCTTTATCTAATGGAGCAGAGCCTAATCCTGAGAGTGTCTTCACTTTGCCTGAGCGCTTATCAAAAATAATGAAAGGGACTTCGGCTCCTATGGAAAACATCCCATAATCGACAACACTAGCAGTCAGCATCACTGAAACTGCCGCATCAGCAGCATTCCCACCATTTTTTAAAACCTCTATCCCTGCCTCAACTGCGGCTGGATCCTCCGCAGCCACTGCTCCGCCCTTTCCCTCTGCATGATATGTGAGTGAATTTTCCGCAACAGAAAAACCATGCAAATATAAAAAAAGTAACAATGGCAGAATTAATTTCTTAACATTCATTCATTGATTATCAGTCCAATAATTCAAAAAGGCAATCTCCTATATTTTATATAACTTCATGGTTATTAGATTGTTATTATTTGTCACAAATCTCACGGGAGACTCTTGTCACGGTCATACGTAACGAGAGTGTGAGGGGTTTTTATTTTAGTCACGCTCAACCGTGACTAACACATGCATAAATAGTTGACTCGTTGAAGATTATACTATTTAAAACAATTTCTAAATAATGAAAATTCCCCACTCTTCTTATTCATTTACCACACTTCTAATCCGATCATTATTATTTCTTTTTCTGATCACCATTCCTGCTCATCTTTATGGGCAGGACGC
>SHBV01000007.1 GCA_004211885.1 Verrucomicrobiaceae bacterium
GCAGCGAAGGAAGCTGAGGCGCTTGCCGCTAGAAAAAAACAGAACGCTGGTACGAATTCTCCTGCCAATTCAAATGCTAATGCAGCTCAAAAAGCTCTGGAGGGTTTAAATCTTGGAGGACGACGGGGCAATAGAGAAATTCCAAAAGACGTTGACGTGGACAGGATCCGCGAGCTTTTTAATCGACGCTAGAAATTGCCCTAGTTTATTTCTCTTAAATTGGCGGCATGGCCTTGAATTGGCTATGTGTTTCTTGAATTATGCCTTCAGGATGAAATAATTGATGTTTTTTCTTCAACTATGGGTCCGAATTTAGAACGCGGCCTTGACTTCTAGTTAAGATATGTAAAATATCAGCTCACACAAACAATGCCTGTGGCTATGAAGAAGATTAAGATCCTTATAACAATTACTTTAATTTCCCTTGTAAGTATTTCCTGTACGCAGAAAAAAACGG
Organism: Verrucomicrobiaceae bacterium; assembly: GCA_004211885.1. Taxonomy (GTDB): domain Bacteria; phylum Verrucomicrobiota; class Verrucomicrobiia; order Verrucomicrobiales; family DEV007; genus EC70. Next base: position 458 of record SHBV01000007.1, read on the forward strand.
GTCCTCTCGTTTACAAAGGAAAGCAAGGGCAACCTTACAGTGACCCTTATGCCTCATCGGAGGAATACAATAACATTTATGCTTCCCAGTCCGGAGGAGGGGATGATTTCTACAGTCAGCCGATAGGTGATCCTTACGTCCCTCCTGGCAGTGGTGACATTGCCATTCAGCCACCTTCTCCCCAGCCCAAACAAACTTATGCGTCCAAGCAAAGCGTTCATACGGTCAAGAGAGGTGATACTCTATATAGTATCTCGCGCAATTACGGAACAACGGTCGCGGCTCTTAGGCAGGTCAACGGTATCAGTGGTAGCCTAATCAGGATCGGTGAGAGGATCTCAATTCCTTGATTGTATATTTATAAATTAATTTTTGAGGGTTCACTTGCTTGCGGGTGAACCCTTTTTATTTACTAAAAGCTTCTTTGAGAAAGGCGATACTTTCTTTTGCAATGGTTTCTGGGTCCGGACTGTAATCGAAAACTTCGACGGAGATGTATCCTTGGTAATTAACAGAACTGAGGGAATCGACGATGGGGCCGTATTGAACTTTTCCAGTTCCTGGTCCCCTCAGGTTAGGATCATTGGCATGGAAATGAGCAATATATTCACTGCTTTCGGTGATTATTTGAGGTATGGATTTTTGTTCATCACTCATTGCCTTAACGTCGAGATGAAGTCTGCAAGCTGGGCTGTCGATTTTATTAATGAGTTCAATTGTTTCTTCTGCCGTGTTTAAGAAATTAGTCTCTGCTCTTGCCAATGGCTCCATTGCAATTGTGACGTCACATTCCGATGCAGTTTCACAAATCTTAGATAGAGTTTCAGCGGAACGTTCAATTGCATCGGTCCTGTTCCACTCTGGAAGTATGTCCCTCTGTTTTGGACTTCCCCATACCATGACTTTACCATTCATGGCAGCGCAGGTGCGGACAAGGTGCTTTCCAAAATTGACTGTGTCCTTTTGCAAAAGGGGATCATCAGTTGTGAGATGAAGCCAAGACGGTTTGACAAGGAGCCAATGAAGTCCAACCACTTCGAGTCCTGCTGATTTGGCTTTTGCGCCTATCTTGGCAGCATCACTTTCGCTAATTTCTCTTGGATCCTCGTTGAGTGTGAATGGTGCAATTTCGACCCCATCATAACCGCTACTCGCAATGTGTTCGCAAGTGGCTTCGAAATCCCAGCCGACATAGGTTTCATTACATAGTGCAAATTTCATTATCTCAGAGATCTTCTTTGCTGCCCCTGATGTCAAGGGCTTGTCTGCCCGAGAGGTGAATTTTATTGTATAATTCAGATCTTACGGTGCCAAAGAACCTTAAAAGCCTCTCCTGCCCCGTGCGGATTAGTTGATGGGTCCCCAGGAGATGATTTGATGTCATTCTCTGCAATGAATTCGGCCTGAGTCTGATAGTTGATTTCTTTTAACCCATCTATCAGCATGCGTTTTCTGATGTCTGTGAAGTCGATGTCTGAGGTGATGTCCTGGTGCCCGGGCCTTGCAAGGATTTCATGCATCTGTTCGAAACGATTTTGTGCAAAGTATGCACGGACAGTTCCATTAGGGCGTCTTCCATAAAGGTCAGGGAACTCGTCGCCGTAATCAATGCTAAGCATATGTCCCTGTTCCCAGAATTCTATCCAGGAATGAAACCATCTGACGAAGTCGTCGTGTCTTTCGACGCGTTGTCCGTCTTTAAAATTATGTGATTCTAGTAGGGAAGAATTTTTTGGGATTTCGTAATCCTCGCCGACACTAGTGGTCCATTGCTGATTCTCTGAATGAGCCATCACTCTCTGCCACTTTTCTTTTTGTTCTTCCCATTGAATTAATTCTACAGGAAATGCATCTATTAGTTCATTGGATATGATAAGGGCTTTGCCTGAGCAGGCCCTAAGAGCAGATTTGGGATCTTTATGCCATTGTAATAAATTTCTTTTTCCGAGTCGCTGAACCTGTAATTTAAGAAGTGGTTCTGATGATTCAACGATATGATACTCAAGTTTTAGTCGAGACCAGAAACCGATCCTCTTAATTATTTGCTCAGCGAGGGACCCGTTACCTGCACCCATTTCAATGATTGAGTGGGGAAGTTTTTTATCTTGCCTCCATACTCTTTGGATCCAGCTAGTTATGGCATTTGCCAATGAGTTATTTAGCGTAGTTGAGGTTGAGAAGTCTCCGGTCGGCCCCACTTCTCGGATATTAGTACTGTAGTAGCCGCCATCATCATCATATAGGGCACTTTTCATGAAGTCCCTGAATGGGATGTTTCCTGAATTAATTAACCGATTGCGGAGAGGTTCCAAGATGAGGGGAATTGCTTCAGATTTCTACTGGCCATTTGCCATTTCCTCACAACCTTTGATGTCGAGTTTGCCAGAGGCTAGAGAAGGTATTTCTTCAACTTTTACTATTTTCTTTGGAATCCAAAGTGCAGGGACTCCTGAATCCAAAAGTTTTTGCCGAAGTGCTTTCGTTGAATCATTATCCATCTCGACTGAACTGAGCATTACTAGAGCCTCGCCCTTGGCCTCGTCAGGGACTCCCACGATTGCGATTTTCTTTTCAGCCTCAGAGTCATAGCTGAGGGCTTTGTTTACATGTGCTTCTATCGTTTCATGAGGGACCATTTCGCCAGCGATCTTTGAGAATCTTGACAGTCTCCCTTCGATGAAGAGAAAGCCATCCTCGTCGACTCGTCCAATGTCCCCAGTCCTGAACCATTCATCTTTAATGACTTCCTTAGTCTGATCTGGAAGATGAAGGTATTCCTTGAACACGTTGGATCCTTTTAGCCAAATCATTCCACTCTGATTTATGGGTATCGGAGTATCGTCATTAGTGTCAGTGATTCTTACAGCGACTCCAGGCAAGAACTGGCCGACTGAACCGGACCTTTCGCTAGGAATCAGTTGCTCATTATTTTCAGTATCGACATTGGGAATATTCACATTTGAGACGGGAGATGTTTCAGTTAATCCGTATCCTTCCATTACTTTTTTTCCGAACTTCTTAGAGAAAGCTTCTGCTAGTTTTTGAGGCAGTTTTTCAGCGCCAGTCACTACATACTTAATGGTTTCAAGTTGTTCCGGATCTACTCTCCTCATGTAGCCTCTTAAAAATGTTGGAGTCGCCAAGAGGAGAGTGACTTTGTGTTTCTGAATAAGATTAGCGAGTTTGGGTGGATCTAAGGGGCTCGGGTAGGTTACAAGATCAACTCCCTCGAGCATAGGGTACCACAGCGTGACCGTTGATCCGAAACTGTGAAAGAGCGGTAAGCATCCTAGGACCTTATCGTCATCACTAAGTTCGAGTCTGCTTCCGAATTGTGAAACGTTAGCGAGAATATTGCGATGAGTGAGTACTACCCCTTTAGGGTTTCCCGAACTTCCGCTGGTAAACAGAAGAACGGCTTCCTTGTCACCGCCGTCTTTCGCTATGCCCAGCATTGAAGCTAGTATTTTCGGAGAGAAAATCTTTAAGGCGATGAACCATAAAGTGATTTTTTTCTTTTTCTTTAATGGAGGCAGAATTTTTTCAATGAACAGGATCTTATCATCGTCGGGCCAAGGAAATCCTGGATACTTTTCAACGAATGCCCCTGCCGTGATGATTTTTTCCAAGTCAGCCTGCTCAATGGAAGAGTTAACAGCATCCGATCCTGCAGTGAAGTTTAAATTGACTGGAATTTTTCCCGAAAGTAGAACTGCTAGATTTGCAACGAGGCCACCCTTGCCTGGTGTTAGTACAATACCGACACGATCCTTTTGGGTTTCTTTTTTGATTATCCGGCTCAGCGCTGCTGCTGCAGCAAAGACTTTTGTGAAGACAAGTTCGGTACCGTCATTCCCATCAAAGACAGTGGTCCTTGATCCGTAATTTTTAAGTCCTACAATGATTGAATAGGCTAAAGAATCGTTAAAGATGCTGTGATTACTGAATGCTTTTTCTCCAGCCTCAAGTAGGGACTCCTGATAGTTTGAAACTGTAAGATCGTCTTCCTTTAGAGCCTTTCCATAGGAATGGGTCGTTACTTTTTCCTTATCAATAGATAGCTTGGTCTCTGATAACTTTTCTATGAAAATAGGAATGCTCGGGATCCCTAGTCCGAGCATTTTTCTGAGATGGTCAGTGGGAAAATAAAAATTAGCTCCATTCTTAACTGAAGTTCTGGCTGGAATGAAAATGATGGTATTTTCTTTATTCCTAATAGGTTCAATGATGGATCTTAACTCGTCATCGGATCCAGAGATGAAATCGAAAGAAGTAACGTTCGGATCATTAGAATCCAATCCTAGTTCTTCGGACCTTGAATTGGATGAATCGAGTAGTAGGATCGGATTTGAACCGGCCTTATTGATGTCTGCAGTGAGTATTGAAAGGTCAGATTTACTGACCCGATTAGGTAACAGGACAAGGCATTCTTTTCCGAAAGGGGGCTTTGATCCCAGCCGGATAAAGTCATTGGTGATTACGTTATCGGTTTCTGTTCCTGACATCTTTGTATTAATATATTTTATTCCCCTAATGTTTACGTGTTAATGATTTACACTGCAATGTATTGGAATTAATAATAAGTTAAGATTAAGTGCTTTTTACCCCAAGTAATTTAACAATTATTTAAATATTTTTATATACAGCCCCATGAATGATCAAAAAAGTGAACCTGAAATTTCTGAGGATTCCTCGAGCCCTTTAGGTTCAGGGATGACGAGGCAGGAATACTGGAAAAAAAATATCACCTGTGTATTGAGCTTATTGGTAGTCTGGTTTGTTGTTTCTTATGGTTGTGGGATTCTTTTTGTTGAACAAATGAATAAGATTTCAATTGGAGGAGCGCAGTTCGGATTTTGGATGGCTCAGCAAGGTTCCATTTACGTGTTTGTGGTTCTTATCTTTGTTTATGTTCGTTTGATGAATCGGCTCGATCGTGAGTTTACGGGTACTTGTCAGAACGAGGAGAAAGTTCAAACTAAAGGAGAGGAGCAGTCATAATGGATGTTCAAACCTGGACCTATCTTATCGTCGGTTTTACTTTTACCCTTTACATAGGCATTGCTATTTGGAGTAAGGCTAAGTCTACTAAGGAATTTTATGTTGCGGGTGGAAATATCAGCCCAATAGCCAACGGCATGGCTACGGCTGCTGACTGGATGAGCGCCGCATCGTTCATTTCAATGGCAGGGCTCATTGCTTTTTCTGGTTACGGAGGATCAGTTTTCCTTATGGGATGGACTGGAGGTTATGTGCTGCTGGCCTTTCTGGTGGCTCCGTATCTGCGCAAGTATGGAAAATTTACCGTGCCTGAATTTATTGGTGAGCGTTTTTATTCAAAAACAGCAAGATTAGTAGCTGTTCTTTGTCTTATCGTTGTCTCGGTTACCTATGTTATCGGGCAGATGAAGGGTGTTGGAGTTGCGTTTTCAAGGTTCCTTGAAACGGATTATAATACCGGATTATTTATTGGAATGGGAATCGTGTTTTTCTATGCGGTCCTTGGTGGGATGAAGGGTATTACCTATACCCAGATTGCTCAGTATGTTGTTCTTATCTTTGCATATACGGTCCCTGCTATTTTTATTTCACTGGAACTGACCGGTAATCCGATTCCTCAATTTGGCCTACTTGGAAACGTTTCAGATGGCACGCCATTGTTGCAAAAACTGGATACAGTGATCACTGAGCTTGGGTTTGGCCAATACACTAACAGTGTAATGGGGAGTAAATTAAATATGTTTGCTTATACCCTTTCCCTCATGATTGGCACTGCGGGTCTCCCTCATGTTATTATTAGGTTCTTTACGGTAAAGAAGGTCAGTGACGCTCGCTTGTCAGCGGGATGGGCCTTGGTTTTTATAGCTATTCTTTATACCACGGCGCCGGCAGTCGCCGCCATGGCTCGATTGAAATTCACCAAGACGATTCAGGTCGATAAGGTTGGAGAAGTTTCTGGGAACATTGAGTATGAGAAACGTCCTGAATGGTTTAAGAACTGGGAGAAGACCGGGCTCCTCAAGCATGAGGATAAGAATGGTGATGGACGAATTCAGTATTATAATGATGCTGATAAATCATTTGCTTCTGTCGCCTCTGAGTACGGTTGGAAGGGCAATGAGATGACCAAGGTCGATAAGGATATCATGGTTTTGGCAAATCCTGAAATAGCAAAATTGCCAGGATGGGTCGTTGCGCTTGTCGTTGCCGGAGGATTGGCTGCGGCGCTTTCTACAGCTGCAGGGTTGTTACTTGCGATTTCCTCATCCATCTCGCATGACCTGCTTAAAGGGATATTTCGTCCGGAAATTAGTGAAAAGCAGGAACTGAATGCGAGCCGGATTGCCATGGTTGGAGCGATATTGCTCGCTGGCTATTTTGGTCTTAATCCGCCTGACTTTGCAGCGGGGACCGTGGCCATTGCTTTTGGTTTGGCGGCTTCATCAATATTTCCTGTCCTGATGATGGGGATTTTTGTAAAGAGAATGAATCGTGAGGGCGCCATTGCGGGAATGATTGCCGGCCTTGGTGTGACTTTACTTTATGTGTTCCAGCACAAAGGAATTATGTTTATCCCCGGCACATCCTATATGGGAGGCATGGAGGATAACTGGTTCTTTGGCATTACACCAAATGCTTTTGGTGCAGTTGGGGCCATAGTGAATTTTGTCGTAGCTTTTATAGTATCTAAAATGGCAAAGGATCCTCCAGAGGAGGTTCAAAATCTGGTTGAAGATATTCGTCTTCCACAGATCAACGAAAATTAAACTTCGTCTTTCATTTGATCAAAATCTTTTGAGGAGATTACAGTGATTGCCGCGCAGCGGGGGCATTCAATATTCACGCTTTCTTTGTCGCCTAAAACCTCATCCTTGGACGTCGTTGCCAGGGCGTTAATGATACGCTCTTTTGTGCAGCCGCACTTGTAACTGTAATACCGTTTTTCGAGCAAGCTTAACTCTTCATCTTTATCGAGGCTTCTGATTGCCGCATCATTTAAAGAGAGTAGCCAATCCTCATCGCACTCGGGCTGAGCTGAGATGAAAACAAATTCTTCTTCTGAATAATTAAAGAACCTCGCAGTTCTCTGTTCACTTTGTTTGTAATATTCCTGAATTATTTGAAAGATGCTTGCTGAGGGTTTGAAATCAATTGCGCTGCGCCTAGGTTCTTTCGGGAAATTATTGATCTGAGTAATGAAAAGGTTCGTTTTATCGTCTCTAATTCCTTCAGTAAATAATCTGCCTATGATATTACCTTCGTTACTGTTGCCGGTAACGAACAGGTTCATTAGAGGTTCGCAAAAGTGAATGGTCCATGCGCTAACTTCGTCCCAAGGCCTAGAGGCTAGGTGCAGGGCAATGCCTGCCAATGCATCTTTTAATTTCTGGTCCTTGTCAGGGCTCGTGGATATCTGGTGCTGCATTAAATGAAGGTAATGATCCATATAGACTGGACCAAAATTTCCTCGCACGGCCAATGCGTTTCGATGCCGGACAAAGTAACAGCGGACCTCAACGGAGCTTTCGTCCTGAGCATTATTAATTTCCATATAAAAAATTTCTAATTATTCGGTTATGGGGAACAGTTTATCTATTTTAATGCCATTGAAAGCCTTGCCTGACAAGGAACAGTGTTATTATGTAATTTTCTATTGTGTCTTCAATAAATCCAGAATTTTTACTCCAAGCTTACCGCATGGGAATTTTTCCTATGGCCATGGAGCAGGGTGAAATTGGCTGGTTCAGTCCGGATCCTAGAGGCGTTATTCCACTCGATTCGTTTCATGTTCCTAAGAGTTTGAAGAGGATCATGAGTTCTAATCGGTTTGATGTTCGTATTAATTCATCTTTCGATGAAGTCATTGATGGGTGTGCGGAGCGCGAGGAGACTTGGATCGATGAAACGGTGAGGGAGAGTTATTTGAATCTTAAAGGAAGAGGATATGCGCATTCCGTGGAATGCTGGTCCGAAGGTGAGTTGGCTGGGGGCCTTTATGGGGTTGCGATCGGTGGAGCTTTTTTTGGTGAGTCTATGTTTTCAAGAAAACGTGATGCTTCCAAAGTGGCTCTCGTTTCCTTGGTCGAACATTTATTAAAACGAAAATTCATTTTGCTGGACACGCAATGGACCACGCCTCACCTGCAACAATTTGGAGCCATTGACATTCCTAAATCGACATACATGAAGGTGCTCCATGAGGCTATTGGAATGGATGTTAGTTTTGTGTAACCAATGAAATGGCGAGCTGTTTTATTTTGTGATAATTTTAAAGTTCTCACCTTTGCCCTTTTCCCAAGCTCGAGCCACGCTTTCATACAAGCCGTCAATGTTTGAGCGGACAGTCAGACGGAACTCCATTGTTTTTGCGTGTGTTGAGGAGGGATAGTTCTTTACTACTTGATCCCAGACGTCCCCAGCGCCGACCCGATTAGTGGCTTCCTTTGAAGCGCTCTTGATTCTATCAATGACAACCTGACCAACGTTCAGAGGCGATTGATCAGTGACCGGTTCAATAAAGTAGAACCTTGCGATGGCTGAGCTCTTGTCCGCGACCGTGACCTCGTAAACTCTCGCTGCTCCGTCCACTATGTAAGTGTGTTTTGCGATTGAGGAAATACTGCTCAGCGATACCATGTATTCGCCTCCCGGTAACGAGGCTTTCCAGAACCTAGTCGGTATAGAACTGGAAGATGAGTCTGTTTTGTTTTCCGTTCCCTGCCCAAGTGCGTTAATGCATAGTAGAGCAGGTGCGAGGAGAGAGAGAATGGTTTTTTTCATAATGGTTTCTCCAATTAAATTGATATTTAATTATGCGGCGATGAGGTCTCTTTGTCAAAGTTACCATTTAAGCGAAGATGATTGGTCTCCTGGCACATAGCCTGGAGGAACCTTTATGCTAGGATGTTTGATTTTTTCCAGTTTCCATGACCAGGGCATAATTCCCGAACGGGACCAGATAAAAGTGAAAGAATCAATCAGATAAGGTCTTGCTTCTTTAATGATATAATCAGCTGCCGGACTACCGGATCCTTTAATTTTCATGGCCCCTTTTATTGCGTATGATCCTTCCATTTTTGTGGCGGACATCGTTTTCCAATCCACGCTTAATGATATGTAGAAATGTCGTCCAAAGTCTCTCAATGCTAGGGAAATGTCATTACGATTAAATTTCCATTGGTCATCATATAGTTCAGAAATCATTCGGGAACATTTGCTCCAACGGCGATCGGAAAGGTATTGGATGAAATGTTTATGCGCTTTCTTGGCTCCTTTCTCACCAGACCAGCGAACAGTTTGAATGCCAAAGAAAAGAACAACAATGATTCCCAATGCAGAAAGTTTCAAAAGTAAGGATCTATGCACTTGATTTTTCTTTATAAAACGATCAGTTTCCCAATCTTAATTTGTGTCAAATTCCTCCAAATTTTCTCAAAAGCAACATTCTGGAAAAGAGTATAGAAAAAACGTTGCTCTGATTCTCGAGAGAAAAAATGGTAAGATTCTTATTTGCCAAAGATCTGACTGTGAGGATTCTTGGCAATTTCCTCAAGGAGGAGTTGATGAGGGAGAGGAGATCGTTGAGGCCCTTTACCGCGAAGTGAGGGAAGAAATAGGCCTTTCTGCTAAATTCTATAAAATCATAGAGGAGCGTGCAGGGTACCGCTATGATTTTGACAAGAGGCACGCTAAATGGAAACACTATCTTGGTCAGGAGCAAACCTATTTTAGGTGCAGATTTAATGGTAAAAATAAGAACATTAATCTGGGCGCAGACAAGCCGGAATTTACCAACTATTGTTGGATTTTCCCTGATGAATTCAATTTGGAGTGGGTCGCGGACTTCAAGCGTAAGGTTTATTTTGAAGTGTTCCGGGACTTTTTTGATCTTGAGATTGCTTAAAATAAATAAAATGTCTTGCGGTATACCTAGGGTCAAAAGATATTAACTGCGCCCTGACCGCAATATGCGCTCTAAGAATTCTTTCCGGCATTATTTTTCTCGAAGGACGGTACGTGTCCTCCGATCTGCTATGCAATTGCTTAGGCGCATGTCGATAGCGACTGATGATGCAGGCTCTTTGAGGCCAGTATCAGATGGGGGGAAATTTTCAAATACGATTTCAAATGATTTGAGATCAGGCATTAATGTCGCCTTATTGGCCTTTCCTCAAGGGATGGCCTATGCGTTGGTGGCGGGCCTTCCGATTCAATTTGGCATCACGTGTTCTATTGTGGCGGCTTTACTTTCTCCGCTATTTTCTGGATCTAGGTATCCTATTCTCGGGCCCACGAATGCGACAGCATTTATGATTTTCAGTTACTTTCTTGCATATCCTGATCCTTCTTCGGCTGCCGATCATATGCCGTTAGTGATTATTATGGTAGCTGCTCTTCTAATCATAGGTTCGGTTTTAAAAGTTGGAGATCTTATTCAGTATGTGAGTCGGTCCGTCATTATTGGGTACGTTGCTGGTGCGGCACTGCTAATTATTGCTAATCAGTTTAGCTATGTTCTTGGCATTGATCCTGCAAGGGAAGGTAGATCTTTCTTTACAATATTTGTTGGGACCGTATCGAGGATCAGTGAGTCTAATTTTGCTTCAGTGTTTCTTGGCCTTGGGACCTTTGTGTTTTATTTTGTTTTGCGCAGATCCTTCAGGACCTTACCGACCTTCGCGCTTAGTCTTTTCGTGGCATCTTTGGTGAATTGGTTTTTGCCGAATTCATTATCCATTGATACTTTTAATGATCAGCAAGGAGGAGGGGGCCTCTTCCCTGACATTTCGATCCTGACAGGTTCTGGATTCTTTGATAAAATTGCTGAATTATCAGGCATTGCCTTTGGCTTGGCCTTTCTAGTTGCTCTTGAGATATCAGTAGTTTCTAAATCTCTCGTTTCACGTAGTGGAGATGAGTTAAAAATGAACCATGATTTATTTGGATCAGGCATTGCCAATGTGGGATGTGCTTTTTTGAGCGGAATGGTCGCATCTGGTTCGCTGACCCGTTCGGCTTTAAATTACTCTAGTGGTGCTGCCACGAAATTCTCCAGTGTGTTTTCTGCATTATTTTGCGGGATGGGACTTTGGGTTTTCCTTAAAGTTGATTTTGTTAATTATATCCCGAAGAGTGCACTTGCTTCTCTAGTCATTGCCGTTGCCATCTCACTCATTAATTGGAAGCAGCTTTTGATTTGCCTTTTGTCTACTCGCTCGGACGCAGTCACTTTCTTAGTGACTTTTATTTCTGCTCTCATTATGCCACTGCATGTAGCGATTTTTATTGGTGCAGGAACTGCAGTGGCTCTTTTCTTGAGGCAGGCAGCTCGTCCAGAACTCGTTGAATATGATTTTGGATCAAGTGGTCAACTTAATGAAATCAAGAGCGGGGCGGTCCGCAGCTCTCCTGCAATTTCCATTGTCCATGTCGAGGGTGAACTTTTCTTTGGTGCCGCTGAACTTTTCCGTAGTCAGATTCAGGCAACGGCCATCGATCCTAACCTTAAAGTTATTATACTTCGCATGAAAAATGCTAGGCACTTGGATGCAACGAGCGTCATTGCTCTAGAAGAGTTAGTGGGTTTTCTGAAGAGAAATGGTCGTGAGCTCATCATTAGTGGAGTAATGAAAGATGTTTACAGGGTATTAGAAAGTTCTGGAGCAGTTGATTTCATAGGAAAGGAAAATATTTTTCCTGGATCCTTTGGAAATCCTAATTTGGCGACTAAGAACGCGCTCAAGAGGGCCCAAGAAATCATCGGCTCTTCCGACATTGATGTGAAAATCTATCATGACCCATCTCGCCCGGCAGAATAATCAAAATCTACTAGTTTGAAGTGTAAGCGCTTATGCCTAGATCACTTCGGAGGAGAAGAATCTTGTCAAACTTAGGGTTAGGATCAATGTGCTGAGGGGAAAGGTCCCTAATGGCCTCGGTCTGCTCTGCAACGATCGATTGCTGAATGTTACCTGTGTTCATATCGACAAAATACATTGGAGCTCCTTTGTCTCCCCCGTTGAAGAATTTCATGAGTTTATTTTGAGAGGTTCTGACAAAGAACCCATGTGCATCAATGGGAGATTTCTCGGCAGTCGGGCTCACTATGAATCTTTTTTGAGCCAGATTAGCTATGATCAGTTTGTGGCTTGGCAAACATAAGATATCATTTTCTATGATGATACGATTCCTGTCGAAGGGGATGCCGGCCCCAATCTCAAATCTATAGGAAGGATCTTCCGGCTTTAGGATAACAAATACTTCCTGATTTTTTTCGTTCCTTGTCATGGCAAGCATGTATTTGCCATGGCAGCTGATCATTTCATGGTTAATCGCAAATGGAGTGGCTTTTTTCCCGTCCAACACATATCTGTAGAGGTTACGTTTTCCGTGTTTGCGGTCCCTAGTTTCCAAAACAACGCCACCATCGAAAAATTGAGCCTTATCAATGAAGAGTTTCCTTACCATGATTCCTTTGGCTACTGGTTGTCCCCATTGGCTAGGATCATTGCTAGCGTAGAGTTCGTACTCACTGATCATGCCGTTATTGTTAATAATGACTGCCGGGAGGTAACGGAGGGACTTAAAAGTGGATTCTTTTCCAAGGTCAATTTGTATTTCGTGAGGATGAGGAGGAATCTTTCCTATCCATTGGGTGTGCCACCAGGTGCTGGGGTTCCCGTCAAAGACATTCTTTAGTTCAGTGTTCATTCTGGACTTTGGCTCGTAACTATCCGCGTAATGGGCTCTCCATTTAGAGCGATCAATATTTCTATCATCTTCACCTCCGAGATGGATTTCAGCAGCTGAGGACCATCCCATTCCATTTACCTCTGAAAGCATCACTAATCTAAAGTACCTTGCCTTGACCTGATTAAATTTAATTTCGTAATAGCCTTTGCCGATCAGTTTTCCATCAGAATAGTTTTGCCCGTCGTTGGTGATGTTAACATCATAGTCATTAATTAAATGCCCACTCTTCGGATCTATTTCCAGGTGCCAAGGGGCCCGTCCCATTGATGTCTGAAAGACATGAATTTTTTGACCGTCCCATTTGGGTATAGTGTGATTACCAAAAGCGACGCGCCTCTCCCATAACCTCTTTCCCGTGTTTGGATCAAAAGCAAATAGGACCGTTTTCTTGTCATGCATGAGTCCTACGTCTCCACACTTCATCATGGAATTGGCTTGGGCGGGGACCTTTGTTTCCCAGATGATCTTTCCACTCATTCCATCAAATGCGACAGCGTGTCTGTCCTCACCTGCTCCTGTAAGTAGTAGTAGTTTATTATCAATTACCTGGAACGCCGGCTGAATAGCATTTATGAATCTCCTCCATTTCAAAGAACCCTTTGATGATATTTCCACACATTCCAGTAATCCTTCGCTCAGAATAAAAGCATGATTTGCCAATGCTGAATCGTGAGGAGATCTGATAATTCTTGCATCATTGCGCATGAGTGTCCATTGCCTCTTTATATTTGAAGACAGGTTTTTATTGGCAGGAGTTGCATTTGGATTTAGCGGTTCTGATAGGGCGATTCCTCCACCTATGGAAGGGCTGTCACTAATCACGTAAATAGAATTTTTATCGATTAAGTAAGAGAGTGGTTGCCCCACGTTTTGATCCCATTGCTTTAAATTTTTGACTGCTCCATTAGTAGCGTCAAATTCTGTAATTTCTGTTGTGCTGGCAAGATATATGGAGGAACCGATCATTTGAGACCGGCCAATCGATCTTTCGGGAACTTTAGTATGCCAGCTTGTCTTTCCTGATTTTATATCAATTGCAGCCAAAGAGAATTGGCCTCTGATGATGAGATGATTTTCGTGTTTTCCTAGATATTCAATTCCTAAGGCCAAGGTATTTTCCCAAATAACTTTTCCAGTTTCAGATTGCAGAGCGAAGATCTTTCCTGAATCCTTTGTCATGCATATGGTTAGACCATCACTGATGATGGGATGGCTCCCTAGGGCCCCAGATCCTGGGCCTGGGCTGTTATTGTAATAGTGAATCCAGTCCGGTTTACCATCTCTAGGGTCACATCGGGCAACTAGGCCAGCGTTACTGTTCACGTAGATTGCTCCTGAATCCAGACTCACCCTATTACCGAAAGTCCTCGTAACATCACGAGCCTTTTCAAGATTTCCAATGATGTCACTGGACTTTCCTGCCTGAGCAATAGTGCTCATCCATACGAGGGATTGGGTCGCTTCTTCGATGCATGCAAGTTGAACTGTTTGTCCTCCATGGGAACTCCAGATAAGAACATAGATGAGCCCGTCAGAAATGACTGGATCACTTACCGGTATAATATTTGGGTTTTGTCCCGGGCCGAAGCCAAAGTCGTCATAGAGCCATTTGGCTTTTCCTGATGCTAAATCGAAAGCTGCGATGCCCTGAGGTATGGCCTTGAATCCCCAACGTGTATAGATTGTCTGATTCTTAATTTCGGGGACAAAATAACCGGGCAAGATGTTACGTTTGGACCGGTCATCATTCATGGGTAACCTCGGCTGGGACCAGATTGATTTTGATGTATCATTTATATCATAAAGAGCCAAATGATTGCGACTGGAGATGAGGAGGCTATTTTCGATGACTTGTGCATCTAGTGCCATTCCTCCGCTATGGCCTCCACCGAACCAGGGAGTCACTGCAGGTATTTGGATTACTTTTGGATTCAGTTCCCGAAGTGGTACAGGTTCTGGATCAGCTTTCTTTTCTGGTACGGCGCTTAAGAGTTGGGCGCCCAGATCACTTGCCTTGAGAGTTTTATCCATCCAGACCATTTCTTGATCAGGATCAGAGTCTTTAATTTCATTTTCTAGAGAATCTCGGTCCCCAACCATGGACAGAGCGATCCACTTTCCAGTCCTTGCATATTTGATTATTTTAGGATCATCCGCGTGATTAATAAGATCCTCGAAGCTCCGTAGAGCAGCGAGGGCATGTCCCGCGATGAGACTCCGATTAGCAGTTCTTAAAAGTGTCTTGTGAGCACTCGTGGACCATGGGTAACGTCTGAAAAGATCCAGAGCCCTTTGATTTGTGAAGTCAGGTTCTAAGTTTTCACGATTAAATGAACGTTCTTGTATCTTTCGGAGGCTTGAGAGTTCCTTCTCGGGGAAGCTTTTCAAGTGCAAGTCAAGTGCTCTGGACGCATCGAGGATCCCCGTCATGTCGCGCCAAGGGACAATGGCCTCGGGGAGTAGAGTGATTCCAATTAGTCGGTCAACTTGCCGTGCGACTCTTCCCGCAGGCTGTTCGATGACCTGTTGCCAACGACCGTCCGGGTCATCTGGAGAAAGATCTGGCATTGGGCTGCCTTCTAAGGGTTTTAGAATCGGTTGGGGTAATTTTCTAAAATCACTTTCCAGAATTTCCTTGAGCCGGACCCATCTTTCTCTGATCCAAGGGTCAGGATGATTCATGTCTTTGTTTTTCTTTAATTCCTCATAGTGGTCTCTAGTGCTTGAGAGGCCTAGGGTATTATGAGCTCTTGCTCTTGTTGACTTCCAGAAAAGATCATATGGGTTCCTTTCGACTATATCATCGTGTCTTTCCGCTGCGACGAATAGGTTTCTATCTGTGAGGTACTGTGTCAGCCCTTGTGCGATAATTTCACGGTACAATATAGAGTTGGCTGAGATGTGTCCTAGTCTTTCGAGGGCAGCTACCCTTGTCGATACATATCTCATCCATCTGGACTGGGTGTTATTACGGTCTCCACGCTCGTAGATTTTTTCTAAGCAACGAATTGTCAGGTCCACATTCCCTGGATCAGATTCAATGAGTTGCTTCAAATGACGATTTCCAGTTTCGCTATCATTGTTATTGTATGCGTCATCAGCCTTCTTCCATAAATCATCATTGGCGACTGATATGGTATTTGCCAATATCATTGCCAGAACGCAGAAAAATAAGCTTGTAACTTTCACTTTAGAATAATTCCACGGGCTTGTTATTTGCATCAGTGATGCGGGCCCTGACCCACCACTCGTGTTCAATGTTTGCACTCTTAACTAGTATCCTGTTTTTTCCTTTCTTGAGCTTAATCTTTATATTTCCTTGAGAGGCGATGCAACTTTGCCTGTGCAAGTAAGGAGCGACCTGTTCGGAAATCTTTTCTCCATTCAACCAGACCTTAAAAGCGTCATCCCCGTCCAAGCTAAGGAATAGGTCTTGGTCCTTTTCTGAATTAAAGTCGGAAACAGCATAGGCAATAGAGAATGTTCCCGGAGGAGGTAGGAGAGGTCCCATCATAAGCATTCCGTTAGTTTTATTAACACTAGCTTCTGACCACCCAATTTCACGCTCTATGGGCTTTTCTCCGTCCCTTCTTTGGTTCCCTTGCAAGGCCCAAACATAAGTTGAAGGATAGGTCTTTTCGAAATCAATGCCCTTTTCAGGTTCGAGCTCATTTGCAAATGCTTTATGTTCTTTATCATTGAGGAAAGTGCCAAGGACCATCCAGTTTGAAACATACCCTTGCCTTCTGGCAACGTTTGCAATTCCATTGTCTGGAGCGATGCTGCCCAATGCTTCTGCTACGGCTTCTCTGCGTACCGTGTCCGTGCCGCTCAGGGCTTCGCCGAGCATTGCCAGTGCAGGTTCGAAGTCATCTGCATTGCCGGCATGTCCCAGCAATTCAAATGCGGCCTTGCGTATCACGTTGTCAGTACTGACAAGTACATCTTCAAGATAAGATACCAATGTTCCTGTCGGTGCATCTTCGAGCGGTGCTTCCATCAGAGCATTGATAGCGGCAATTGATACACCGCTTTCATCATCCTTGATGGTTTCTTTTAGTAGGGTATAAAGATTGGCCTCTTTGCAGTGGCTGAGGCAGCGGATCGAAAGTATTTTTATTTCAGGCGTCTCATTCTTCAGGTGAGTAATAAAGAATTCTGTATTAGAATCAGGATTCATTTCTTTTGATCCGAGGGCAATCATTACTGCTTCGAGGGTTTCGGGGGCACTAGTGGTTGTTAGTGCAGATAGGAGTTCCTTGCCAAGGTCTGGATCCTGAAAAAGAATTGTAATGATTCGGGCAGCAACAAAGAGTGCGCTGTCTCGTCCTGTTCTGATCAGGTCCTTTAAGGAACTTGAAAGGATTTCATTATTGTTTTTAGAGAGGGCCGAAATGACATATGCGAAATTAGCGTCATCAGTACTGGTGTTTTCAAGTAGATTCAGAAGAACTGGTAAGACTTTAGGGTTTGTGCTCCGACTAAGAGACTCTATCAATGCTCTCTTGTTTGTTGAAGACTTCGTTAATTCTTTTAGTCTTTCGAGGGCTTCCTGATTCCCAATGAGGGCCAATGATTCAACAGCCAATGGAATTAATTCTTCGGCCAAAGACTCGGTCATTTCTTGAGCTAGTGGCCATGCCTTTTCCCCCATGATTCTGGAATAGGAGGCCAGTGCCCTTAATTGAACTGATTTTATTTTGTCAGCGGTCAGTTTTAATGAAATATCCACTCCCTTATTCCCATTAATTAACCCGGCCGATTCAGCAGCTCCTTCCCGAAGTACAGGATCAGATGATGAGGCGAATGTGGATAATGTCTGAGGTATGTCCTGACTATTTTGAATTTTGCAGTAAGCCACTAAGGCCCTGGACCTGATCCATGATCTTTCCTTCTCGTCTTTGGTTATCTTAAGGATACTTTCTAGGGCCTCTGGGACTTTGTTTTCAGAAAGATAATGAAGTGCTTCGGCTTTTAGTATCCAATCTTCTTCATTGAGCTGTTGAAGGTATCCTATTGTACCCGATGGCCTAACGGGGGCCCCGGGGGCGCTAAATTGAAGAAAAATTAGCGAAAGGATTGTGGCTGCCTGTGGTAGGACAGTCGGAATTTTTTGAATAATTTGAAATGTGGAAAGAGGGTTCACATTCACATTTAACGCTGATAAATTGGTAAGTACCGATAGGGGACACCAAGGATCAGGATTGATAATGAAGTGCCATAGGCTTGGCCATAAGATCCGCTCCAGCTTCCGTCATTTTTATTTTGCTTCCCAACAATTTCTGTTGAGATCTTTGGGTACCATGCCCTGAAGTCGGCGTCTCCTGACTGATACATGCTTTGTACTGCATAATAATGAGCGTAATGAAAGTGATTCGTGCTTTTGAACTTGGATTCGGGAAAGGCTTTGAGAAAAGCGATGCCTCTTTGAGTGGCTTTTAAATCGCGTTGACCGCACATTATTAAGGACATGACTCCCGCAGCAGTTCTTGCAAAGTTTGGTTCTCCTCCACCTGCTGTATATTTAAACCCTCCGCTGCCCTGATCCTGACACGAAAGAACATACTCAGCGGCTTTGTCTATTGTTGTTTGAGGAACTGCGATGCCGGCCTCGCTGGCCGAGTTCAGTGCAACTATTTGCATGACAGTCATAGAAAGATCAGCGTCCCTAGGCTCTGGGCTGTAGCGCCATCCTCCTTCTTTATTCTGTGCTCGTAATATAACATCTACGGCGCGCGTCAGTGCGGACTTGATCCGTGGATTCTTGCTTTGTCCCCAAGCTTCGGAAAGGGCGAGGACAGCCAATCCATGTTCGTACATGCCGGCATGATTTCTTGGTGTCCCAAGATATCCTCTGCGCTCCTTCCCCTTATTAATGAGGAATTCGATCGCATTTTCCATTTTTCTCCCATATTGGCCTCGTCCAGGAACGTGTCCCTGAAGCATAAATGCCATGAGAGTGAGTGAAGTTTCAGCTACGCGGTTCTGGTCACCTCCCCAGCTTCCGTCGGCCCTTTGTGATCCTTCTTTTGAAAGGTATTCAAGGCCCTTTGTGATTGCAGTCCTTACTTCTGGAGTGAGCCTCGCAACACCAACGCTTTGTGATGGGGGGTCTTGGGCATTAATGTTACCCAAGGCCAGAACACTAATAATAGTGAATGTAATAGTGATTAGTTTCATTATTTTTCTTGGGATATTGCTTCCAAATAAGCTTTGACTTGTTTGCGAAATTCAAGAGGTAAATTTTTCTCGTAATTTTGAATGACTGCAGGTCTGCCGCGTCGTGAACCGGTGGGATTGAGTTGTCTGCTACGAGCGACTTTGTCACCCTTAGCAACTGTAGATGAAGTTCCTTCTGCTGACACTTCTTCGCTTGGTCCTTCCGTTGCAAATGGAGAGGGCTGACCTTTACCTTTGCCCTTGCCCTTACCCTGACCTTGACCTTGACCCTGACCTTGACCTTGACCTTGACCCTGACCCTGACCCTGACCCTGACCCTGACCCTGACCTTGACCTTGACCTTGACCCTCACCAGCGCCCTCGCCAGCGCCTTCGCCAGCACCTTCGCCTGCACCGGCAGCATCACCGAAGCCGTCATCACCGAAGCCGTCATCACCGAAGCCGTCATCACCGAAGCCGTCATCACCGAAGCCGTCGTCACCGAAGCCGTCGTCACCGAAACCTTCGTCACCGAAACCTTCATCGCCAAAGCCTTCCTCACCAAAGCCTTCGTCACCGAAACTTTCTTCTGAATTTTCTTCGGCATAGGCGTCAGCGGCCTGAGCTGAACTTAGGGCGGACTCTAATGCCGCTATTACCTGTTCCTGGAAATTGACTGATTCGGGCTGTTTGCCTTCGTTGATTGATGTGTGAGCTTTAACGGCAGCTTTGCCTGCTTCGACGAGCGCGTCTCCGATTCCCTGTTCGAAAGTTGCTTCAGGTCCAACGCCGAACGGAAGTTCTCCTGGCTGGATTGGGGCAAAGGGATCGTCATCAGCGAAAGGATCGTCATCAGCGAAAGGATCATCTTTAGCAGCTTCAAAGATATCTTTTTCTTCTTTAGGGTCATTTACTGGAGTTTCTGCGGAAGGGCCTTCAGGTTCTTCTTTGGGCTTGTAGTCAGGTAAATTTGTTTTCCTGACTTCAGTGATCTCATTGGCAATGCCGATTTGTCTGGCTTCGAGTTCAGACTTGTTGTCATTAAATAGATTTGCTTTTGGAGCATTCGCATCAGCGACCGGAGGCTCTGTGTCCTCTTTTAATTCTCTTTGCACTGCGATCAGGTGTTGGATGGCGTTAATGAGATCATCAAAGCTATCCTCTTCTGCACTAAGAATTTTTTGTGCTATACGAAGTGCTTCTATCGCTTTGCCCTGATCAGTTCCAGCAGCTAGGGCCTGATCTTTTAATATATTATCGACAGCTGAGGACATTAGAGCTTCTGGATCAGTTTCAGTGAGTGATTTTTCGGTAGCCTCAAAACGATCTCCAGCGGCAGTCCCTTTGGAAGCTTCTTTTGACTCCACAAGGAGATCAAAAAATTCAGCGTACTGGTCAATCGCCGCTTCCTGAGATCTTGAGAGACGACCCCTATCCAGATTCTTTGAATCAGGGTTGACTTGCATTTTACGGATCCAGTCGATGGAGCCTTTCTTTAAACGTTCCTCGGCCTTGATAATTTCAGATAATTGTTTGATCAGGCGATCATCAACTAGGATCGATTTAGCTCCTTCGAGTACCTTGTCCAGATTAGCAATGACTTTTCCGATGTCTTCACCTGCTCCTTTGATGTGAGGAAGCGAACCGTCAATGTTTGCTTGAGCTTGACGGAGTTTTCCTGCGACTGCAGGGACATCTGTTCTAGCAACGGCGAGAAGGAGTGCTCCTGTTTTCTCTAATTCTTCTCCGTTCCCTTGTTCGATTAGTCCATTGGACTGTAGATCCAACAGCAACGACTGCATGCGTTTAGCAATGGTTCTGGTCCTTCTTCCTACATTATCCTGCCTACGCGCTTCCTTGGAGAGTCTTGGGCCAGTTTGTAGCAGGTCAGCGTTTGGGTCGATAGGACGTTGAGGCACTTCAGGAGTTTGGGCCTCTTTTTTGGCCGCCTCTTCTTTTGGAGTGGTTTCCTCAGCCTTAGCTTTTTCCTCGTCTTGGGCTACAGCTGTCCCATAAAAGAGGACCGCGATTATTATTAGAATTGATACTGGATTCATATGGGAACGTTTCATTTTTCTTCGCTTTCCTGTTCTATGAGTTGTTTTACCTGGGTCGAGGCAGTTTCTTCACTGTCCCTGGCCCTTTTGATTTCATCCTGCTGACTTGCTAACTCAGCTCTATACCATTGCAGATACCTCTCGGGTGTGACAATTGATATTTTGCGGGTCACTGACTGTCTAACATGCTTCTTTTCACCGGGGAACAGATCTGCAACTTCAATTTGGTATGAAATTTGATCGCCGGGCTTCAGTTCTTTGATGTGGTCTGAAATTTTCCATTCATATGTATTAGTTCCTGCAGACTTTCCTTCAAAATCATGTACTTCCAATCTGGAGCTTTCGGTTTCCCCATCACTTTCACTGTCTCCTCTCTTTACGGTGTAAATGAGATGTGCTTTTCCTAGTCCATAATCATCAGTGCCTTTGTAATTGAGGTTCACTATTTTCTTATCTGTAGCAAAACCGTCTGAGCTTGGAGTTATGAGTTGCACTTCTGGCAAAGTGTCATCAATGACTCTGATATTATTTTGGACGTCCCCATACTCAAAGTTCTTGCCGCTCTCGCCTTCGGTCCATTGGAATACGTAGTTGAATGCCTTGTCTGCCTTTCTGGAAAAAGTAATTATTTTTCCATTCTCACTGATCTCAGCATCGATCGTTTCATCTTCACCTATTCTGACCTGCATTGCCTTCACTTTAGTTTGGGTGGTAATTTTCCATTTCAAGGTCGTGTCCTGAGGAGTGTCCAGTGTCAAATCGGGCTCAGTCACAGGATCCTTAGTTATGTAATCCGGAAAAACCTGTTCGATTTCATAACTCTTGATCGTTGGAGATTTGATGACTTGAATATCGTAAACTTCATCCTTGTAATCATTGACTCTGACGTAAAATTCAGTGTCTTCGGTTATGTCTTTGAGGGTCCTCTCATAGATCAGTTGGTCGTTAGCTAGAGGATCCATGTTTTGAGGTGTTGATGGCCACTTTTCTGAACCTTTGGTTCTAACATAAAGTTTCCCTAGTGGGACCGCTTTTAGATCTGTAAATACTTTAATGTTCAGAGACTCACCGAATTTAACCGTGAAAGGTTTACCGGCTTTCATTTCCTGCCCCTCGACGTGCACTTTCTCAATGACTGTTTGTGTAGGATAATTAGAGCCTTGTAAGGTCAATCTTTTAAATAGAGTTCCTACCTGTTCAGTCCAATTAATGCTTATCCCTGCAAAAACAATTATAATTGCGGCACTGATTGCAACGATCTTTTTAATTTGGTCCCAAGATACAATTTCCTGAAAGTTAATTGATTCGGTCCGTTCATTGGCTTTTTCCTTAATCGCCTGAACGATTTCCTCCGAAGTGTTACTGGTCGAATCTGCGGCTGAGAGTTCGGTATAGGTTATGAGTATTGAGGATAATTTAGGATTTTTGGCCTCGACCTGAAGTGCCGTTCTTACAGCATCGTATGGTTTGAGATGCCGGAGCCATTCCCGATAAATGACAAAGGAGATAATACCAATATTGATAACCATTAGGCCGGCACCAAATTGATTGTCACCGATCCCTTTCCAGATCAAAAGATCCACGATCAGATCTGTTATTATTAATGAGACGATCCAAATCAGTGATCTTATGATGCCTCTGTAATGGATGAAACGTCTCTCATCAGTCCAAGCTTCCTTGAGCTTTTCATCTATGTTTATTTGATATCCTTCTTGCATTATATTTTAAGGAAAGTTTATACGAGGTTCTCTCTGCGTCTGAAGAACCATTCGGTCCCCGCAAAGAGGAGCACTAGGATGAATAGGAATTCCTTGTCCCATAGTTCTTCGATAATTTGAACTTCATTATCTCTTGGTTTTTCACTATTAAAGTCATCCTTGAAGCCGGACAGGGCCTGTTGATTCAATTCCTTACCACCCGAGATTTCCGCAATTTCTTTTGCAAGGTCAGGTCTGGCTCCGGTTTCCCTGTCTTCTGGATTGATAGTGGCCACCGCAAATTCGGGACTATTGGCTCGACTCTCATCGGAAGGGCCCGCTTTAAGGACATAGGCGCCGTCCTTGCCCGCTACATGAGCACCTGAAAAGAGGCCGTCAGTTCCTGGCACTGGGCTCAATTGTATTTCGGAAGAAGAGTCTGGTGAGCCCTTAGGTTCAATGAGGACCATGTATTCTTCGATGTCAGTGACAGGCTCAAAAGATTCTGTGAGTACATTAGCGTAAATTTGTACCGTGTCGCCTTCACTGAAACTGGCCCGGTCCGTCTCGATGGTGATTTGTTTGTTTTGTCCCAGAAGTCTTGACAGTGTCAGGAACTGAATGGTTTGTCCCCAGAACCTTGCATGGTACCGGTCACCGACCTCAAGTCTCATTCTCCATAAATCCTCAGTACCCACAAAGAGGCTCTTTCCGGTGCCGTAACGTTGCCATGCCACGAGCGGGTACTGGTCAAATCCATCAGGTGAACCGGAATGAGTGAGTAGAACTGTCGCGCCAGCTTTTGCTCCGTCAACTGGTGGGAGCCGATGCATGCGGTTCACTTTTTGCCAGATTCTATCAGTCGTGTCATCTGACAAGGAGAGTGAGGTGGATTGGCTGAGACGGCCTGCCGAGGTCACTACTGGATGAGTGCCGTTAGAGACCGGGTTCCAACTTCCAGCTCCAATTTTAATCGGCAGTATGTCCGCGATTGCGGTGTCCTTATAGGAAGTGGGTGCTGCTACAGGGCCGGCAAGCATCATTAGTGATCCTCCGCGTTCCTTTACAAGTTCATCAATGAGCTCTAACTGTTCGGTGTTAAAGTAACCGGCCGGAACGTCACCAAGTATGATGAGGTCATACTTGAATAGGTCTTCTTTATTTTGAGGTAATGCCCCGATGTGGCGAGGAGAGGA
Organism: Verrucomicrobiaceae bacterium; assembly: GCA_004211885.1. Classification (GTDB taxonomy): domain Bacteria; phylum Verrucomicrobiota; class Verrucomicrobiia; order Verrucomicrobiales; family DEV007; genus EC70. The sequence goes on from SHBV01000007.1 coordinate 24,320, forward strand.
TCCTGCCAGAGCCGGATCTCCCTGAGTCATTAAAAATCTAACATCGAGCCTTTTGTCTCTTAGTAAAACCCACCGGAGATAACGAAATTCCCATCTTGGTATTCCCTCAACATAGAGGACCTTAATTTTTTCATCGAGGATCCTAACGCTGTGGGTCGAGGAATTGTTTTTGTCTGTAGTCTCATCATTGAATGCGGCAGCGGAAACTTCTAGCTCAACGGTCCCTGATTCCTGTTCGGGGACGAATATCAGCTCCGCGAACTGGATCCCGTCCTTCAATTTCAATTGTTGTGAAGGTTGTTCGGTTCCATCAATTTTAAGAGTAATATTCACGGTCCTTTCATTGTAGCCTTTTGACTCGATTTGAACTCTCAGAGGGACACGGTCTCCCTTGAAAACGACATCCGGCCCAATGATCTTCCGAACATGAATGTCAGGTGGGGAGGGGAGTCCAAGAGCTACTGTGTGTATTGGGATTCCCTGAGTGGATAGGGATCGGGCTGATTCGACTGGGTCCTTACCTTTGACGGAAATGAAATCACTGAGGACCATGACTCCAGCCACTTCCCTCCCTGCAAATTTGCCTACGGCTTCATTAATTGCAGATCCAATTTCGGTGCTTTCTCCTTGAGCGTTCAGATCAAGGTTGATGGATGGGGTTTCTGTCTCCTCGAGTTCCTCCGCTTCACCTGCTTTTTCCGCTTGTTTGATGGGTTTGAGCTGACTGTCGAAAGTGAAAATATTGACATTAAATTTTTCCTTCAAGTCACTAATTACATTAGTATTTTCAAGTGTTGCTTCAGCAAGTTCGATCCGGCTAGGATTGCCGATCTTGGTTTGGATTTCGTTTGCCTTGCCAGGATCGAAGGGTTCACTTGGCTTGATTTCTCCTAGGGCCCTAGCGGCTTCCTCAATGGAGTTAGCATTCCTCTGGTCTTTAGTAGCCATACTGCTAGAAGTATCTATTAGGACTAGCATATTCCTTTTGTAGGAGTTGAACTTTGTGATTTTAGCGAACGGTCCCATGAATATAATAATGAGAACCAGTAGAGCAAGGCCCTGACAAATCATCATTATGGAGCGTCTGCTTTTTGGTAATTGACGTTCGGACCGGTAAAGGTAAATGGAGAAAATAACAGCAAGGATGATGAGTGGAAGCGCTACGACGGCTCCATGACTCCACCCGATTGTTAGTGAATCGATTTTCTGATCGCTTTCTAGGCCAAGAATTTTTTCTAACATTTTCGGTGAGCTTTTCCTTAAGTTCTACGGGCCGCAGCCACGTTACTGAGTTGAAGTGAAGTGGCGATGTCTGTCTCGCCCTTACTGATTTTATTAGTGAATATTTTTGCGAGTATCGATTGTGCTACGAAGCAGATAATACATAGAGTAAGCAGCCAAGTGGTCAGATCACTTCCTTTGCGATCGCTCTGAATTTTTTGCTCGGGCTTCTCTTCAAGGATTTCAATATTTTTCATTGTCGCTATTGTTTGATTAAGTACATCAGGGTCAACGACGCGCACGTCGGATTCTGATGGGTCAGAATTGGCTGCAATGGCTCCGAGGACTGAGCCCTGTGATCCTAGGATCTGATAGATTCCGCTTTCGCTTATGTCTTCTGCCCTAATTTCAGCTTTGAAATTCCCATTGGTCAGCGCTGTTAACTGAACGGAAGGCTTTTTTGTATCTGTGTCGTTCTCAGAATCGGCGCTCAATTTACCGACCAAGGCACTGGCAGGTTGGGTCCCTGCGATGCTGATCGCTTTGGTCTTGTTTATTCTTGTTAATCTTGAGTCAGGCTTGCTAGTCATTGTGGTTGCAGCCTGCTGTATCATGATAGCATAGACAGGATGTACTACCAGTTCGCTCCATGACCTGTCAGCGCTTGTCGTGCATAAAATGACAGACCCTTCACCGACAGTCTTTGACATAAGAATTGGCGCATCATTTTCCACTAAGCTCAGGATCACCTGAGATCCCGGTAACGGTTCGACACTGATAATGCTTTCGACTTTTGCGGCATTGACCGTTTCCTCTGTCATGGATTTTACAACCCGTGCGAGTGGATGATCCGATTCAGGAAATGCTAATGTCCATAGCTCTTGATTTTCCTCACCAGTACTGGTCTTCGGGCCAATTTTTCCAGGCAATATACTGTCCTGATCGTTGCCAAAACTCTGTTCATATTTTTCAGGGTCAATATTTTCACCTGCAAAAATAATGAGGCCTCCACCGCCGCTGGTGAAATCTTTCAAGCGTTCTGCAATTTCAGCAGAAGGTGCCGATACGTTTGCGAGAATTATGATGTCATAGTCATTAAGTTTTTCCAGAGTCAGGTCCGAGGAATCAACAGAAGTGACCTGGATTCCGTTCTCTTCGTTTCCGCTGCTTAATCTGAGTGCGTTTTCCAAGAAAAAGAGATCATTATTCTGTGTTCCTAGGCCCCCATCAATGGAGTCTGTGGCACAAAGGACACGGACCCGAGGACGCACATTGACGACAGTGTGGCGGGAATTATCCTCTCCAAGGCTGTCCTTAGAAATTTTTGCGGTGATACTGAGGTCCCCTGGTTTTTCATAATTCGCCAAGAAAGGAACTACTTGGGATTCACCTGCTCCGATCGTTCCCAGTGTTTTCCGCAACACAAGGGTATTGTCCTGGTAAAATTCGATATTGCCAGCATCTGAGTCATTTGTCCCAAAGTTCCTAACGGTCGCTTCGAATCTGGCTACACCTGAATTATTTAATGAGCCTGACACATAATTAAGAGAGGTGACACTGCGATTCTCATCACTTTCTGAGATTACTGGTATTATATAGATTTTTGCCGGAATTTCACCGAGCATGTTTTTGGCTTCACTTGATAGGCCAGTCCAATCCGATTGCTGGGCATCAGTGATGATATGAATTTCCTTAGTGCCTGCTTTCATTTCATCAGACATTTCCTTGAGTAAAGGGATGCTGTTTTCGAGGTTGCTTTGATGAGTGGATGCGCCCGAACTCTTGGCTGCGTCTAGAACATCGTTCACTTTATTTGCGTCATATTCAGCCGCTCTTAGAGGGACTTTTTTCTGATCATCAATTTCTCTTTCATTTAGAAAAACAATACTGACTTTGTCTCCAGGTGATGCTGTTCCAAGGACCTTCCGGGCCGTTTCGATGGCCGTTTCGAATCTTGTAGTGGCTCCATGGTTCATGCTTAAAGAATCATCAATAGCGACAACCATTCCGACTTTCTGATTACCTACGAGTGACGAATCCTTGAGAATCGGTCTGAGCAATGCGGCTGCAAGTAATAGTAATGTGAGGCAACGAAGCAAAAGAATTATGAAGTCTTCGAGTCTGATTTGACCTGACCGGACGACGAGCGCTCTTCTGAGTAGCTCCATTGCTGCCCAGTCCGTTTCTTTTTTATTCTTTCTGTAAAGCAGGTGTATGATGATCGGAACGGCTATTCCGATTGCAGCAAGTGTTCCCCATACTGGAAGTAGATTTAAGGGTGTCATTTAAACTATGTGCCTTTGGTTTTGGTTTGAGTGGTTTCTTGATTTGCAGATAAGGACACGAAGTGCGCGTCTCTCAGCTCAATTGCACAGGGAAATATTAGTCTTCCCTGAAAATTAACTTTGAGCTCCAGTTCTGATCCTGGCTCAATCATTATTTGTATGAGCTGTTCTTTGGAGTCAGGATCAATGTTAGTTGTCGTATTTTTGTCTAACGTGCCTAGTGAAGTGATCACCGAACCTCTGTTCCCTTGTCCAGGAGCTATGGTCGAGCGGAATATGATTTTTCCAGGGCTCAGTTCTGGAACAGAATAGGTTATCCGTGACTCGGGGTTAACTTTTAACGAAGTGATTGAGGATTTTAAAGATTTGATCAGCTTCGGCGATGGTGGAGGTATGATTGGCCCGATGGCCTTGTATGTCTTGGCTCTGAGGTCGGACAACCAAGCGACATTTTTAGGTCTGCGTTTCAGACTGTGGATTCCATTCAGGGGAAATCGAAGCTTTCCAACAATGTCATGAGTCATGGAAAGATGATCTCCTGCCTCATCGATGATCACTTCACCACGTATCCTTGATCCGTCCGCTAGGGCCAGTTCATCTCTGTTATTAGTTTCTTGTGCTCCTTGATTACTTACAACGTAGCGTCTAATGCCTTGTCGAGGTATGGGGATGATTCCTAAGGGACTTTCAATGGCGATGTCCTTTTCCCTGATCCAGATGAGTTTACCTGGAATAGGTTCTCCCTGAATTCGGTACAGTGTACTTGGTTGGGTTCCGTTATCAGGGCCCTTTTCTTTCTTATTAAATTCGAGCATCGAGATTTGGTTCAATGGGATAGATTGGTTCCCCGCAAAGCTGGTTTGGACGCTAATATTTTGGTCCTCGATACCTGTAATCTTACCGTGCCAAACTTCGCCATTTCTGAGTCGGATAAAGTCCGCATTTCCCTGAAATGTGACGGGCCTGTTGGTGAAAATACTTAATGTATTTTCAAATGAGGTTGATTCATTTTTGTCATTGGTGATTTTGCCTTCCTTTAAGTTAAATGGCCCACTGATTCTTTTTCCTGAATCAATGAGCTGAGCAAAACCTGAATCAATCGCTGTGATTACAGGAAGATTAGAAATTGTTCTTTTTCCTTTGTTCTGATCAGTTTGAACTATCTGGTCCAAGTTGATGTGGCCCCAGATACTTGTCGCGTTGTCAATGATTTGAAATCTAGCTTCTTTATTTATAAATTCTCTAACGTCAAAGCTCACCGACTCAAAAATATCCGAATCATTTCCAGTGACCGTTCTGGTCACTTTTCCTTCAACTATTAAGTTGGCCTGTAGCTTTGTTTCCGAGGATCCTCCGCTCAGCAAAAAGGAAATGAAAGGTTTCTGAATCTGAAAAGGAGGGCTAGTGAGTGACCCGACCGATTTAGGATTTTCGGTCACGCTGGTCAAAAACCATTTACCTTCATGGCGGCCCACTCTGGCTCTTAATTTTCTCGATCCATGACTGTATTCACGGTTGAATGCATCGCCCTGAAATTGCCATCCCCATGCCCTCATTCTGCCAAGGTCCTTCTGCTCAAAGTTAGTGATGAGAAGGTCCCCATTAGCTAATTGGGTAGAGGTAGGATCGTCCGCTTCCTTTGCGGAAGAGACGTGACAGTTTGCGGCGATAACCAACGCGATTATTGTCAGGCTTTTTGTCACTCTATTTTTTACCTAGATTTTGCCATTGCCGTTCTGCGGAGCAGGTAATCGGAGATGGTTTTTTCTACAGGATCTTTAGTGTTAACTAGGACGTAGTCGACTTCGTTCTTTGCGCAGGCACTCTTAATTTCGCCAATAAATGATTCCAGCTCTTTGAGATAATTTTCTCTTATCCTAGCGGGTTGAGTCACGAGTTCACCTTCACCTTCGAGTCCCAAGAATTTCCACATTCCACTCAATGGAAAGTTTAACTCATAGTCATCTAGGATGTGAAAGAGGATCACGTTATGTCCACCATACCGAAGATGGCTGAGGCCATTCATAAACTCTTCGGTACTATCGAAGAGGTCCGAGAAAAGCATCACAAAACCTCTCTTACTCATGCGGTGAGCAAAGTCGTGCAAGATACCTCCTACATTAGTTCGTGGACGCGGTTCAAGAAGTTCGAGTTGGTCTGAGATGTCATTGAGGACACTCATGTTGCTCTTTGGATTGACGTAATTATTAAGTTCACCATCGAACATGCCCACGCCGGCCGAGTCTCCCTGATCAACTGTCAGGTAAGCTAGGCTCGCTGCCATGAACTTGGCGTACTCGAGCTTTGTCAGTCCATTCGAGTTTGAACCATAAGTCATTGATTTACTGCCATCGACAAGCAGATTGGCAATGAAGTTGGTCTCCGCGTCGAACTGTTTAATATAGTAGCGATTGAATCTGGCATAGGCTTTCCAGTCAATGTGACGAGTTTCATCACCTGGAACGTATTGCCTGTAGGCTGAAAATTCACTACTAATGCCTCTGGCGGGGCTCTTGTGTGAGCCGATCCTTAGCCCTTCAACGACCTGCCTCGCAACGATTTCGAGGTTACCGATCTTCTTGAGCTGTTCAGGATCTAGATATTTTTTCTTATGCTGCGCCATGGAGTTCTTCGCCCTCAGGTGTCACTTCAATGAGTTGTTCAATTATTGAGTCAGTCGTTTCTCCGTCTGACTGGGCAAGGAAGTTCAATCCCATGCGATGGCGAAGGACTGGCTTAGCAAGAGCCTTAATGTCATCCATGGAAACATTGATATTACCGTTCAGGGCAGCTCTGGCCTTGGCTCCGGTGATGAGGTTAAGGCAAGCTCTTGGCCCGCATCCCCAGGACACATAGTCCTTCACAGCATCAATATTGTTGTCTTCATCTGGTCTAGTGTTGCGAACTAAGGTCGCAACATATTGATACAAATGCGGAGTCACATGAATTCTTGAGACGACGTCCTGTAGCTTGAGGATCTCGGCTTTCTTAAGAACGGATGATAATGCGGAACTCACTCCAGAAGTTACTGACTTCATGATTTCAATTTCTTCATCGAACGTTGGATAATCGACATGGATCTTGAACATGAAACGGTCAAGCTGAGCTTCAGGAAGTGAATAAGTGCCTTCTTGTTCGAGAGGGTTCTGAGTAGCTAGTACGAAGAAAGGAGCGTCGAGTGTGTAATCGTCACCGCCGGCCGATACTTGCTTCTCCTGCATAGCTTCTAGGAGCGCTGCCTGTGTCTTTGGAGGGGTCCGGTTAATTTCGTCTGCAAGGACCATATTTGCAAAAATTGGCCCCTTGCTGAACTGGAACTGGCGCTTCCCGGAAACAGGATCATCTTGAAGGACTTCTGAACCGGTGATGTCTGAAGGCATGAGGTCAGGAGTGAACTGTATTCTCTTGAAGGAAAGAGAAAGGCATTCAGCGATTGAGCTAACAAGTAAAGTTTTGGCAAGGCCAGGAACGCCTTCAAGTAATGCGTGACCTCGTGAGAAAATTGCTATCAATGTTTCTTCAATAACATTATCCATACCAACGATGGTCTTGCTCAGTTCGGCCCTCAGTTTATCATTGGCTTTTCCGAGATCTTTTACGGCTTGCAGGTCACCTTTGGTCCCCGTGGCGTTGGATGGTGCTTTCTTAGCAGCCTTCTTTTTAGTCGTTGCTTTTTTTGCAGCTTTTTTGGTCATGGATTTATTAGTTTCTTGATGTGATTATTTGGGGATTCTTTCCTAATTGTATTTTTTTGGTAAGATTAAAGTAATTGATGTCCTCAGTGCCTTAATTCTTAACAGATAATTAATAGGTAAATTGTTAAAACCCGATTTTTTACATACTGAGATATATTTATGGGTTTTGTGAAGACAAAAAAGGCACGCCATGAGAATGGCGTGCCTTTGTGATTATGTTAATTCTAATAGAATTGACTAGGAATTACATCATTCCGCCCATTCCGCCCATTCCATGGTCGTGTCCATGACCGGCATCTGGCTCTTCTTTCTCTGGAAGATCAGTGATTAGACATTCTGTAGTCAGAAGTAATCCAGCAATAGAAGCGGCATTTTGAAGTGCTGATCGAGTCACTTTTGTTGGATCAACAACTCCTGCCTTAATGAGGTCCTCGTACTTGTCAGTGGCAACGTTATAGCCCTTAGTTCCAGACTTTACGTTCTCAACGATTAGAGCGCCTTCGCGACCAGCATTAGCTGCGAGTTGGCGTAGAGGAGCTTCGATGGCTCTTTCAACGATGCCGACTCCGGTCTTTTCGTCACCCTTTAATTTGAGTTTACTGAGAGAAGACTGTGCACGAACTAGTGCGGTTCCGCCTCCTGCAACGATGCCTTCCTGTACGGCTGCGCGTGTTGCGTGAAGAGCATCCTCGACTCGGGCCTTCTTTTCTTTCATTTCTGTTTCAGTAGCAGCACCAACGTTGATGACTGCGACACCGCCAGCAAGTTTGGCGAGGCGTTCCTGAAGTTTTTCTCTATCATAATCGGACGTTGTTTCTTCGATTTGATTCCGTATCTGATTGACTCTACCTGTAATCTCTTTGGTCTTTCCTCCACCTTCAATAATTGTGGTGTCTTCTTTACCAATTGAGACGCGCTTCGCAGAACCGAGTTCTTTGATGCCGAGTCCCTCAATCTTAATGCCTAAGTCCTCTGTGATGAATGTGCCTCCGGTCAGAACAGCGATGTCTTCGAGCATTGCTTTGCGTCGGTCGCCGAATCCTGGAGCCTTAACGGCTGCAGCTTTGAGTGTCCCGCGCATGCTGTTGACAACTAAAGTTGCCAGAGCTTCACCTTCAACGTCCTCAGCAATGATAAGTAGGGGCTTTCCAGCCTTCGCTACTTTTTCAAGAAGAGGAAGCATGTCTTTAAGATTACTGATCTTCTTCTCGAAGATAAGAATGAGAGCATCATCAAATGTGCAGTCCTGAGTCTGTGGATCAGTTATGAAATACGGTGATAGATAACCCTTATCAAACTGCATTCCCTCAACAACGTCGAGAGTAGTGTCGATAGTCTTGGCTTCTTCCACAGTGATCGTACCATCCTTGCCGACCTTGTCCATTGCCTCAGCAATGATACCGCCGATCTCAGAGTCCCAGTTAGCGGAAACTGTAGCGACTTGCTCGATTTCTTTGGTAAGATTGACCTTCTTGGAGATGGACTGAAGCTCCTTAACGAGTGCTTCGGATGCTTTTAGTATTCCTCTCTGAAGTGAGATTGGGTTTGCCCCAGCAGTCACGTTGCGAAGGCCTTCCTTATAGATTGCTTCTGCAAGTACAGTCGCTGTAGTAGTTCCATCACCGGCGATGTCTGAAGTCTTTGAAGAAACTTCCCGAATGAGCTGTGCGCCCATGTTCTCGTATGCATCGTCCAGTTCGATTTCCTTAGCAACGGTGACACCGTCTTTGGTAATTGTCGGTGATCCGAATTTTTTGTCCAGAATCACGTTACGTCCGGCAGGTCCGAGCGTGCTTTTGACCGCTCGGGCCAGTTTTTCCACACCACGCAGGAGTCCCTGGCGTGCGGCTTCGTCGAATAGCAGTTGTTTAGCCATTTGTTTTATTATTTAATTAAATTTTTTGTTGAGGTTTTCTTAGAGTTTATTTATCCGATAATTGCTAGGATGTCGACCTCGTTAACGATGAGGAGATCCTTGCCGTCTATCTTGATGTCAGTGCCGCCATATTTGGAGATCAGCACCTTGTCTTTCTTTTTCACGGTGAAGTTGTATTCGTTCCCGTTTTCGTCTTTGCCGCCGGTGCCGAGTCCTACGACTTGGGCCTCCTGAGGCTTTTCCTTGGCGGTATCGGGAATGATGATTCCACCTGAGGACTGTTCTTCCTCTTCCAGGCGTTTGATTAGGACGCGCGGTCCGAGTGGTTGGATTTTAGTAGCCATTTTTGTTAGTTACTTTGTTAGTTTATTTTGTTTGTTTTATTTGATTGGATCCGCATGGGCGGAGTTTAGATTCGTTCGCCGGCGGACGGCGGACGGAGATTATTGTTATTTTTCTTCATCAACGACTTCGGCCTCTACGACCTTTCCTTTAGCAGGTTTAGGTTCATCATCTGTACCTTCAGGAGGAGGTGCGCTTTCTGTTGTTGTTTGAGGATTTTGTTCTGCGTAAAATTTCTGAGCTAACGGCATGAATGCGTTCTGCAGTTCTTCCTGTCCTGACTTAATAGATTCAATGTCGTCCTTTTCAATTGCTTCTTTGAGTTTACTGATTGATTCCTCGACTGGCTTCGTTTCCTCTTCAGTCAGTTTGTCTTTATGTTCTTTGAGTTGTTTCTCACATTCGTGAGCCAGTGACTCTGCCTGGTTCTTAGTTTCGACAGATTCCTTACGTTTCTTATCCTCTTCGGCATGCTTTTCAGCTTCCTGCTTTGCTGTTTCAATTTCCTCTTCACTTAGACCACTGGATCCCTCGATGGATATCTTTTGTTCTTTTCCGCTACCTTTGTCCTTCGCGGATACGTGCAGGATACCATTCGCATCAATGTCAAAGGTGACTTCAATTTGTGGAGTTCCTCTTTGTGCTGGGGGAATACCGTCTAGTCTGAAGTTTCCTAGTAACTTATTGTCACTGAACATTGATCTTTCGCCCTGACATATACGTATATCAACGGCCGGTTGATTGTCGGAGGCAGTGGAAAATACCTGACTGTATTTCTTAGGAATAGTGGTATTTTTCTCGATCATCGGAGTTGCGATTGCACCTTCAGTCTCGATGGAGAGGCTCAGCGGTGTCACGTCAAGGAGGAGCACATCTTTAACGTCTCCCTGAAGTACTCCGCCCTGAATAGCTGCTCCCATAGAAACGACCTCGTCCGGGTTCACTCCTTGGTGAGGATCTTTTCCTGCTATTTCGCGAGCAATTTCCACGACCTTTGGCATGCGGGTCATTCCCCCGACCAGAACTAGTTCACTTATATCTGAAGGGCTGATCTTTGCTTCCTTGAAGCATTTATCTACTGGTGACTTTGTCCTGCTAAAGAGATCGTCCGTCATCTGTTCAAGCTTGGACCTGCTCAGTTCTTTTTGAATGTGTTTTGGGCCAGTCTGATCAGCAGTAACGAATGGCAAGTTGATTTCGTATGTTTGTGCTGATGATAAAGCGATCTTGGCTTTTTCAGCTTCTTCTTTGATCCTTTGCATTGCGTCTGGCTGACCCGAAAGATCTATGCCGCTCTCGGATTTGAATTCTGCAACGACCCAGTCTATGATGGCATTATCCCAGTCGTCTCCTCCGAGCTGAGTATCACCATTAGTTGCGAGTACCTCGAAAACTCCTTCGCCAATTTCTAATACTGAGATGTCAAAGGTTCCACCACCTAAGTCGTAAACAGCGATCCTCTCATCGCTTTTCTTGTCGAGTCCGTAAGCTAGTGAAGCGGCGGTAGGCTCGTTGATGATTCTGCGAACTTTAAGGCCTGCAATTTCGCCGGCAGCCTTGGTAGCATTTCTCTGTGAATCGTTAAAGTAAGCCGGAACAGTGATGACGGCCTCTGTGATTGTTTCACCGAGTTTAGCTTCCGCATCGGATTTTAATTTTCCGAGAACCATTGCTGCGATTTCCTGAGGGCTATAAGTTTTCTTTTCGCCATCAACTTCAACTTCGATGTGAGCGTCTCCGTTTTCGGATTCAACAATTTTGTATGGGGCCCTTTTATCAGAATCGGAAAGTTCAGAAAATTTGCGTCCGATGAGCCTCTTAGCTGAGAAGATAGTATTGGCCGGATTGGTTATTGCTTGGCGTTTAGCGGCTTGTCCAACGACTCGTTCGCCTCCCTTAGTAAATGCAACTACGGAAGGTGTTGTGCGTGCTCCTTCGGAATTTTCCAGGACTGTGGGTTCTCCAGCTTCCATTACGGCCATGCAGGAGTTCGTTGTTCCAAGATCAATGCCTAAAATTTTACTCATTTTGTTGTAGTGTTTTATTTCAATTTCACGGACATTTCCGTGCATTAGACTTATATCGCACTTGTCATGCCAAACCACTTTAAGTATTTATATAATGCTGATTACCAATGATATATGGGAATTCAGAGTAAATATAGTTGAGGCATAAATTCACCTAAAAGAGTCAATGTGACACACTCTCAAGAGACACAATGACACAAGTGCAATTTGCGGTTAGACGAATAGCATTCATATTAGGGGCCATGGAAGAGCCAAAAATAGCCGCTAAGAATTCTATACCTGTTGATGTTGAAGAAGGAAAAAAATATTTCTTTTGTTCCTGCGGAAGCTCAAAGAACCAACCGTTTTGTGATGGGGCTCACTCTGGAACAGAATTTAGCCCCATTGCATTTGTTGCGGAAAAGACTGGAACAGCTTATTTCTGCCAATGCAAGAGGAGTGGAAAAGTTCCTTACTGTGATGGATCACACAATTCATTGCAGTGTGATTAGCATCTTTGATTTTGTTTACTAATTGGGTTAATCCCCATTCAAAGAATGAGACTAAATATTTTAGTGGGAATTCTTGTTGGTGCTTTCTTTATTCAATCAGGTATTGAAGCTTCCAGTGCTGAAGAAGGTTGGAGCCAAAGTTATTCAGCGGGTTACGAGGATCAGCAGGGATCTTTTGCCGGAGGAAGTGAGATCATGCATCTCGTTTCTCATAAAGGAAAATTGTACGCCGCGAACGGATACTGGATGGATTCCCGTTGGGTGATACCGCCGGAGGGACAAAAACAGTCAACGCAAGTCTTACGGTTAGATTCCTCTGATTCTGCTTGGCAGGTCGATCTTGATACGGGCAAGTCCAATGGGCATGGGCTCGAATATATGAAAGGAAACGTTCTCAAATCCGTAACCTTTACCCGTGAAGGGTCGGGTAAAATGTTTACCAAACCCGTGAACCTTCTTGTCATGGCTTCGGGATCCAACTTTGAGAAGGGGGGTGCAGTTTCCTCTTGGGTCAGAGATGATGAATTAGGCACATGGCACCATTCTCTTGTGAGGCATGGTTCGAGTGTCGGTGGTATACGCTGGGTCCCTAGAGACATGGAAATTCACACAGACAAAGTGACCGGAGAAGAAAAGATATTCATGTCTTTGGGCAATCCAGGAATAGTGGCTGGAACTTATGACCAATCGGTCCCGGGTAAGATACGTTGGGACAGGCACCTAGAATTCCCTTTTTTAAAAGAAGGAAGTTTTAAAACAAGGCCACTCGGAATCACTGTGGCTAATGGGACCCTTTTCTTTTCCGAGGGAGGAACGATTTTCCGTAGAATAGATGGTAAAGTTCCCACTTATGCCAAGGTCCTGGACTTTCATGAAGACACAGACACAGACGTTGGAGGTATTCGCGGCCTCACTACCATAAAGAATCCTAATGGTCCGGGCCAGTCACTTTTGTTTCTCTGGGCCCCAGGCGACAGGTCCGAGTGTCAGGTGAAGAGGATTGATCCTGATGGGAAAGGGAAGTTCACAGTTCATGACGAAGTAAAACTCATTGATTTGATGAGTGCTACGCTAGGTGCTGAAGTGACCTATACTCTGGGTGCTCATAATATGATGTACCCAATCATTGATAAGGGCACTGGAGACACTGTCCATTTAATCGGTTTTCAGGGAAACATAAGGACCAAGAAGAATCTGAGATGGAAAGGCAGTGCCCTTTATGCCGGTGCCTTGTATGCCGTGCGCCGGGAAGATCAGACGTACAAAGTTCTGGAAGTGAATAATTCATACAGACCGGGGAAGAGGCCCTTGGTTTCCCCTCGTGCCTTTTGCTTTTCTCCATTCAATGATTCTAGCCTTTTCATCGGAGGCCATGATTCGAGTCGAAAAGTTTCTGACAATATGGCCTGGATTTTCAAGGCGCCCCTCGAAGTGGCTCTTGGAAAAAGAGAAGGGACCGAAGCGAAAGTCTCAGGGAAGTTATTGAAACCTGATCCCCGCCTTCTTGGTGGGCCCGTTTATGAGTTGCGCATTTATTCGGCGAATGAAGGGCGTTTTAGTAATCTTATTCAACGATTCAGGGAACATACCGATACTATATTTAAAAAGCATGGACTGGAACCTGTCGGCTATTGGACCCCTAACGAAGGTCCTGCCAAGAAACGCAGACGGTTCATTTACATTTTGAAGCACCAGTCACGTTATGATGCTTACAGGAACTGGGTCAATTTTTCGAATGATAAGGATTGGGAAAGGGTCCTCGATCAACCGAATTTTCAGGGCCTCCTTGCATCGAAGCCAAAAAGTATCTTTATGGAGGCTACTGATTATTCAAAACTTGTACAGAATGACATCGAAGGGGCTGGGGGCATTTATGAATTGCGTACTTATTTGACTAGTCCCGGCAAACTTGGGCTCTTAAATGAGCGTTTCAGAGCACATACGGCCGCTATCTTTAATCGGCATGGGATTGGAAATGTTTTCTATTGGAATGCTTTTGATGAGCCCCAATCAAAGAATACGCTCATTTATCTATTGCATCACGCGGACCGGAAACAGGCAGACACTAATTGGAGAGCTTTCATTGATGATCCGGACTGGAAAAAAGTTTTGAGGGAATCCCAGATTAACGGAGCGTTCCTTGCTCAACCCCCTGAGAGAATTTACCTAAGAGCCACTGACTTTTCCCCCTTGAAGTAGTGCGTTTATTTTTTTGGGTCCTTGTTAAAAATCATTTTGTATACCTGTTCAGGACTCCTGTTCTTTCCCGTCCTTTCATTGAACCACGGAGATCCGCCGGCGAAGATTAATCCTTTAGGAATTTTTTTCCCTCCCTTAACCCATTCCTCAAAGCTTGGAGTTTTATCTTTTCCAGTTCCATTGTCTGAAGATTTTAGTTGAGCAAGCATCGTTTCCTTTTTTTTGAGGCGGTACATGAACTTACCAAGGCCTTCATTGGTGAACTTTGCTACTGTCAGAGTCCGTTTCATTTCAGCGATTTCTTTCTCTAACTTTTTAATTTCAGGGTTTGCGGTATTGTTCTCTCCTCTTCCTGGATCCTTGGCATCCTTATCGAGGTTTTCCTGGATCCAACGTGCTAAGGTTCCGCTGCCCTGACCATATCCGCCCGGAAGAATTCGGCGGTCACGTGTTTGCCTCAGAGGTGGTTGACCCCAGTGAGCCGGGAAAGGTTTGCCTCCTGGAGCTTTAAAGACTTTCCGAGGCTTTGCTTTTCCTGGGTCCTTAGCATCCTTATCAAGGTTTTCCTGGATCCAACGTGCTAATGTTCCACTCCCCTGACCATATCCGCCCGGAAGGATTCGGAGATCACGTGTTTGTCTCAGAGGTGGCTGACCCCAGTGGGCAGGGAATTGTTTACCATTAGGAGCATTAAAAACCTTCTGAGGTTTTGCTTCATTCTGAGCGGGAACATTGGTACCGCAGGTCACAAAAAGAATGAGAAGTAGACTGAGTATGCGCATGGTATTCTTTGGGTTGTTTATTTAATATATCTAATGGAACGATGGGAGATCGATATTTCTTAGAAAAATAAGTTTTAGACCAAAAATGGCGGACAGGGTGGGATTCGAACCCACGGTACGATTTCTCGCACACACGCTTTCCAAGCGTGCTCCTTAAACCACTCAGACACCTGTCCTGAATAGAGGGGGATGACATGATTGATGCAAAAATGGCAAAAGTGCAAGGCTGAGCATTAACAATTATTCCTAATAGTGCAGTTTATTTGCCAAAAAAGTTAAAACCAGTGGTATTGGGTTATTGCAGAGAACACAGAAAGGTGCTTATCTCTAGGCCCGGCAATTACCGCCATGCGGGTATAGCTTAATGGTAAAGCCCTAGCCTTCCAAGCTAGTTATGCGAGTTCGATTCTCGCTACCCGCTCCAACTATTTATTTTCTACCTAATAGTGCATTTATTTTTTAAGGCGCTTGATGAATTGTCTAAAAAGGTCGATCTATTTCAACAATGAAAATCAAGGTTCTGATCCTACTTTTTTGTTTACCATTATCCGAGGCCTATTCAAAGGTTTACGGTCCTATTTGTCAGTGGTATCAAGATCCATCCAGTTCGATGGCAATTCATTGGGTGCAGACTCCCCCCTCTCCAGATACTCTGAGTGCTGGTGA
This sequence comes from Verrucomicrobiaceae bacterium, assembly GCA_004211885.1. Lineage (GTDB taxonomy): Bacteria > Verrucomicrobiota > Verrucomicrobiia > Verrucomicrobiales > DEV007 > EC70. Next base: position 39,904 of record SHBV01000007.1, read on the forward strand.
AGTTGGTGCAAATGATCAGGGCTTTGAAAATTTATTATCATATCGATCCGAAGGTCAGGAAAAATGGATATCCTCTCAAGTCACAAATCGCCTGTTCGGAAATACGAAGAATAAAGTTTACTCGGCAGATTTAAAAAATCTAAGACCAGATACCCGTTATACATTCAAAATTATACTCGGAAAAAAACAGTTAGGTATTTGGTTCTTTAGAACGGCCCCTTCCAAGATAGGTGAAGGAATAACTTTTGTGACCGGAGGTGACATGTTTCATACGAGGGAATTGCTTGATCCCATGAACTTACGGGCTGGTACTGAAGATCCTTTATTCGCTCTGTTGGGTGGTGATCTTGCGTATGCAAATGGGGTCGATGGAAACCGATGGCTTGAATGGCTCGAATCATGGAGCCGTTTTGCGAAAACTCCTCATGGTGCGTTGATACCTATGATAGTAGTGATTGGAAATCATGAGGTGAAGGGAGCGGCATATAGGCCAACTAACGCGCCTCCAAGATCTGAAGCGCCTTATTTTTACAGCCTTTTTTATGGCTTTGATGAGGGGAGCAAATATGCAATTGATTTTGGAGATTATATGACGGTGGTGGCACTTGATTCGGGGCACACAGAGAATATTGCCTCTCAAGTTCAATGGTTAAATAAAACCTTGGAGAAGAGAGAAAATTTTACTTATAAATTTGCTTGTTATCATAGGCCGGCATGGGGAACTGGAGTTAAAGAAGATGCCGTGGATATTCAGCGTCTATGGTCTCCAATCTTTGAGAAACATCGAATTGACGCAGCTTTTGAAAATGATCACCACGTTTATAAGCGTACATACCCTTTAATAGCTGGTAAGAGGGATGATTTGAACGGAGTAATGTATATTGGTGATGGAGCCTGGGGAACAAGAACGAGAGGTATAGCTGGGAATTGGAAAGTAAAGCGTCCTTTCCTGGCCCATGCAGAATCGGTTAACCATCTCATTAAAGTGAAAGTGGAAAGAGGCAAGGTTACGTACAAGGCCCTTGAAGCTGACGGATCTATTATTGACGAATATCAAAAAATAAATTTAAAAGAGAAATAAAAAACCCCCACACCTGAAGAGGTGAGGGGGTTTAGTATATTTACAATAATTTATTGGGCTTGTAATAATTTAACAACGTTATCAAGTCCCTTGCTCATAGCGAATTGGATAGCGGTGTTTCCATTGCCACGGATTTCTGGATTGGTGCCATGTTTTAGCAATATCTTTATACATTCAAAGAAAGGCTTGTTTAGTTCTTCCTGCCCTTTTTGCATCTTCCAGATAGCATAGTGGATGGCGGTTTGTCCGTTTTTCGTTCTTAGATTTGGGTCAAATGCATTTTCTTTAAGAAGGAATTCCAACATTGGTGGCTGTCCCCAGAAAGCAGCTTCGTGTGTCGCAAATCCGCCATTGAAGTTACGCGAGTTAAGTTTAGCTCCATTAGCGATGAGTATTTTTGCTGCTTCAATTTCGGAGGATCCTGCCGTTACGTTTAATGGGGTTTTTTGAAACCTAGAAGACTGATTGACATCGGCCTTATTCTTGAGGAGTAATTTAACGATGTCTAAATGGCCACCCACGGCAGCATAACCAAGTGCTGTGTAGGAATTTGGCGAGGTTGTGTTGGGGTCTACTCCAGATTTTATAAGTTTTCTTACTTTTTCAATGTCACCTTTTCGAGCAGCAATGAGTAGCGCCTCATTTGGTGAATCTACTTTTCTGAATAGCCCGCGATGTGAGTTATTGACCCAAGCCTTTGGCGAGGGTTTGGCAGTGACGCGAAGTGAATCCTGCATTGGAATGAACTCACCTTCGAGCGGAGTTGAAAGATTGATCTGCCCCTGAAGATTGGCTCCTACCGCAGGAAGCCATCCGTCTTCATCTGTTTGCAGATCTCCGATTCCATTATTACCGGTATTGGAGACCAGAACATTGTCGATATAGAGTTTTACCTGTTTTCCCTTTTCAGTAACAGCAACAACATGATGCATTTTTCCATCATTAATTTTCGTGTTATTTCTGACCCAGGCTCCTCCAGAGTAGCTAATATTGTTTGATAATTGATGCCTATGGATTCGCCAATCTGACCATCCCGCGTCACCTATAGCAATGAGTGTTTGCCATCTCTTATCGAATTCGTTTGCACTGAACCACAATGATATAGTGATGCTACCACTCTCTGGGGTGTAGTCCGTCGATTTTCCACCAAGAGTGACATATTGATTATCCCCATTAAGATTCAGCGCTTTCCCAATTTTTCCATCTGCGAACCCTGGCGAATTATATCCTTTCCCGTCTCTTCCCTTGCCGCTTGCATCTTTTAGGTTCCCATCGAATGGCCAGTGGCCTATTAGGGATTCAGACGTTTCCTTGGATATTTCATTTGTACCTTTACCCCTATTCCAAAGAGCAGTCACTTCATCATCCGATAAGGCTCTTCCCCATATCCTTAGGTCATCGATTTTACCATTCCATGAGCGGTTCTTGTAAAACCAGTTCGTTTGAGGGCTTTCGTGAACTGCCTTTCGATTGGTTTCAACAAAGCTTCCTGACCCTCCCATTAAAAGTTGTGGATCAAGAGTGAAGTCAGTACTCTCAAGGTTTGTGTTATGGCCTTCAATGGCGATTACATTTTTACCTATCTTGAATGCTCCTGCATAATCGTTCAGTGAAAAATATTCAGAGTTATTAGCTTCATGATTGTTTACAGTAATTTCACCAGTTTGTTCATTAACAATGAGACTATTAGAATTTAAGAGGCGACGACCATTCGCATGTAAAACAAAAGCATCATCGTAATTGATAAGTAGTCCCAGACTTTTTAATTCTGATCCTTCTGAGATTTCAAATTCCTTGCGGATGAACACCTTTGTGTACTTATTTTGCATCTCAGCGAGGACTGTCTTATCGTCATTATCTCCATAACCGAATCCGGCTTCTCCGGTCTTCCATCCTGCCTTTTCCGCATCAAATGATAACCCTGTCCAAGAACTATCGGTCGGTTCTTTTCCTCCCGCCAAATATTGCCACTTCTCACCCTGTTTAATTATAGTTTCACTTTTTCCAGCGGAATCGCTGCTAAGTTTCAGATTAGAACTTCTCTTAATCCGAGTATTACCTTTCCAGTCATAGAAAGTACTTTCGACTTTGCTACTTGAGATTTTTTTTATCTCAAATTGGTCACCGCGATACATAATCCATTCACCCTCGATTTGATTGATCAAGTTTCCGTGATTGTCTGCACGCGTGATTTTTAATGTTAATATTGATATCCCTAAAACCAGTATGGTTTTCATTTTCATAATTATAAGTTGATTAAATTTCTAGTGAAGGGGCTTAGTTATTGATTATAAGATTTGTTTTCCTAACATATCAAGATTTTAATATTCGGAAGCATTGACATTGCTGATAATAAACTTGCTATTGGATGCGGATTTACTGCATAAAAAGAGAATATGTTTAATAAATTAAATTATTTTAGTGTAGTTCTAATGGCATGCCTCTTCAGTTCTCCATGTGTCGCTGATAACCACAAGGGTGGGGATTTCATTGAACCAACTATTGATTTGGGCTGTGTCGTTAGTGACATAAATGCTTCTGTTAAATTTTATACTGAGGCTATAGGGTTCAAGGTTGCAGGAGGTTTTAAAGTTCCCAGTGCCTTTGCTGAAAGTGCTGGACTCACTGCGAGTAAGGAGCTTGATATTAAAGTCCTCACGTTAGGTGGTGCTGAAGGAGAAGAAGCGACAAAACTAAAACTCATGCAGGTAAAAGGGTCCGGAGGTAAAGCTGACCAGAGTCATATTGACAGTACATTAGGGTTTAGCTACATCACTATTTTTGTTAAAGATACGGACAAGGCGCTGGCTCGCCTTAAGAAGGCCGGGATCAAACCCATCGCTAAAGGTCCTGTCACTTTGCCGAAGAATTTAGATCCATCACTTTCTTTGACCATAGTGAGGGATCCGGACGGTAACTTTGTTGAACTGGTTGGACCCAAGCCCAAGAAATAAATTTTCCCTTCAACAAAAGGCATGAACTTTTTGGTGGTGAGTTGTTCTCTTAATCCGGAAAGCAGAAGTAGATTGCTTGCTCTTTCCATTAAAGAGAATTTTGAATCAAAGGAAGAAAAAGTTCAATTTCTAGATTTAGCTGAAAAGCAGATTCCTTTTTGTGATGGGGATCAGGTTTACTCTGAACCTATCACTGATGAACTGGCTGAGTGCATCAGTTCAGCTGATGGAATTATTTTATGTGTGCCGATCTATAATTATGATGTGAATGCTGCTGCAAAGAATCTAATTGAGTTAACTGGTAGAAATTGGATGGGCAAAGTTGTTGGTTTTGCCTGTGCTGCCGGAGGTAACGGGAGTTATATGTCGGTCATGGGTGTAGCCAATAGCTTGATGCTTGATTTTAGGTGCCACATCGTACCGAGGTTTGTTTATGCTCTTGGTGATGCATTTCAGGGAAACGCGATCACTGACCCAGAGCTCGTTGAGAGAGTTGAGGAGCTTTCTGCGGAAATGGTTAGGGTCAGCAAATCTTTGATTGCGAACTAATTAAGATATCTAATTTTAGATCTTGTCTCTTTGCTGGCCCTTCAGTTCTTCCTGATAGCTACTTACTTCGAGAGAATTTTCTTTTGCATCTGCGGAGTAGAAAATGAAACCTATTGCTCTTCTGGGCCTATTTTCTGATAGGTTCTTTCCTGCCAGATGAATTGTCAGAGAGTCATGTACGATGAGATCTCCTTCTGATGCAGGGACAGGCACTTCATTCATTTTGTCTTCTTCATTTCCATAGTCAGAGATTCCCTGAGAGAAGCCAAGCGTTCCAGTGAGGCTATGTTCTCGTATTCCTTTGAGGTGAGATCCTTTGACATAACGTACACAGCCATTTTCCTCATCCGTATCATTGAGAGCTAGCCACATGGTTAATGCTTTTGGAGGATCAAGCTTGAAGTAAAATCCGTCCTGATGAGGTGGTGTGGCATTGCCTGTTTTTGGTGGTTTGTTAAAGTATTGGAGGTTCTTGGTAATGACATCAGTTCCTAGTAATGCTTGAGCCAGTCGTTTGGGCTTACCATTGAACAGTTCATTGAACCAGGGGTCATGTTCATGCATTCGCTGCAACTGTTTGAGTGAAGCTTCATCATTTTTTTTCTCATAGAAAACTTCAGTCCTCGGGATTTTAGGCGCGATTTTATCAATATAATTATCGGTCCTTTGCTTGCATTGTTGGACCTCACCTTGATTCAGAAAAGAGGAAAATAACAGATAACCTTCCTCTTTGTACCTAGTGATCCTATCACTCGTCAGTTCAAATTCACTAAAGTTTTCATTCCTCATCTTTATGCACGGTTCGATCCGAACGAAAGTATATGAGGGTTTTTGACAGATGAATCAATAATTATAACGATCCCTATTAAAGTGTTCTTTAATTCTTGGCTTTTTATTCTGTCAGTGAGAAGCGGTAAAACTTTTTATTTCCACTGAGTGGGAAAGTTCCCGACAAGGTCCTTTCTGTAGGTTGCCAGTCAATGAGATCACCACTTTCCTCGACCCTAAGATCAATGGTGATGGTGTTGTCATTCTGGCTGGGCCTCAAGAGAATTGATCCTGATCTGCCGTCTTGGATTTCCTCTAACGTCGGACGCTCACACAGTTTTCCGATTTCGATAATTTTATCAATGATAGTTTCGTTCAATGTTTCTATTTCTTCATACAAGGTAACGACTTGAGTGCATTTTTCCTCGTACTGTTGATTAAGATCAGTGATTTGCTGATCTTTGGCATTAATGGTTTCGTTAAGTGTTTGTATGGTGCTTGATTGATTTGATGCCTGTGTCAGTGAATCGGTTAAAGTGTCGACCTGATCGTTGAGGGAAGTGATCTGGATGTTTTTTTCGACTACTGAAGTGTTGAGAGTGCTGATATTCTTCTCTAGCGAATCAATTTGAATCATCTTAGTGGCAACAGATTCTTCTAGTGAAGATATTTGATTGCCTTTCATCGTGAGTGAATCAGACAAAGAGCCGACCTGATCGTTGAGGGAGGTGATTTGTGAGTTTTTTTCGACTACTGAATCATTCAGGGCACTGATGTTCTCTTCGAGTGAAGATATTTGATTTATTTTAGTGGTAACAGATTCCTGCAGTTCAGTAATTTGGTTGTCCTTGAATACAAGCGAATCAGACAATGAGATGATCTGTTCATTGAGGAATTGTATTTCAATACTTTTTTCACTCAGTGAGTCGTTCAAATTATTGATGTCTCCCTTCAGTGACGCAATTTCGTTCCCTTTTGAAACGACGGCATTTTGAAGAGAAGTTATCTGAGTGTTCTTGATTTGTAATGAATCGGATAAAGACTCAACTTCATTATTGAGTGAAGAAATGACTACTGCATTTTCAGATAATTGGATCTCTTGTGTTTCGATGATCTGCTCGAGAGTATCTAACTCTGATTCTTTTATTGCTAATGTGGACTCAAATGAAATGATTTGGTTGGATTTCTCATCCAATGAGGAAAGAAGAGTCTCATTCGTTTCTTGTAACTCGATAATTATTTCTTGGTTCGTTGAGGCATCGATTAGATCGAACTGGTCAGGAGAAGAGAGGATCTCCTGTCTCCCAACTTCTCTTTCCGCGAGAAGTTCATCCTGCAGGAATCCATAATTGGTTACAGTGAAAGAGTTGACTGCGCCGATGAAGGCGTCAGCACCTATTTCTGGTAAACTTCCCTCGAACCCAACTAGTCTTAGTCCTGAACAATCCTCGAATGCGTTATTGCCAACACTTTGTACTGTTTTAGGAATGATCACTCTTGTTACTTTGGAGCAGCTCTCAAACGCGCTGTCAGCTATTTTGGTTACGGGTATTCCTTCGATAGTATCGGGAATATTTATGACGCCTTCAGCGGAGATGGAGCAACGGGTGATGGTTGCCCCGTCCTCCCCTAAATTATCAATTAGGAAGCTCAAATTTCCGTAATTTCCATTGAGCGGAAGGATTCTCAGCTCGTCTATCCATCCGGAGTCCTGACCTTCTGATCCTGATTCATCCTTAGCGTATGACCAGGTCAGTGAGTGGGATCCTTTGGGTATGATGATCGACTCAATCATCCATTCAGAATCACCACTGATCTGTTTCTGGATTGATCCGTCCAGTGATACACTAAGATAATCGTGATCTTCTTCAGAACTGACTTTCCACCAGAATTCAGCGATCGTTGGTCCATCGATTTCAAGTGCCACAGAAGTGATCTTTGAATCCGCTATTGAACCACTCTGAGCAGCTCCTTCGTTATCATGAGTGACTTGCGCTTGATAAAACCATGCAGAATCAGACGGTGAATTTGAACTGAATTGCCCCGCATATCCGATCGCCTCCTTCATTCCAGGGAAACTGGATTCACTAGTTGGGTCAGTTCCGAGTGTGACTTCTATCCTATCATTAAAACCATCATCATCACTGTCAGCTGTCAGGTCACTGGTACCATAGGTCTGCTCCTCAGTTTCCTGGTCCAAGCCGTCCCCATCACTGTCCTCGGAACGATCATCGTTGATACTGATAAGAATGACAGCGTTCGACGAATCACCGTTCGAGGAAGTGCCTTTGAAAGGTAGGTTAATATTGGATTCTACTTCATAGTCGAGATCTTCAGGATCGTTTACGATGACTCTGTTGCCTGTTATGATAAAAGCACTATTACCGTCATTATTAGCATCATAATTCTCAATGAATTCATATGTGGTTTGACTCGATCCACGTGTATTAACAATGGTACCGATGAGTGTTCCTTCTTCAGCATTTTCTATTATTGAAAAGTTTTGATTAGCGACTAAAAAGGTTCCGAAGTTCTGGGCCTGAAATGCTCCTGAAGCGCCTGAGATTGCAGGATCACCGCTTTGCTCGCCGAGAAGGACAGATCCGGTATCGAGATCAACTGATGCCGCGAAGATCGGTGAATCTGCTGCAAAATTAACACCCGTATCAATTAGGAAAAGAGTTTCAGAATTTGATATGCTTTCACCTTCACCTCCAATGATGAAGATTCGCTTTCCTAAAAATTCAGATGAGCCTCCGTCACCGTTCGCTACTCCGCTAAAGAAACCATCAAGATTAAATGCAGAATCATCGCCGAAACTTGACGAGTTACCGAATTGAGTGAACGAATCTTCTAGGAGTTGAGGATTTGCGTAGCTGTTCGGATCTGAAGTTGTTCCAACGGCAACGAAACCACCACTAATTGGTGTCCCATCGGATTGAACTTCTAACCCACTTGAAAAGTTACTGAAGTTAATGGTTCCAGCATTTGAAATGGTATGCGTCAGAAGTGCTACGATGATGAGGATTTGGTGAATTTTCATAGATCCAGAAATGATAAGTTTTTAAAGAGATTGGTTAGTTGCTTAAAAATAAGAGTATTTTTTTACATACTTTTATAGTAATTGTAAACACCATAATTACTATAACTATTTGGCTATTTATTTAAAATATATTAATAGTTTTTAGAGATTAATAAAATTGTTTTTTGGATGAAGGGGCTCAGTAGCTGTAAAAGTGCCTTTCTGATTGAACTCAATGAACGGTAAGAAAAGGTTCAGATACTCTGATTTTTCACATTGTAAGCTCCAAAAAAAGTGTCTTGTCAGTCATCTAATCGCTGACTATTAATCGAAGTGATGAGATCCATTTTACTTAATTCTCTGATAATCGGTATCATTCTTGGTCAGGTCTATTCAAATGAGAGACCAAATATCATCTTTATCATGGCTGATGATATGGGATTCGGAGACGTGCGTGCTCTTAATTCCAAATCTAAAATAGAGACACCTAACCTTGATAGGCTATCTCGTGAAGGCATGACTTTCACTGATGCGCATTCACCATCAGCAGTGTGTACGCCGACCAGGTACGGTGTCATGACGGGCCGGTACTGCTGGCGATCAAAATTAAAATCCGGTGTTCTTAATGGATACGGAAAGCCTCTAATTGAACCTAATCGAATTACGGTCGGATCCTTTCTCAAAGATGTTGGGTATGTCACTGCTTGCGTTGGTAAGTGGCACTTGGGTTTAGGTTTTGTGCGAAAGGAAAATTCAAAAGGTAAACAGGACTTTGACTATTCGAAACGGCTCACTGATGGAGCGCATACTCGTGGTTTTGATTTTTCTTTTATTATTCCAGCATCTTTGGACTTCCCTCCTTACGTGTACATCAAAAACGGATCAGTCACAGCGCCGCCTGACCGGACTCAGCCTTCGGTTTCTTTTCCTGGATATCTGAGGGAAGGACCAATCGGTGCTGATTTTTTTATGGAGGATGCCCTAGATCATTTGGTCGATCAGGCAGTCGGATTTTTGCGATCAAGGAAAGGCGGTGACGGGAAACCTTTTTTCCTGTACCTGCCACTGACCTCCCCTCACAAGCCTGTCTTACCTCATCCCCGGTTCCGTGACAGTACGAAGCTTGGAGATTATGGTGACTTTATTTTTCAGACTGACGCGATGGTGGGAAAGGTCCTCGATGCGCTTGATGATGAGAATTTAAGTAAAGATACTTTGATTCTCTTTACGAGTGATAATGGTTCTTTCATGTATAACCGTCCTGGCGCTCCGGACCATCTTGATGATTCGACAGTGCAGGCCTACAGGCCTGAAAATCATACCTCGAATGGAATTCTTCGCGGGACCAAGGCGGACGTGTGGGAGGCCGGGCACCGGGTCCCTTTCTTTGCCCGTTGGCCAGAGAAAATCAAGGCGGGTTCGAAGTGTTCGCAAACCATTACCCATACGGACCTCTTTGCGACTTGCGCTGAGATTGCGGGTGCGAAACTGCCGGAGAAAGGGGCTGAGGACAGTTTTAGCTGGGTTCCTCTTTTCAAAGGTGACTTTGATAAATTCGAGCGAGCACCCGTCATTAATCATTCTGCTAACGGCACCTTTGCGATACGTGATGGCAAATGGAAGCTAGTATTGGGTAATGGGTCAGGTGGGCGAGAGAAGCCTCGCGGTAAACCGTTCGGTAAGCCTTACCAGCTATATGATTTAAAGAATGATCCCGGTGAGAAAAAGAATCTGTCGGCAAAGTATCCGGAAATTGTTAGTCGTATGACCAAGCGTTGTGAGGACATACGTGCTGGTGGCCGTAGCCGATAACTGGCCTGTCCTTATTTTTACAGGATGCCTTTATAGACGGATCTTTTAAATCCTTCAATGAAACTATGGTCAGTTGGAAATTTCTGCGTGAGGCCAATCATGATCAGCTCTTTCTGTGGATCGATTTGAAACATCGTTGTGGCATAACCGAGCCAGTTGTATGATCCTGCTGAACCGTTCAGACATTCATTATCTTCCTTTTCGTTAATTCGAAAACCTAGTCCGAATGAGGTGTTCTCTCCGAGAGGAGTCGTCGCAGCATGGCCGGCCGTGCCCAGATAAAAAGGCCAGATTGCTCCGTTCAACTGATTAGTGGTCATGTCACGGACGGTCCTTTCTTCGAGGATCCGATTATCATTTAGGATTCCTCCGTCAAGGAGTGCCTGACAGAATCTAGCATAGTCCTGAGCAGGACATAAGAGCCCTGCTCCTCCGGACTCCCATGTCAATTCATCGCCGTAAATACTGGTCTCCGGATGGTCAGCGATGTTCCTCCCATCGTCATTCCATTCATAAGCGACCGTGAACTGATTCTTCTTTTCTTTTTTAATGCGGAAAGAACTGTCGCTCATGCTGAGCGGTTCAAAGATCCTCTCACTGAAAAATGTTCCGAGACTCTTTCCTGAGATCACCTCTACCAGATGGCCGAGGACGTCCGTGCTGAGTCCATAAACCCATGCAGATCCGGGTTCTCCAGTGAGTGGAAAATTGGGCAGGTCGTGGCTCAGGGTTTTGTTCCTTGTCCTGATGTTCATCGGTATATTGGCCTCTAGATACATCGAGTCGACTGGATGGTTTCCAAATAATCCGTAAGTAAGACCTGAGGTGTGGGTGAGTAGGTTCCGGGCCGTGATGGGGTTCAATGGTTTTGTGTGGTTGCCATTCTCACTATAGACCCTGACATTTTCAAAATGGGACAAGTGCTCTGAGATTGGTTCATCAAGTCCAATCTTTCCTTCTTCTACCAGTATCATGACCGCAACGGAAGTGAGAGGCTTCGTCATTGAGTAGACTCGGAATATGGAGTCGAGGGACATGGGTTTATTTTCTTCGACATCGGCGAATCCTGATGATTCGAAATGAATAATTTTCCCTTTCTTTGCGACTAGGGCAACGGCGCCCATGATGCGTTCTTCCTCTATACTTTCCTCAATGAATGTGGAGACATTTTCAAGTCCCCTCAGATTCTTGCTAATATTTTCCGAAACGGGAAAGTCAGGGCCTGTAGTGTCAGTTTCCAATTTTTAAGGGTTCAACTCAGTTAGGATATTGGCAAATGGATAATTATCGATACTAAACACATTTTTCTATTTGAAGATTTTTTTAATGCATTAGATCATAATGGATGGTGATGAAGGTTAGTGTTCGAGTTTCTCAATTTCTGGGGGCTGTGTTTCTTCTTTTTCTCCTCACTTTACCTGTTTCATGTGAGGTGAAGGAGCAACTCGTGGATCAGTCTGATAGGGAAGTGGCCGGTCTTGGCCCGTATGAGAAAATCTACAATTTGAGTGGGACTGTCATTCTTAAGCCCTGGAGTAAATCTGCCGAGTCATGGAACGCGGGTGGTGGTTCCTATTATGTTCTGGATGTCGGAGACGCAAAGATTATGGAATTCAGTGCAAAGGAAGGGGTCATTATTCGCTTCGGTGAAGGGGCCAATGCTGAAGAGTTTGAGGACTTGATTGGAAAGAGAGTTGAGCTTACGGGGCATTATGTTCCGAAGGAGGCAGTCACGGAGCCTCGCGGTCAGTACCCTGTCGGTATTGATGGAAAGCCTGCGCCTAGAGGTTCGGGATTTAAGGTCCAATCCTTTAAACTTATTCAATAAAAAACGGCAGCATCACCTGAGCTGGTAATGCCGCCGCTTAAGGTTTTAATTTTTATTTGTTCTACTGATTCTCCTCGATCTTGAAGAAAATCTTGCGAGCCCCTTCGAGTGGGTTCGGTAAGCCAGGCTCACCGACCGGAGGATAGACCGTACTCTCACCACCAGATTCGATCGAATCATCAACGTCCGCACCAAACTCCTCGAGTGTCTCGGAGAAATACAACGCGTAAGTCCTGTTCGGCTTCGAGTTCCACTCGAACCGGAAACTGTCATCATTCGCATCGTAAATGACACTGGTAAAGTCGAACGGCACGGAAAGTCCTAGCATGTCTTCGATGCTCTTTCCTGAACCTCCGTCCCAGATCTCCGCAATCTCGTTCGGCTGCAATGCACGTCCCCAGACGGCAACGTCATCGACTTTGCCCTGCCAGTTACGGTTCCTCGCGTCAGGGTTATCACCGATGCGCATTGGATTGCTACGGTCCTGCAGTGTTGCGGCGGCCTTGCGGGCCACTTCTTCTCCGTCCAGATAAAGGATCTGTTCCTGTGTATCAGCGTCCGTGACTCCGGCCACATGGTGCCAGGTCTCAGGGTCACCACCAACGGTCATTGCCACGTTGTGACGATCCACGTCACCATTACCTCCAGTGAAGGTCATCTCGGGTGGATTGTCTCCTCCGCGACGGTGCAATCGCCAACCATTTCCTTCACCCTTAGCGACTAGGCACTGCCAACTCTTGTTGATCGCCTCGGCCGTGTACCAGGCCGAGACCGTGAAGCTCTCACCGGCAAAGTCGAACGTGTTCTCATCTCCTGTTATCTCAATGCTCTGGCTACCGTTCAGGTAAACGGCTCCATCAAACTTACCGGTCTGAAACTCAATCGGACCACCTTCCTCAAGGCCGTGGTTCTCAGCCTTCGCATCATCAAAGTCTGAATCGAGTGGCCAGTAGGATACTAGGTTCGTCTCAAAAGCAATCGCAGTGACGACTAACGGATCGGTCCCGTTCTGAATTTCATTGAAGTCAGTGATCCCATCACCGTCAGTGTCTTTGTTCTCAGGATCAGTTCCTGCGGCAATTTCCTCACCATCGAGGAGACCGTCCTTGTCCGCGTCAGGATTCAACGGATTGGTCTCATGCTCTTCAATTTCAGCCTTGTCACTGAGACCGTCCTCATCAGAGTCTGCCTTGTTGGGCTTGGTCCTCGCTTCATACTCTTCAATGTTCGTTAACCCGTCATTGTCATCGTCCCCTTCAGGATCATCGACTCCGTACTTCTCCTCCCATGCATCAGGTAACCCGTCACCGTCATCGTCTTCCTGACTCGCTCCGATCGGGCTCGTCCCGTCCGCGAGTGCCTTAATGGAACCTTCGGGAAGTACTTCATTCCAGACAGCAACATCATCAACCAGACCAAGGTAGTTGTCTCCGCCTCCGTTACTTCCACCGACGAGGAGGTTACCGCTTCCATTTGGTGCGCGCTTGCCGCCTGTCCAATCAACTTCACCGTTCAGGTAGATCGTGCCAACGTCAGCGTCTCCGTCGTAGACCCACGCGGCGTGTATCCACTGACCTTCTAGGGTACTGAGATTAGTTGCGCCGTTAGTGTCAGCTCCCCAGTGCGCCTGATGGAGAAATCCTCCGTTACGGATACCGTTGTGGATTCCTTGACTGGTTTGGCCCCAGAGGAACTTATTGCCGCCCAAGTCACTCGGTTTGATCCAAGCTGATAGAGTATAACTGTTCTCGCCTTCAATGTCCTGAATTATTCCAGACATATCGACGCCTGGAATATTAAGGTGACCTCCATTGAAGCTGGCCCCGGTCGTTGGAGTAGGGCCGCCTTCAGCGCCTTCAGCGTCGAAAGTTACATCGCCGTTAACTTCTCCGTCATTAGTGTTACCACTTAAATCAATGGCGCCATCTTCAAAATCCAGATAAAGGATTGGCGCCGGAATTCCTCCTTTACTGTTCGGATCAAGTGGATCAGTCCCCTCAATAACTTCTCCGCCATCAGAGAATCCGTCACCGTCCGTGTCGGCATTGTTCGGATCAGTGCCGGTATTTTCCGCGGCGATAAACAGACCTGTTTTAGTTTCGACTCCATCCAATAAACCATCATTATCAGAGTCCGCTTTTCTGGGATTTGTACCTGTATTGGTCGCACTGACATAGGTTCCTGTATTCGTTTCCACAGCATCGCCTAGTCCGTCCTCATCCGTGTCCGCTTTGGTCGGATCTGTCCTGGTCTCCTCGTACTCATCGAGGTCCGTTAATCCGTCACCATCAAAGTCCCCATTGCCTCCGCCTTCTATTTCCTGATTTGATAGAGCAAAGATTAGGGGCGAAGAACTACTCTGATCTTCCCACCAGTTCGGCACAACTTTAGGGGTTTTCACATTGAGGACCAGTTTCCCATCGTCTCCGGCTGTATATTTGTAGCTCAAGTAAAATACTTGGTGATTGTTTGCCATGTTGATCGGAGGTTTGGAGGCTTCAGCAATATCATATGATATCGACTTCGAGTTACCGCCAGTCGTAAATTTCATAATGCAATCTGCATATGATTCTCCAAAATTAGGCGGTAATGAACCGGCAGGACCCAATGGGCGGTGATAAAATCTAAATTCATAGGCTTGTCCAGGAGTCAAACCACTGAGTCTAATATCCTCATTCGATCCATCGCCACCTGCCCCATTGGCGAAGAAAGCATCCATCATTTTTCTGATCTCAGAGCTCGTTACTCCGCCAGTAGTAGGATTCCAAAAAGCCCTCAGCGCCTGTGACATTGGATCCCCTTGAACTAACGCTCCGTTACCAGCTTCGTGTCTAAAGTTTTCATAATCAAAATTTTCGGGATATTGATTGGGTCGTAATGCCTCAAAGGTAACACCATTTATTGTCACGGCAGTGTGACCACTCATGGCGTGAGTATAAGTAATATCAGTGGAGACTCCCATGCTGGCCTCATCTGTTATGGGGCCTCCAAAAGAAATTTCATCTTCTAATACTGTTGCAACACCACTAAGGTCAGTAAGATTTCCGGCGTACTTCTCCTCCCAAATGTCAGGGAGTCCGTCCTCATCATCATCTTCAGTGCTGAAGACTCCGCGGTTCTCATAGACGGTTTGAATTTCCGCTTCGCTGAGGGCCGCGTTGTAGAGGCGAACATCGGACATGTAGCCTGCCCAGTTCTCAACTCCCTGTCCCCCGAAGTACACGGGCTGCGGGTCCTGAGGGGCTGCCACGATGGTTCGGCTCCCGGATTGAAATCCGTCACGGTAATAGGTCAGCTCGGTTCCGGATTTGACCACGACGTGGTGCATCCAGATTCCCGCGGGAATATCTTCATAGTCCAGTCCCTGAACATTATTGGTGTCCCACTCAAACATTCTTGTGGTGAACTTGATGAATTGACGCGGAGCAAAGTCGCCGCCGGCTGAGGAATAGCGATTTCCTAAGATAACATCATTGTTCGCTCCTTGCTCGGACTTGGCCCAGAATGACCAGGTAAATTCAGAGTCTGCCTCGGTAGTGAAGATTGGCAATGTTCCTGAGTCGGGTGGATTCCCGACGACCGCGTAAGCGCCGCTATTGTCGATTCCATTGAAGCTCAGTACAGTGCCAAACTCAGGATCTTCGGCCCAGGCACTTTCACCATCACCAAGGCCTCCAAAATCAACGTTATTGATGAGTGCTGATAAATCATTTCCGCTAATATCGTTAGCAGTGTCGCCGGTCCCTTCGTTGAGGGGCCACCAGCCGAAGATGTCCTGAGATTTTACCTGAGGTGAAGTCCACGCAAGGAGACCCATGAGAATTGGAATAGAGAGGATTGGAGGTTTTTTCATAATCTTTATTTTTTCAGAAAATACCTTTTTGCGTTCTGAATCTCAATATAATTATAGTATTATTTAGTTCATGTTAGGAACATGAGAATGCTCTCTATTAGAAAAAATGAGAGAAATAGTTTTTTCCTGACCCGAGCAATTTCAGTGCGATTAGCTTAAGGCGCCTCTGTCTCGATCCTGAGAAGGAATTGAGGAATTTCTCGAGGACTGATAGGGACAGTCACTTCATATAATTTGTCCCAGCCATTGGCTGGCCTTTGGAGCCAAAGAGTTTCATTTCCACTCAGGGCGCCAGTAGGCTCCCATGATTTGCCGTCAGAGGATCTTGCGATGCGTGCCCGTGCAGAATCAGAAGAAATTCTAGCGCCTATCCTTATAGATTCAGTGGACGCTTCTAGAATTTCAATGGATGTGACTCTTTCGTTAACTGGATTCCCATCACGAATTACTGTGACCTCATCGACCCACCCCGCGTCTAGGCCTGAGCTTTCATTGACGTCCTTAGAATAAGTAAAAGAGATGAGATGAGACCCTTCAGGGACATTGATGGTGCTTTGCTCCCAATTCACTTCACCGCTAATGTATTCTATGTATTCTCCATCAAGTCGAACGGACAGAAAGTCGTATTCAAATTCTGAACTGACTTTCCACCAGAAGCTGACCTTAGCCGGGCCAGTCAGCTCGAACGAGATGGTGGAGCTTTGCATGTCCGTTATGGCTCCGCTCTGACCGGCGCTTTCTCCGTCATGGGAAAATTCTGACTGAGAGAACCAGTTAGTGTCGCCCGAAACCTGCCAGTCGAGATCGTCCGAGGGATTTTCCACTGCTTTAATAATTACGAGCGTCACTTCTTTTGTGATTCTACCGATATCATTTTCCGCCCACACTGAAAAGTTATAGGTTCCTGGTTCAGGGGCGGTTCCTTTTAGTGCACCCGATTCAGGTACATAGCTGATCCATTCAGGCAGGCCATTGAATCCTATTGTCACGGGACCATTTTCAACACTGAAAGGGATGACTATATTTTCTCCCTGATTAAATGAGAGTTCTGTGCTGATTGATATGACTGGTGAAAGGGGTGAGATAATCTCGACCTGATCTAACCATCCGGCATCATCACCCTCGGACAAGGCAACGTCTTTACTGTATGTCCAGGAAACAGAATGTTCGCCTTCAGGCACGTTGATTTCTTTTTTTTCCCAATTCACTTCACCGCTGATTCTATGTTGCAGGATCTGTTCATCTAGGAACACTGAAAGGTAGTCATAGTCCGGTTCTGAGCTGACTTTCCACCAGAAGGATACGGTAGCTGGTCCAGTAACTTTAATGGATATAGTGGATTGCTCGCGAGCGCTGATCTTGCCACTTTGTGCTGCGTCAGACCCATCATGTGTTATTTCTGATTGGGGAAACCAGAAAGAGTTACCACTAGCAGTCCATTCCGGTTGTTCTAAAGATTCGCCGATGGGCCAGATGACTGTAATTCTGACTCTTTCGGTAATGGTCTCGTTACCGTTCTGTGCAATGATGGCAAATTCATAGTTCCCCGGCGAAGGAGCGTTACCGGAAAGTGAACCATTTTCATTATTGTGCACGAGCCATTCCGGAAGCCTATCAAAACTTACCGGAACAGAATTATTTTCAATACTGAAGGGGATGATGATTTTTTCAGCTAGGTAGAATGAATAATCATTGTTGACCGTTATGATCGGGGTAGCCTTATCAATGAGCTTAAAATCATCAATCCATGCGGTGTCCTGACCCTCTGACAAACCCTCATCCTTCGAGTATGTCCAGGTGAGGGTATGATTGCCTTCCGGAACATTGAATGTTTTGAGTGTCCAATCCACTTCACCGCTGATGCTATCTTTTATGATTCCATCAATACTGAAGGAAAGAAAATCATAACCTGTTTCAGAGCTGACTTTCCACCAGAATGATAATGTTGCCGGTCCGCTCACATTAACGCTGACTGAGCTTTCTTCTTGATCCTTGATAAGGCCACTCTGTGCCGCATTTTTGCCGTCATGTGATACTTGCGACTGAGGGAACCATAATTTATCACCTGATCCCTGAAAGTTGAATTTTCCCAGCGAAGGATCGGTTCCTTGGATCGCATCATCAACGGAATCGACTACTTGAAGGGTTAGGTTCGCTGAGAACCGGTTTCCGTTATCGGCCGTCAGCATGATCGAATAGTTCCCTTTCTCGGAAACTTTACCGGAAATTGTGTCCTTACCATCAAATTCAAGGCCATCGGGCAAGGAACTAACAAAGTAACTGGAGGAAGCATCAATGGAGGTGATTTTGTAATTAAATTCCTTGCCCCTTACAGTAATTAACTCAAGAGGACTGGTGATGGTCGGATCTAATGAACGGCTGGATAGTGAAACTTCATCAACCCAGGCCGTGTCCAGTCCTCCGGTCCCGCTCACGTCCTTTGAATAGGTCCAGGAAATGGTGTGGTTTCCAGCCGGTATTGTTATTGTTTTTTGTTCCCAGCCCACTTCTCCACTGATTTGATCCTGAATCTCTCCGTCCATGTCCACGGACAGCAAATCATAATCTTCCTCGGAGCTGACTTTCCACCAGTAGTAAACCAGGTCAGGTCCGGAAACTTCAATTGAAAATGAGGCGCTTTGGTTTGAGTCGATAGGTTCGGGCCTGGCGGCATCGGAACCGTCATGAGAAGTGTTGGTTTGGCGGAACCATCCTGGTGATGCGTTTGATAATAGGACAGGTAGTTCTTGAATTTCAATGGCGTTGGAAAGACTATCAGCTTCTACCCTTATCGTAAGAGTCTCGAGATCGGATCCTGCTGAATTTTCAGCGATGATTTTGACACTGAATGTACCGGTCGAAGTCGGGACCCAGTTAATTTCACCTGTTTGAGTGTTAATTTCCATCCCGTCCGGCCCATCACTGATCCCGTATGAGGTCGGGGTATTCTCTCCTGTGATCCTGTACGAAAGGACCAAATTAGTGGACGAGGTAATATTAAGTTCACTAGTTATGGTAGGTGTAATGAAATCATCGTTAATAATTTCAATGCTTGCTGGGGTCGAGGCTGCGAGGGACTTGCGTGGGTCAAAAAGGGCAAGTAGGAACGTTTCGTTTTCTTCGGCGACTGAGTCTCCGATGATCTGGGCAGTGACCTTTTTGACAGTTTGCCCTGGCTCGAATGTAACGATTCTATTGACAGGTATATAATCATTGTCCTGAACTGTGGCGGTCCCGTCAATTGAACGGACAGTGACCTGAATTGGTCCTGAGCTAGGTTCTCCGATCTTCAGTTCTGCCTCAATGATAGTAGTGCCGGCATTACCTTCCCTGGCAGAGGCTCCGCTAATTGTAATGAGTTCATTTGAGTAAATGCCTGACAAGGAACTGGCTCCGGACCCGATAGGGTCCAGCCAATCTGAGAGTCGGGTCGAGGGAGTTCCTCCGCCAGTCCATGAGGTGTGGAGCCTGCCGTAATAGTCTGGACCTAGATCACCTCCACACTCTGAGTATCCTCCGGTCAATTGGCCGATAATCCTTCCCTTGTCATCAAAGAGAGCTGAGCCTGAGGATCCGGGCTCTGTCGTTCCAAAGTCCCATGCCCCTATACGCAGAAATTTTGCATTATTATCGATCCTTGCGCTTAGAAAATCAGTGATCGTCGTCGGATCCATATCGAATGAGATGCGTTTTTCAGAGACGCCAGGATGATGAATTCCTATAGTCATTTCAGGATTCTCTGGGGACCGATTCCATCCCGCAAAGAAAGGACCATGATCCGTATTGATCGGATCATCAAGTTCTACCAGAGCGAAGTCAGACGGGGCATGCTCGGCCCTCAGAATGGCTCCGGTATTGAACTGCGTTGTAGGTCCATCACCTTCCTGTCTGTTCTGTACGGAACCTACTGCCCTGCACGATGTGTTTTCATGATTCCAGTAGACGACCATAGAAGCTGCGTTCGATGGACTTATTCCGCAGTGCTCGGCCGTGAGGAAAAATGGCCTTAGATCGTTTCTGGTGTTGTTGATGAGTGCTCCACTGCAGGTGTCGACGCCGTTCAAGGTGTAGGCTCCGACTGACTTTATCTGGTCACGAAATATATCAATGAGTGGTCCGTAGTCACTATTATCAGCTGCTGAGCAGATCACATCAATTTGACAGTCTCCGGACGTATTATTGGAAATCTTGAAATGGGAACCGGCGCTTCGGAAACCATGGTTCACTTTCGTTATATTAATTTTAATGTCTGCAACGAGATGAGTCGGTGCGGACAACTTTAGACTCAAATTGTCGGACTTGAAGAGTGGGGTCCAGAGTTGGCCATGGTCTTCATTGTCAGATTCAGTAAAATGTATTGGGCCTGAATTGTCAGTGATGCTGTCAATTTGGAGGGATGAATTTTCTGGAAGATGAAATTCTGTAAATGCCAAGTTCAGGGACTCTGCTCCCTTTGATTTAATGTCTAGGGTCCAATGTGACATGTGTCTGTCTACGGTCCATGCCCCATGCGTTACTGGTCTTATATTAACATTACGGCTAGTTGCGAAACGAGAAATTCCACGTTCTTCGAGTCTCAGAGCCTTTCGTATGAGTGGTTTGTGATCAATGGAAGGAAGTTCGATTTGTTCCTCATTCTGTTGAACTTGTGAAATGATCGCTTTTTTGGAAGTGCTGGCCATTTTCTGGGCACTGGACTCGGAGCGAACGTCCATGGGGTTTGGATAAATTATAGTCCCCACCTTTTCTGACAAGTGAAGTTCCTGGATCGTTATAATAAGAATGATCGATAAGAGTCCGATCGGGACAAAGTGATTTTTTTTAATGCCCATGAGATATAATTTCTAACTAGAGCGATACTTTGATAGGTGGCAATGGTATATTTTCTTAAATTCCCGGTTTGTATTTTTTCTCTATAATAAATTAAAATAATTGAGTTGGATAAAAAGAACGAAAAACTTATAATGAAAGAAAATATGTTAGCAAAACTTATCAGTCTTATCACGGCACCGCCAAAAATCATCCTGGACCTTGTCACGGATGTTCTGGGAGCTGCAAAGTCATTGATCCCTGGCCTATAATGGTCTGAACGTTTCCATGGTTCATGTGCCGGGAACGATATAAAATTTAGGGAATATCATCTGTGTGTAGATGCTAATGAAGAACATTTTCACAGTTCTTTGCCTGTCGGGATTTTTCTTTTTTCCTGCTCAGAATGCTTCGGGGCAGGTATTAGCTTCGGTCGATCCCGATGAGGTTGGAATGTCCGGTAACGGGCTCTCACGCATTGACCAGGTCATTCAGAAGTACATTGATGAGAAGCAATTGGCCGGTGCCGTCACTATAGTGGCGCGTCGCGGCAAAGTAGTGCAGTTCAAACCTTATGGGATGCGCGACATTGCTACTCAGAGTCCGATGCGGAAAGATACCATTTTCCGAATCTATTCCATGACCAAGGCCGTGGTCAGCGTGGCGGCGATGATACTGGTCGAGGAGGGAGACCTTGAACTTGACGAGCCGGCATCAAAGTATGTCCCGGCACTGGGAAGAATGAAATTTAAGGGTAAGGATCCGGACAGGGAGATGAGTCTCCGTGATCTTTTGAGACACACGGCGGGGCTCCCGAACAATGTGAATACGGACCGTGCCCTGAGGCGGGCCGGTCACCCGTCACTAGCGGACAGCACGCTCGAGGAAATGATGGACCGTCTCGATTCGGTTCCTCTCATTTACGAGCCAGGCAAGGATTGGTATTACAGTTTTGCGGCTGACGTCGTCGCTAGGTTAGTCGAGATAGGCTCAAAGAGGCGCCTCGATCAGGCCCTCTCAGAACTGGTCTTTGAACCGCTAGGGATGGTAGATACCGGGTTCCATGTGCCAAAGGAAAAATGGGACCGGTTCGCTGTCGCTTATGGTAACGGGCTCAAGCCGATCATTGCTCCGCAACCGGGAACGAGTGGTCCATTCACTTTTGAGAAGCCTCCTAAATTTCTTTCTGGGGGAGGAGGACTCGTCTCTACGGCCTCTGATTATATGCGTTTTTGCCTCATGCTGACTGGTGGCGGTGAATTTGGTGAAAAGCGTCTATTGAAAAAGGAAACCGTAAAAATGATGCTGAGTGACCAGTTGCCTGAGGGAGTGGGGGAGATTTCCCGTGCTCCGGAGGGTCGTGGATTTGGTCTGGGCTTCGCGGTCCGTGTCAGGAAGACTGACAGGTCTCCTGTCGGTGAGAGTGAATGGCTCGGGGGCTTGGGAACTGAATTTTTTATTTCTCCCGATCATGAACTGGCAGTGATCACTCTTTCTAATCAGTCACCGATGCGTCAGATCAAAAGCGTGGTTCGCCCGGTCGTGTACGACGCTATCATTGAAGAGAAGGATCAGTTGGGAAAAGTTCCGGACCGTGACCATTACCTTGTCCTCGATTCTCGAATCATTGAGTCGAAGGAGAATGCTCAACTCATGCCCGGTAAAGTTAAGAAGAGTCCTGATAATCCTCTCTTCGTTGAGGATAAGCCTTGGGAACCTCGCTACGACAACATGTATCCAAATGTCATCTACGATGAGGAGGAGAAGCTCTACAAGTGCTGGTACTGCCCTTTCATTATTGATCAGAGGACTAGCGAGACACCCGAAGGTAAGCGCAATCCCGAATCGGTCGATTACATGAATGCCAAACCGGCTGCAAGGGAAGAGGCGATTCTTTATGCAACGTCAGTGGATGGGATCGAGTGGGAGAAGCCGGATCTTGGCATTTTCGAATTTGAGGGAAGCAGGAAAAATAATATTGTTTGCCGAGGTGCTGGAGGATCTGGTGTCATTAAGGATCAACGGGACCCGGACCCGGACCGGCGATACAAGGCGTTTTTCTGCACGGATTCGGGTTATAGGATGAGGTATTCTAGGGACGGTATTTATTGGGGCCCGGAAGTGGCATTGCCCGGGGTCGGGGAAAGTGATACGCATGCCAATATGATCTGGTCTCCTGAACTGGACAGGTACGTGGGAATTCTGCGCCACTATGACAATGTGCCGGTCACGGGGAACCGTAAGATTGCAAGGACCGAGAGTGCCGATGCAGTGAGGTGGGCCAAGTCAAAGACGATCCTAGAGGGTACGCCACTCGATCAGCTTCATGACATGGTTATCTTTCGTGACGGTGGTCTTTACCTTGGCCTGATCGGTTGCATGAATTATCCGTCCGCAAAATCCCGTGACGGTGTCCGTCAGCACATTGAACTTGCTTGGAGCCCGGACTCGTACACTTGGCACCGAGTGAGCCCGGGCAGCCCACTGATCGGGCATTCGCCGGCAAAAGGGGTAGAGTACGGAAAAATGCCCTATGACTGGGGCGCTATGTTTCCTGCGGCTCCGGTCTTTGTGAATAATGAGATCCGCATCTATTACGGGGCGTCGGACTGGTACTTTTTTGACTGGAGGAAGGGTGGCCTTGCCTTGGCAACTCTGGGAAAGGACCGTTGGGCCGGTTATGTGCCGCAAGAAATGAAAAGGCCAGCCATTGTTACGACTGTTCCCTTGAGTTTTAAAAGAAAGGTCCTCGTGACGGCAGATGTCGTTGGTTCAATTGTCGTGAATATTATTGGCAGTGATGGCGAAACTATTGCCGTTTCTGATCCTATCATTAAAGATTGTACTGATCATGAGTTGAGCTGGGACCGTGATTTTGAGCTGAAGAAGAGAGAAAGGGTTCGACTCAGGTTCAAACTGAACAGTGCGACTCTTTACTCTTTTAGTTTCAAATAAAAGAATGGAGTTAATTTTTATTTTTCAATAAGTTAATAGAATGATTAAGGTCGCGTCTGTTCAATTTAATCATGCACCTGGAGACAAAGAGTCTAACCTGGAGACCATTCGTGGATTTTGTTCCGAGGCTGCACAATTAGCAGTTCAGATTATTGCTTTTCCGGAAATGTGTATAACAGGCTATTGGCATGTTCGTAATTTAAGTAGAGAATCAATTCAGGCCCTGTCCGAGAATGTTTCTGACGGTTCTTCGGTTAATATGCTAAAGGAGATGGCTGATCAGTATCAGCTTATCATTGGGGCCGGACTCATTGAGGAATCCGGAGATGGAAAACTTTATAATTCCTATGTGGTAGTGCATCCAGGCGGTCAGGTGAATTGTCATCGAAAGATTCATTGTTTCATCAGTGAACACATGAGTGATGGGGATTCTTATACGGTCTTTGACTCTCATCTTGGTCACCGGATTGGAATTTTGACTTGTTACGATAATAACATAATAGAGAACGTAAGGATAACAGCGTTAGAGGGAGCTGAAATTTTGCTGGCACCGCATCAGACCGGAGGATGCGGTTCAAAGAGTCCGCATGGAATGAAGGTCATAGATAGAGAGCTTTGGGAAAACAGAAAAAAGGACCCAAAAAGCATTGAGGATCAATTTCGTGGTCCCAATGGTCGTGGCTGGCTAATGCGGTGGCTTCCTTCCCGAGCTCATGATAATGGTCTCTTTGTTATTTTTAGTAATGGGGTAGGTGTTGATGATGATGAGATTCGAACTGGTAATGCTATGATTATAGATCCTTATGGTAGAATTCTTGCGGAGACCTGGGAAGCAGCTGATAAAATGGTCGTTGCTGACTTAGACATGAAACTTATCCCGACCAGTTCAGGGCGGCGATGGATGCGTGGTCGTAGGCCTGAACTCTATGGGCAAATTGCTACTTCGACTGGCAATGAAATTAAGGCCCGTGAATCTAGATTTAGCTAAAGTTAAGTTTAAATAAAAAGGGCGATCATTACTGACCGCCTTTTTTATTAAATCTTTTATTTGAGTTTGTTAATTAGAAACTGAATTCGACTGAAGCACCGAAAAAATGAAGGCCAATGTCTTGGCAATTAGCTTCTTCAAAATCGGGTCCGGTGTGCCATGAATAACGATAATCGAGACCCATGGTTATTTGCTCAGAGAACTTGTAATCGAGGCCTATTTTTCCTTGGATTTCCCAGACGTGTGTATCGGCCTCTTCAAAGAAAAGGGCCAGACTCCTTTCGGGCCTTATAACTGCCGTCGTGTACCCAGCAGCGAGTCCGAGGTCCAGGCTCAAATTATTATCGAGTGGTATTTCTTTTCCGACAAAGGCAAGGATTGGCATAGTAAAAAAGTTCCCATCTATTCTGAAATCATCCCCGGCGTTCCAGGAGTTCAGTTCTGCCAATGCCGACTCAATCGGGTCACCGCTCAGGCTGACTCCTTCAATGACCATTTTTTTATAAGCGCTCTGTAATCCAACTGACAGACCAGAATCATCTCTGATGCCAAGTTCAATCTCGAAAGATTCGCCTTGTCTGAGGTGAAATATGCCAGGAATTTTTGCTGTCCCGATCCCGGTAATTTCGGCATCTAAATCGTCCGAGTTAATTGACCCGAAAGCAAAGTTTATGAAAGGCTCATAAGAGAGGGCCTGAGTCATAAATATGAACGATGAAATGAGAGTGAGTATAATTTTCATTTTGAGGGGGATTGTTTTTAGAGGTAAACTTTCACAGCTCAGGATTAGAACAACTATAATTGACCTGATTTTTTCTATTTGGTTTTAACTGAGAAGAGAATCTCGGACATAGCCTACACTGGTCGTTTTAAAGTACTTGAATGGTATTCCGGATTCGGCCCATGCCATGTTAAGGAAATTAAGGGTTTCATCTGCCAGGGTCCCATAAATCTCAACTTCAATACTTTCCGCCAATTCGAGGTGTTTCTTTCCGTATTCCTGGACTGGAGGATTGTTGATGTGGGCAATGAGTGATTCGTCGTCACGGTAAATCTCGGTCCATGTGAATTGAAGAGGGTCGTCCGGATCCGCATCAAAATTATGCATCAGCATCCCTGGCTCTGTTTGTTGAACAGCGGAATCCGCTTCCGCGGCAATGTTCAGGTAATCATCAACTTTGCCGGGCCTGACCCTGACTCTGGCAATTAGTACGAATGGGCTATTCTTTGGATTCATCTTAGATGTGCTAGCTCCCGATAGTATCTTATAAATTCCGGAAAGGATTATATTTTTACCGTTTTGCAATAACGAACGATAGCCCCGATAGCTAATAGGATTAATGCAGAAAATAACCAGTTAGCTTTACTTTCTCTGGCAATAATTAGATCAAGTCCCAGTGGTGCATTTCCATCGACTTGAACGCTCCGATTAAACGTGAGGACGTTTCCGTGCTCGAGTAATGTCACGTCAAGGGCCTGTAGTGCTGGCTCTGCTGCGAGTTGCTGACCGACGATCCTTGAGGCAATGTTCTTGAGTGCATCATTCTCCTCTTTCGTGTTTCCCTGCAGGAGGGTATCGACCTGATTCGGGTTGTAGTTAAGGTTTCCCTGAAGGAGTGGATTAACGTCTGCTGCTTCTTCAAGTTTTTGGTTTCTGGTGAATACGGGATCCTCGATCCTGTTATCGAGGTAAAATCTTTGCCTCCTAGTATTGAGACCAACGACGGCCTGCTCAGTCTGTAATTTACGTAACTGGACGCGAGCATCTTCATTAGCGGCCTCATCCAGTACGTTAATATTGGATAATCTTTGGTAAGCGCTTCTGGCCTTGGCCTGGTCACCCTCATTCTTCCACCGGTTCGCGTTCTGAAGATCTATCGACGCATCATTTGCTCGGGCATTGTTTCGTGCCCAGTAAGTGTCACGGTAAGAGCTTATTCCCTTCAGTGGTATGGATTTGGATTTTTGAAGGTCCAAAGTTCCACTTTCATTGATGAGTTCATAGCCTTGTGGAAGAACGACTCTCCATGTGATATTCTGGAGAGGCACGTTCAGACTTGGCCCTTGTAGCTTAAAGTTTTTGAACGAACGATCTGATGTCATTGACCAGACCAGTGAGACGGTCGCAGCTGCTCGGTCCTCCCGAGGATGTACGTAAAAAAGGTACGAGTCATTCTCTTTTACGATGGCTGCGCTCTGTCCGTTAACGAAGGTATTTATCAGTACCGCGTTCTGAGGAAGTTTCACCTTCATAGTGCTCTTCTCGACCACGTCAACTTGCATCTCTGATTCAGTTATAGATGTTCCATTCGTCGAGAAAATGGTTCTAAAATCCGCGCTACTCACCCTGAGGCTCAGGGCCTGAGCGACGGCGTGTCTCTGTACCTTTACAGAAAGAGGTTTATCAGGTTCGACTGCTCGGTAAGTGAGCGCCGCCACGCTCCGGTCCCTCGGATCCAGTAAAGCCTTTGGGATGCTAGACCAGTCAATTTGATTCCATCCCCGGTCAGTGGTGTCAGTGCTAATTTCGAAGTGCCCGGAGACACGGACAGCTACCCAGTAAGAGGACTGACCAACGTTCTCGAGCTTGGCAGTAGTGACTGTCTCGAGGTTATCTTTCCGTTCGGTGGTTTTTTGGTAATTAATCTCAACTTTTGCCGAGCCCAGTATCCTGCGTTTGAACTGGATTTCCCAGAGCCCTTCATTTTCCTCACCTTCTACCTTAATAATATCGGACACGGACGATCCGGTGGCCCTGACCGTCTTCTCTTGCTCAGGTTCGAGAGTAGGCAATCGTAACCTGAGCGATTTTACTGCCGCGTTTTCGACCCGATAATCAATAGTAAGTCGTGTCTTTGTGAGGCCTTCGCGTAGAGTCACTTCGTGCAGGACCTGTGAAGTGACCCAGGGATCAAGCGACTCGATACTGATCGACAGGTCCCAGTCCGCCTGCAAGAGTCCAAATGCGAGTGTTCCTGGTCTGTTCCCCGTGAGTGATCTTGCGTCTTTGGGTTGGACATGGTTCCGGTTCAGTGTCTGGACCCGGATCCCCTGTTCTGGAACAATCAGGAGTTGTCCGTTCTGTCGAGTAGCTTCGAGTAAAGAGATTCTGGGTACTTTCCATTCGTCCAAGGCTCCAGGAGCAGGGCCCGCAATTGAAATTGAGAATGACTGTGCTCCGAGCGTTCTTCCGTTAAGGTTCAGAGTGATGATTCTTTGCTCGTCCTCTGTGGATTCTGTCCAATGACTGAGTGATGGACCGCTTGCTGATTCGATTTCCAATCCTTGAGGAATAGTAAAGCTGAGCTTAAAGAGACCGGCACGCGTGATGTTTACCTCCATATCAATTGCCAGGACGAGTCTTTCATTTCCAATAGACAGTGTCTGACTGGTAGTGACTCTGGCTTCCGGTGAGACCGGAGTTACATTCGCGGTCATTGTTCCTCCATTGCCCTGATAACGGTAAGCCTGATGAAGTACGTGTGTCGGTTTATTATTGACCTTTGTCTTGTTGATTGAACCGATTAGCTCGGGATCAAAATCATCTGGATTGACTTTAGACATTCCCTCAACGCTGATATTCCCAGGCTGGGCATCCTGACCGAAGGCGATGCCAATCATGCCGAATTCTCTCTGAGAATCGGTCACGGAGACTGGACCGAGGTTCATTTCCGCGGGCAGTGAACCGATGTCTTTTTGAGTCATTATATTGACAATAAACGGGGCCTTGTGTGCCGGGCTGAATTCGACCCGGAGCGACTGAGTCTCGGGATCAAATCGCCAGTTACTCAAATTTTCATTAGTCACATTACTAACGGTGAATGTGACGGGAACCTTGAACTGCATTTGGCGGATCTGTCCTCTGGATGGCCGGACCGTTACCTTGTGAAGACCGTCAACTATGCCAGGTCCGGGGACGAACAGGTTCGAAGACTCTGCGGTGAATTCAGCTTTTTCGGAGGACGTATCTCTGGTCTGTGGTTTGAGAGTGATTTTTGCTCCTCTTCCCTGAAGTCCGAGCATCATCTTGGCTCCGCTCTCAGTTGCCTGAAGGTCCTGTACGGGCTCAGTTCTTACTGCTGCATCTGAATAAAATTCCCAACCGCTCTGATCGAGCCTGAGTTCGAGGTCATGAGTCGCCGCTGAACTGGTAGGTAGAGCAAATTCCTTGAGTGGATCCGGGCCAGCCAATTCATACGAGCATTCACAGGTCACATTTCCTTCCCGCTCAATGACCATAATGTAACTGAATTTATCACCGTTCACCTGTTTGGTGACACGGAGACCGTTACCCTTGAATCGGGTCAGAACAGCCGGTTCATCAAGTAGGATGACGGTATCATCAACTTCACCATTAGCGGTCAGGCTAAGTGTCCCATAGAGCCGTCCCTCCTTAATGGTCACTTTCTGTATGATCTGGTCAGCAGTCAGTGGGTGGTCATGATGGTCAGCTAGGGCCTGGTCCGTCTTACCGAGGAACCAACCAAACAAGCTGATAGCAATGATTGTAGGGACGACGCCGCCAGTGGCAGGTCCTTTTGGTTTCTTTTTCCTAGTCACTTTGGATGCGCGCTTTCTCTTCACTGAAACTGGATCAGGCACTTCCGTTCTTTCTTTGCTGGCCGCTTTGGATGCGAGGATTTTTTCCTTCCGTTCCAGTGTGCGGGAAATGAGCAGTTTGAACCAATTGATCATGTTGGAGTGTATGGCTCCTGTGTATATGAGGAATGAAACTAAGAGAAAGAAGATGCCGGCACCTGCGTGCTGTGAGAGTATCCCTGCAAGGATCAGGACCCAAGCCAGTGCATTAAACCAGACCGGATTAATCCTGTCTTTTAGAACACATTGCCACCAACCTTTTCTTCTAAATATAATAGAGGCTCCGGTCATAAGAATGCCCATTGCCATAATGGCTAGTCCGGTCCAAGAGATCATAGATTCCCAGCTGGGGATGTTTCTGACTCCGATCTGCACTTCTTCGCCCGAATCGAGAACGGGGAGCACAAATTCCAGCTTGGATACATTGACTCGTCGTTCTCTCATCGCCTGTTCCGCAGAGAATAGTCCGGTAAGGATGCTCAGTCCGAGGATCATAAGGCCAATTGCCTGAAAGCTAAGAATTCCTTTGGCCTTTGATACGATTAATGAACCGATCACTGTGAGGATCATAATAATGATCAGTTTGTTGATCCCTTTGGTCTGGACCCATTCGAATCCTGACTGTGTCAGTGCCGGGGTTGTCATTACTGGAGTATTCTTTCCGACAGGTATTAGTAATTGTCCCGGGTCTGCAGTGATATTCCAGTTCGTTGTGAGTGTTGGGGAAAGGACAGTCGGGGCAAGGATCAGGGGCCTTCGTTTCTTTCCTGATTCCTGTCCCAGGTTCAAGGCCACTTCGACAGGAGTGTTTGGGTCAAGGCTTGCGCTGAGCGGAATGAGTGTGATGTCACCACTGTTTCGGGCATTAACTGTTTTCTGGTTGACCTTGGTGTCCCATAAGTTAATGCCTTCGGGTAGCTTTATTCTTAGAGCTTTACTGCCTCGTGTCTTGACCAGAAAAAGTGCTGTGGTCACGATCTGTCCGTCACTGGAGACGTGACTGTTAAGTGTGGCGAAGTCAACGACCTGTTCGAGTGTTTTGCCCTGCTCAAACCAGTCGGTCTGCATTTTTAGTTCGAATGGTCGGGCCGAGTACTGAAACACGGCGAGTGAGGGTGAGTTACTTAGCAGTTTGAACTCAGCGGGCAGTTCTAGGGGTTCCATTTTAAGAAGTCCACTCGACTGAGTGGTGATCTCGTGCTTGACCTGGGAGGGACTCACGATCTGAATGTATCCTCTTTCTCCCTGGACGCCTACCGGACTCACCTTGCCTGGAGACAATGATCCGCCCCTGGCGTTCATCGGTTGCTCGAAGGTCAGGAGTAATGTCGCTGCGCCAAGCGTTGGTTGGTGTAGCGACACAATGACATGGTCCTTTTCACTGTCTCTGGTCCAGTCCCTGACGTTATGACCATCAATCACGATATTGCCAATTTCTGGAGGAATGGCCAGTCGCCACTCACTGACCGGGGCGCCGACCACAAAATAGTTAAGTAGTACGCTTCCGTAGGCAATTCCCTCCTTCAGAGAGTAGAGATGGAAAACATCTGCCTGAACATTTTGATCGAGTGCTTCAATGTTGACCTTGGCACTCCATTCCCGGTCACGCAGACGAAAAGTCTGCTGCAGGCCCTCGACCCGGACAGGGAAGTAGGCCTGGGGGATTTCAGCTAACTGGTTGATAGTGCCGGTTGTTATCCTGTATCCTGGGACAGACTTTACTCCGACATGACCCCGGACCGATTTTGCGTTCTGATAATTTAGATAGGGGAGTTCCCATTCGCCGGGATCAGCGGTCATTTTTCTGGTCAGTCGGATCTGAATCAATTGCCGTCCCGAAACTGCCTTTCCGAAGAGTGCTTTTAGTGATCTGGTTCCGTTTCCAGGGCCGGTACCGACCACATAATCAGCGACCTCAGCTCCAGTCAGTGAAGCGAGGTCATAGCCTGAAGGGATGATGAGGCTCCATTCCCTTATAGGGGCTTCCCTGATATCCAGTTCGATCTGGGCGGAAATGATTCTATCAGATTCTGTCAGCTCGTAGATCACGATCTGTGATACGGAAATTTCCGGCAAGATCTGATCGATGTTGATCTGATAATTATGCTTTGATGACGGGAACTGATAAACGATAATTTGCTTGGAACCTTTGAGATTTGGTCCCGGAAACTTGTCAGCAGTTGTCTGAATGAGTCCGTTAACCCCACTCACATTAATTCTGACAGCTCCCTCATTCGATATTCGGACGAATCCGGAATGCCTGACAGCGTCCTGAGGAGTGAATCTGAGTGGCTCAACTTTCAATGGGAACTCACCGAGAGCTGTCTGACTCTTGATGATTAACTTGTCTGAACCTGAAACGGGCCTCGCGCTGGTAATATTAAGGACGCGTCCATCACCTTCATTGTTTAACGTCCAGTCAAGGACATTGCTTCCCTCTACGGTCAGGATCTCACCGACTCCCTCAACTAGGATACTGAGCCCGTTCAGCTTTCCCTGAAGAAGGCTAAGGTTCAGAGTAGTTGTTTGTCTGAGAAGTCCTGCCCCGACCGATGTCTCGATCTGAGCGTCGGAGGCGAAGAAGAGTTTTCCTTCCTCTGAACTGCTGGCCTTTTTCCATGCCACAGAACAGTGACCGTTGGCAGGTAAGAATCCGATCCAGTTATCCTGATTTTTTGTTGGGAAAACGATTTTGCCCGGGTCAAAACTTACTTCATTGTCCAGACCGGTTATACTGACCGGGACCACTGAACCTGAAGGGATCTTGAAATCCAGAGTGAACCAATCTCCTTTCTTAATTAATCCCGCCTGAAACTCTACCCTGAAAGGAAATGATCCAGGACCCTTGAAATTCATTTCGTATAACGGATTAGCCTTGTCAGTGCCTGGCCGCATTTTCACGAAATAATTCTCATCGACGGGAAGAGTACTCAGTGCCGCGTGCCCGGACAGCAGTTCGATCGTGCCTCCTTTTTGTTCTGATACCTGAGCGGTGCCGGTGATTACAAATGCCGCACTGGTCATGGTCTTATCAATTGATCCGCTGATACTGATATTATTGAGCCCGACCGGAGGAAGGGAAGCTCCGCCTCTCCTCATGCCTAGGGTCAATGAATTGGTTCCATGTCCCTGGAATTTCCAGTTCCGGTCTTTTTTTGTGGCTGTTTTTACGGGAACGAGACCTTCTGCGCTGGTGATTGTCAGATCAACGGTACGGTCCGATGTTAGACTTATGAGTGAAGAGTAACCGACCGTCTTTGCCGGTCCGAGTGTGACAAGTTCGACCTTGTCCGGTAATTTATTCCATTTTTTTGAAGCGTTGATCTCAGCAATAATGATTCCTGATTTTGCCTTGGGCCTGATCTCAAGGTGCCTTTTTTTCTTACCGTCGATGGTCGACTGACGCACTGCCCAGTCAAGGATTCCGTCGCCGTTTACATTGATAATGTCCCCGTCCCCTATCAAATCTAGGATCAGTTCTTTTGCTTCTCCCTGGATAACCTCAAATGTCACCGTTGAATTGGCATTCCAGCCGGAGGAATTCACGTTCACTGAACTTTCGGCCCTCGCGCTATAGAAGACCGGCACGGGTCTTGGTCTGAAGCCACTGGCCTTGATGATCAGGGATCCGTTATCATCAATGATATTTCCTTCACGGTCCTGTTCGGTTAAGGGATTGACCGGGGGTATGTCTGGTACCTTATCTTTGAGAACTTTAGGTGCTGCATTGATCTGATTTGGTTCAGGGACCGGAGTTGATTCTTTCTGAGCATGCAGGTGCCCGAGCATTAAGGAAATTCCTAGGAGGATGAGAGTAGGGACTTTGATAACTTTCATTGGTTTTTTTAAATGAGTCATTATTGTGATAATTGGCTGGCCTTTTCGATCATGCTGATGAGCTCGGAAACTCGCTTATTTTTTCCGTAACTGTTGCGGAGCCGGGAGGATAGAGTTCTCATTTCCTCAAGATCAATGGTTTCGCCGATCGGGCTGGAGCGGATTTTTTCGGCGAACATGCCGGCGATTGCGGCGAGTTGCATTGAAGGTTTGCTCTGCTCGAGTCTCAAGGCTTCATGTTCGTAAGGAATGGCCCATGACCTTTCGACCATGTTCCCTGTCGCCATTTCCTGGAAACGGACAAAGACCTGACCAACGTCACCTGAACCGTTCGGATCGGCCTGAAAGTGATACAGAGCCACACCTGCTTCGGCACTGGTCAACTCCGCAGAGTCAACGCTATCGTCCCGAAAATCCTCCTTCTTCAGGCGATGCTTTTCAAACCCTGTGAGTTTG
>SHBV01000070.1 GCA_004211885.1 Verrucomicrobiaceae bacterium
AGCCTTCTTATGAGTGTCTTGGTAAAGGCTAAGCTCGGACTTTTCGGCAATTCTCCTATTCTCTGGTTCTTCCATTAGGCGTAGGAGTTGCCTATTCTTGGGTTGACCGAATTTAACTTTGACCATTGCTCTTCCTGCGGTCTCAGAATCACTGGAATCTAGGGCCTGTTTGGCCTGCTGCATGGCTTCATTACAAAGATTGGTTTGTTTCTTTACTAGTTGATTAACGAGTGGTTTGAAGCGGTCATACTGATGCGTATGAGTGACAGTAGATGGGCCCGAAATAATTAGAGGTGTTCTAGCTTCATCAATTAGGACTGAGTCGACCTCGTCGATGATTGCAAAGTAATGGCCCCTTTGTACTTGCTCATCAATTGAGTGGGACATTCCGTTATCGCGCAAATAATCAAAACCAAATTCGCTGTTCGTCCCGTACGTGACATCGCAATTATAATTTTCACGCCTTCTGTCGGAAGGCATTTGGCTTTGAATGCAGCCAATAGATAGTCCTAGGAACTTTAACAATTCACCAGTCCATTCGGAGTCTCGCCGTGCAAGATAGTCGTTCACAGTAATTACATGAACTCCTCTACCGGTCAGAGCATTCAAATAGACGGGTAATGTCGCTACTAGAGTCTTTCCTTCACCCGTAGCCATTTCCGCAATCATCCCTCTATGAAGACCGATCCCACCATATAATTGACAATCGAAATGAATCATATCCCAAGACATAGGCTGGTCACAAACGGAATAAGAAAGTCCAACCATTCTTCGAGCACCGTTCTTTACGACTGCGTACGCCTGGGGAAGGATTTGAGTCAAATAAGCGTCCTGCTTTTGATGTACATCTGGAATCAGATCATTTTTTCTTTGCCTGACCTGCTCTTCAATGTCTCGCCTGGCTTGATGATCATTCTTAGATATTCTTTGGAGCTCCTTATTTTTCCAGGCATCGATGTCTTGATCGAGCTGAACTTCAAAGTTTCTCAGGTGTTCTTTCCAATTGGCTGTCTTTTCTCTAAGCTGATCATCAGAAAGTGACTGAAACTCAACTTCTAGTTGATTAATTTTCTCGACTGTAGCTTTGAGTCTTTTGAGCTCTTTTTGATGCTTAGAGCCAACGATTTTTTTGATTATCCATTTAACCATTTATCTGTTCCCGTTTCTATGTCCTAAGGTTTTAAAAAGTGTTTTTAATTTTTCTAAAGTTTTATGAAATATGACCCAATAGCTTTACCTTGCAACTCTAGTAAATAATTGAGTATGAGTCTTCAGGTTATTTGTGCCTTTTTAAGAATTCCCTGCCTAAAGAACGGTAATCGATTGCGCCATTTGAATTGTTGTCATACTCGATGATGGATTGTCCATAGCTTGGAGCTTCTCCTAAGCGGATAGATCTCCTTATGACAGTCTTATAGACTTCATCAGGGAAATACTCCCGTACCTGTTCTACTACTTGTTTTGATAGGTTTGTCCTACCGTCAAACATTGTCATTACGATCCCTTCGATACAACCATCGGGATTTGCTCCGGAAAGTCTAACTTGCTCTTGAACGTGCACAATCTTGGCGAGCCCTTCGAGACCAAAGAATTCACATTGAAGGGGAATAAGTAATTCGTCAGCGGCAGCGAGTGCTGAAGTCATTAAGACCCCGAGTGATGGTGGGCAATCAATGATAACGTAATCATGATTGGAGGATTTCTTTAATTTTGCTAAGACTTCACGTAAACGAGTCAGGTGATCTTCAGATTGGGCCAGTTCTATTTCAGCGCCTGCAAGATCCATGTCTGCGGGGATAATCGAAAGGTTTTCGAACCTTGTCTCAAGTATTCTAGAGCCTATTTCCTCTGTCCCTAGCAGGACCTCATATAAACTTGTCTCTGGTTCTGGTGTAAATCCAAGGCCACTAGTTGCATTTCCTTGTGGGTCGAGGTCAATTAGCAAGACCCTCTCTTTGCTGCTTGATGCGATGCATGTTGACAAATTGATTGATGTCGTTGTTTTTCCGACTCCTCCTTTCTGGTTTGCTATGGCTACAATCTTCATCAAATAGTGAATGGTTCACATCTACCATTCTTTGCTAAAAATCAATATACTTAATCTTTTTGATTCGTGTAAAAACATTATTCAAATTCATTTAATATGACATGGTAATTCAAGAAAAGGATTTGGCAGGTTTGGGAGGTTGGGATTGTTTCAAAGAGGCAAAGACTTATGTTGCTGCAGGCTCAGTATTAAAATCCTCATGTAGCCTTTTGAATGGCGCTGATGGGGTTCTTCTATTTACAGGTCATGTTATAGAGGGTAGAAAAAAATACGTTTGTGGACTTAAATTCAGAACGCTTGAGGATGTTGACAATCTTTGCAGGTGCAGGCGAGCTCTAAAAGAGGGTCGTATTTGTGAGCACTCTCTGGCTGTGGTGCTTCATTCGATTAGAGAAGAGGCTAAAATTGTCGATGAGAAACTACAAGTCACTGAAGACGAAGGAAATACAGGCGAATTTACCGAAGAAAAACTATTGCCAGTGATTTACTGTGAAATGGATAATCTTAGTAACATTGAGTCAATTTTAATTAAATTTGAGCAATCTAGCTGTGACAAAGGCTCAACTATTAATCAACTATCTAAATTGCAGAAAGTTTTAGACAATGTTGCGATAACCAAAGGACTGGAGCTGAATTGCAATCGAAAAGAATTGGGGATGATTTTGCAATGTCTTCGTGGTTTCAGGGTTGGTTTTAAATCAAATTTTTCGGAGAAGATATGCTCCTGCGTAATTTCAGAAACAAATGCTCGAATACCGTTAACCGTACAAGGATCTACAGTCGATAATTCTTTAGTAAAGTTATCCAGGGGCGATATGAGTGGGTATTGTTTTTTGCGGTTAGGATCCGCGCTATGGGTGCTCAATACAGAACTTAATGTGTTGATGCCTATTTATAGTGAAACTTCATCTGATGATGTTCTTGATGTGCTGAATGAAATCCTTGAGGATCCTAATCAAGAGTCTTCAGTCCTGGTTTCAGTAGATTGGTTGAGGCGTAACTCCCCCATAATCAATAGCTTGTTCCACATGGAATGTTCAGATGGCTTGATTAAATCGCTTCGTTTATTACCTGATAAACCAAAGCTTAAATTCCGTGTTGAGGGTTCACTAAAAAACATTGAGGTGAGGGCCGAATTCATCTACGAAAAAGGCGCTATTGTAAATGATTTGTATGAAAATTCAAAGTTACAGTTACTCAGAGCTCATGGGGCCAAAAGTTTCGCTCGTATCGAAGAACTTAAGAAGTCGAGTTGCGAAATTATCAATTCATATCGTTGGAGCATTTCTGGTGAAGATAACGTGTTCTCTTTTTACGCAGGTGAGCTTGACGAAGTGATCCGTGAAGGGAAAGCCGAGGTTGTCCTTGGTGATCGATTTTATAATGTCACTAAAAGAATTGAAAAGGTGAGGCCCAGGATCAAGGTTAAAGAGGATGGGGGAGGTTACTTTGATTTTGAATTAGAGTTCATTGGCGGCAAAGGAACAAAGGTGAAAGAGAATGAGATTAGGCGACTTTTGACTCAGGGTAAATCATCCAAGAAGAGTAATAGTGGAGAAATTTTGGCTTTAAATAATAGAGGTATTTCTGAACTCTTTAATGGGTTCGAGGTATCTACAATTGAGCAGTCAGTGAATGAAGGTTCAGTTAAAAGGAAAGTCGAAGCAGTAGAAGCCTTCTATGCAAAAGGGCTTTTACATGATCTGACTGATTATTCGGGAGTTGATGATTATGAGGATTTGAGTCCATCAAAGTTCGGCTTTTCAGCCACATTAAAGAACTATCAGAGCCGAGGCGTTTCATGGATGAATGCGCGGCTCAGTCAGGGCTGCGGTATCATTTTAGCTGATGAGATGGGCCTAGGTAAAACCATTCAAACTTTAGCGCTCATCTGTTCGGCTCATTGGCTTAAGGGGCCGACTTTGATTATTTGCCCCACTTCCTTAATTGATAATTGGAGTCGTGAAATCCAAAGATTCACTCATGATTGTAAAATTCTTATTCTTCATGGAAAAAATAGAACTGAAAATTTCTCAAAAGTTACTACATCTGATATCATAATTACTAGTTATGCTACGGTCGTAAATGACTCGAAATTATATGAAGAATTGAACTTTTCTCTTATCGTCGCTGACGAGTCTTCATACATTAAAAATCCAGACACTAAGACCTTCAGAGCCCTGTCATCACTAAATTCCTATGCCTTTATGGCTCTTTCCGGTACGCCACTTGAGAATAAGCTACTCGATCTGTGGAGTGTAATGGAGTTAGTGAATCCCTCGTACCTTGGTTACAAAAAAGATTTCCTTCAGCGCTATTCAGAAAATATTTCTGAATCTGACCGTTTAAATTTAAAGAGAAGAGTCTCTCCTTTCATTCTCCGTAGAACGAAAGAGGCGGTCCTCGATGATTTACCTGGCAAGTCTGAACAAATTATCCATTGCGGCCTAACATCCAAGCAGAGAAAGACTTACGATGGGATTTTACGTATAGGAAAAGAGCAATTAGTAAAATTCGACTCAGAACAAATGGATCAGTCTTCGCGTATGGAGGTCCTGACTCTGTTACTTAGACTGAGGCAAGTAAGTTGTGACTCAAACTTGGTTAATTTGGGCACTGAAGACATTGAAAAGGATTCATCAGGGAAAATTGGACCAATGATGTCAATCTTGCGTTCGTCGATTGATTCAAGTGGTAAAGTTCTAATCTTTTCACAGTTTGTTGGTATGCTTAGGATCATCAAGGAAGAGCTTAAAAAAAATGAAATAGGCTATTATTACCTGGATGGATCTACTTCACGTAAAGAAAGAGATTCTCAGGTCCAGTCATTTCAAAATGATAGTAATGGGCATCCAGTTTTCCTGATTTCCCTCAAAGCCGGTGGATATGGATTGAATCTTACAGCCGCAGATACAGTTATTCATTTTGACCCATGGTGGAATCCTTCAGTTGAAAATCAAGCCACGGATAGAGCTCATCGGATAGGGCAAACTAAGTCAGTCCACTCATATAAATTGATTGCAGCTGGTACGGTTGAAGAAAAAATTCTTAAGCTTCAAGAGCGTAAAAAAGGACTAATAAGTGTTGCTATGAATGATTCTGAACCAAGGATGAGTGGCCTAAGTGACGATGATATTAAAGCTATTCTTTCATGAGAAAATGAATTGATATAGTTCATATTGCTTTATAATTAGTTCATAATGAAATTCAAATCAGAGCTCAGATACTTATCATCTTTTGTTATTGGAGTTCTGATTTTAACTTCTGTATGGCTCATTAATGATTATAAAATCGTTAGGAGTGAAACTTATCCTGCGAACGCTTTTATGTCATCAGTAATACTGACTGTGACTCTATTAGTGCTTTCTGGTCTCGTTTTTTCCCTAGTTCCCAGAAACAAAAGGACAAGGAGGCTCATTGCTGTTGGAATCGTTCTAGTGTCATCGACTGCAGTCTCTGCGATACTTTTGATGCGTTTCGGCGATATGTTTTATTCGCTAATTCCTTAATTGCATCTAGGTCGAGTTAGGAGCTTAGTCCTTCCATATGAAGTTTTCTAGTCTCAGTCTTTCACTCAAGGTCTTAGCTTCATTGGATCGTATTCCTGGAGTATTAGAGAGTTGATCGGCAATAATGATAGCGGCTTTAAGGTCCTGATCTGAGCCGCGCTTTTCTAGGATTCGTATACATTCGAATCCCGCTTTGTAGTGCCAGTTTAATTCTGGTGATTCATTTTCAGCTAGGGGAGGCCTTGGAGCAGTCAATATTTCATAGAAAGATTCTAGTGATTCAGTGATTTGACCCAGCAATTCGTAAGCCTTGGCCTTGCGGAATAGAGCTTCGTTACGGTCACGAGTTCGTAAGGTTTGAATTTGAAGTATCAGGTCAAATGATTCGATCGCATCATTGAATTTGCTAGCGTTTGTGCCTCCCAATTCATAGAGGGCCTTGCCCTTCAATGTGAGTGCGGAAATTTTGATTTCATCTGCTTCTGACTCATCAATAATAGAATCGAGTATCTGTATCGCTTCGGTCCGTAAGTTGGTGTTCAACTTCAGCTTGGCCTGTTCGAGCCTTGCCCTAGATGCTAGCGTGCTATCACTTTCTGCTACCTTCTGCCATAATGAGAGTGCCCTTTGTGAGCCTTCTTCTGTTAGAGTTAGGCGTGCGGAATGTCCCGCAAAGTACCTTGCCCTGATAGCTAAGGGTGAATTTGGGTAATCAGTATATAATTTTTCAAAGTTGTGTAATGATTCTGAGTAGTCTTTGTTCCTGAAGCATAGCTCTGCTTGGCGCATGCGGATACTTGGTGCTTGGGATGAGTCAGGCCATTTTTTTATGAATGAATCACCAAATTTTAAGCACTCTGCAAGGTTTCCAGCGCTTTCTTCGATCCAGAAAGCAAGATAATCAGCTCTTTGCTTGTCAGTTGGGGTTATTGCGAAATTTCTGGCTAAGGAAAGAGCTTCACGGGCAGACTTAGTTTTAGGTGGAAATGCTAAAAGGTTAATCGCAGCAATGGCCAAATGGGCTTCGGCAGTCCTTGGGTGTTGTGGGAATTGAGTAGTGAAAGTTTCAAGTTTAGATAATGCAGATGAGTTTTGTTCAGAGGCTAATAGGAGCCCCTGTTCTATCATCAGGTCTCCACGCGCAGTGATACTTCCTATCTTGTTGAAACTTGAAACTTCGAAAGTGAATTCATTTTTTTCATTGGCTTTGACTTCTGTGAGTGCTGCATTAAAAGCTGCATTAATTGCATATTCGGGGGAACTCACCTTCAAGTAACTTTCCTTTGCAGATCTGAAATCTTTTGTGGATGTGTGAGCCTTTGCTTCAAGAAAAGCAATCGTCGCTTTGTGCTTAGTATCATTTGTTTGCTCGCTGAGACCAGAGAGGATTTCAAGTGCATCCTGAGGCTTGGAATCACTAATGAGAATTTCCGCTATCAATATGTTTGATAGTAATGAAATTTTATCTTCAGTTTGAGTTAGCTCTTTGAGTTCAATTAAAGATGATTCTGGGTCAGTTGAGGTGGCCTCAATGTTGTAATAAGTTGCCTGCCTAGAAAGTTGCTTGTTTTCAGATTTGATCCAATTTTTTAATAGATCATTAAGTTGCTCTTTACATTCTTCCTTAATCAGAATCATTGAGTCAAAGAAAGGAAAAGTGTTAGTTCCGGGAGGAGCATTTTCAACGGCGGCTTGAAGTACAGATAGAGATTCGTCGAATTGTTCAAGTCTTCTTAGAGTCTCGGCCCTTAGAAGATTTAATGTTTTGTAAATGTCTGGGGAAAATTCCTTAGGATTACGATAGAGTTTTCTTAACAAGTCATTGGCTTCTTCAAGTCTATTTGAGTATATTAGGTTCCTTGACCTTATAATTTCCGCTAAAAGCTTAAATCTGGACTTTGGGCTAATGGTTGCCTTGTTAAGTGATTTTAGAGACTCATCGTAGTTGCCTTTTGTGATGTGTAGATCAGCTAAAATTAAGTATATGATAGGACTTCGAGGTGACTCTTTAGACTTTTCTAAAGAATCCGAGATTATTTGAATGGATTTATCCGCCATCCCGATGGAGTCGTACGCAGATGATATAGTTATTAAAGCATTTTCGTGTCTAGTGTCAGAAGGATCGTCTATGAACTGATATAATATTGGTAAGGCCTCTGTGAGTCGCCCAAGTCCTGAGAGAGCCATTCCTCTCCAGAATGGGAATTCATCACCCTTTGCGGTACTGAGAGCTTCTTCATATTGACCGGTCCTTACAAGATTCTCTACTAATAGAGCTCTGATTCTTGTCCTGTTTTCATCAGATAAGTCCTGGCGCGAATTGATTTCTTCTAATTTTAATAAGGCGACATCAGACAATCCGTCATTGTGAGCCGATAAGGCTGCGGTCCAATCCGGAAGATTTTTAATGTTTACTTTTTCAGGGTCAGATCCTTTTGGAGATGTAGGATCAACTACTTGAAAGAGCAAAAAGAGTAATATGTTTAATATTCCAGTCACAGAAATGTCTATATTGAAAACTTAACTGTTTTTCGCTAAAGTTCCAGTCTGTCAGTCACATTGGTGCAATTATAATTTCATCCTATTAAATAACTCAAACTTATCATTTGTAGCCTTTTAGCTTGCGAGGGACTTGCAGATTTGCTCTTATCCAATTCATTCAAAATTGATCTCATAAATGAAAAAACTAATTAATGACCCTTTAAAGGTGGCCGATGAACTCATTGATGGTCTTGTGGAGGCTTATGATGGTGATTGTGTAAAGGTTGGAACTCGCTCAATTATAAAAAAAGAAATACCTGAAGGTAAGGTTGCTTTGCTCATTGGGGGAGGTGCAGGTCATGAGCCTATTTACCATGGATTAGTTGGGACCAATATGGCTGACGGTGCCGCTTGCGGTGATATTTTTGCTGCGCCTCCGCCTGACATAGTACTCGAGGCAACATCTGCGATCAGTAGAGGCAATGGTGTTCTGTACCTTTATGGAAACTATGCTGGGGATGTTATGAACTTCGATATTGGGGCTGAGTTGTCTGAAGAAGAGGGGATCGAAGTGAAAACTGTTCTAATTACAGATGATGTATGTTCAGCTCCTCCAGAGTCCAAGGAAGAGAGGCGAGGAATTGCCGGGCTAGTTCTTATCGTTAAGATGGTCAGTGCTGCGTCACAGTCTGTAGAGACGTTGGATGAACTCGAGAGGATTGCCAAGTTGACGGTTCTTCAGACAAGATCAGTTGGAGTTTCAATGTCGCCTGGTTCAATACCTGCAACGGGTAAGCCTACCTTCGAAATTGACGAGGGGCTCATAGGTTTAGGGATGGGCATTCACGGAGAGCCTGGTGTTTCTGAAATTCCTATGACGACTGCTGATGATTTGACCCCTCAAATGCTGGACTTGATATTTAAAGACTTTACTGACGATTCAGATGTTGATGATCTCAAGGAAGGTGATGAAATCTTATTGTTTGTGAATAGTCTAGGAGCAACAACCATGATGGAGTGCTTGATTTGCCTCAGGAAGGCTAAGGAGTACCTTAACAAACGCGGGGTACGCGTTTATGATACAATCGTTGGTCCCCTAGTGACGTGTCAGGAAATGTCTGGAATTTCTTTTAGTATCACAAAACTCAATGATGAGCTTAAGAGATATTGGGACGTTCCCTGCGAGTCAGTGTGCTATACGAAACTTTAAATTTTATTTTAAATTAATAATGGCCAAAGAATCATTAGATGTATCAGAATCACTAGAAATGGTGAAACTCGTTGCTAGGAAAATTATCGAATCCGAGCCGATACTCACTGATGCTGACAGAAACCTTGGAGACGGAGATCATGGAATAGGCATGCAGAGAGGAATGACTGCAGTCTTAGAGAAGCTTGAGAGTGACTCATTTGCCGATATTAAATCAATTTTCAATGCGGCAGGCATGGCAATGATGAGTTCCATGGGAGGAGCTTCTGGTGCGCTTTTCGGCACGCTTTTTCGTAGCGGAGCAAAAGCGCTTGATGGAAAGCTGGCATTTGATTCATCCTCACTATCCGATTTTTTAGTAGCTGCAAACGAGGGAGTTCAGGCTAGGGGAGGAGCTTCTCCTGGAGATAAAACAATGATTGATGCTTTAGATCCTGCAGCGAACGAGTCTTTACAATCTAAGGAATTACCCATTAATGAGGCCTTAGGAGCAGTCGCCTCAGCTGCAGAGTCAGGAAGAGATCAGAGCAAGGATATGGTTGCAACAATGGGGAGGGCAAAGACACTGGGAGAGAAATCAGTAGGACATCCAGATGCTGGGGCCTGCTCGATTGCTATAATCTTTAGAGCGATGGCGGAATTTGCTAACAACTAATTACATATAATAAATTAAACCAATAGAAAACAATGGCAGACTTAGACGGAAACAATGAACAAAAGCAGAAGGAATATTATACAGACACTCCTCAAACTGCTCCTAACTTTTTCTTAAAAGGATCTCATCAATATGACTGGGGCCTTCAGAACAGACTTGCTCATATATTCAATCCTGAATCAGGAAGAACGATCATGCTTGCATTCGATCATGGTTATTTCATGGGGCCGACGACTGGATTAGAAAGAGTAGATCAAACTATCCTTCCTTTAGAGCCTTATTGT
The DNA here is from genome assembly GCA_004211885.1 of Verrucomicrobiaceae bacterium. Taxonomy (GTDB): domain Bacteria; phylum Verrucomicrobiota; class Verrucomicrobiia; order Verrucomicrobiales; family DEV007; genus EC70. The sequence goes on from SHBV01000070.1 coordinate 10,187, forward strand.
GATTGCTTGATGCTTACACGAGGAATACAGAGATCAATTATTCCAGCATCTACTCAAAAAGCCATTGCCCTGAGAGCCTCCGGAGGCACTAGTATGGTAAGCACTATTGATGAGTGGGAAGGTGAGATCGGTGGGCAACCTGCGAAATTAGCTCGGCCAGGTTATGAGCCGCTTTCGAATGAGCATTTGGCAGTTGATATCGATGAAGCCATTAGGTTAAATGCTTCAGTTCTCGCAGTTCAGGTTTTCATTGGGAGCCAACATGAGAGGCAGTCTTTGCAAAATTTAACTAACCTCATCGATGCAGCGGCAAGATACGGAATCGCAGTGATGGGAGTCGTTGCTGTCGGGCGTGCAATGGAGAGAACAGCGAAGTACTTCCGCATGGCCACTAGGCTCATGGCAGAACTGGGTTGTCATATGGTTAAATGTTATCACATCGATGATGGCTTTGATACAATCACTAGCTGTTGTCCTGTCCCAATTGTTATTGCTGGTGGTAAAAAGAGACCAGAGAAGGATGCTTTACAGATGGCTTTTGATGCCTGCGCGCAGGGAGCTTCAGGAGTAGATATGGGACGTAACATATTCCAAGCAGATGCTCCGGTTCCAATGATGAAAGCTGTCAGAGGCGTCGTTCATGAAGGAATGAGTGCTTCTGATGCATTTGAGCTTTATGAGCAGCTAAAATCAGAGGAGTCTTCTTAGGCCACGTACAAATTTAAGGCTCTCATTTGAAGAATTACGTATAGGCGTTATTCTTCTGCCGTGGGTCCATTAATTAGCTATTCCGACCGATACATCGGTCGGCAGGTATTATTTGCAACGATCTTTGGTGTCATCGTACTGAGCCTAATATTCGTTTTAGGTAATTTATTTAAGCAGATTTTTGAGTTACTCGTTGACCGGAACTTGCCGGTCAAATCGGTCCTCCAATTCATCCTCTACATATTACCGTACTCTCTAATTTTCACCATTCCTTGGAGTTTGCTTATAGGGGTATTACTCGTTTTTGGTAGACTTTCAGCAGACAATGAATTGCTTTCGTTTCGTATGTCTGGAATGAGTATGTTCAGACTTTGCCGTCCAGTTTTTCTAATTGCGGCAGTTTTAGTTTTTTTAAGTTTTTTGATTAATACTCAAATTGCACCGCGTGGAAAGGCCGCGATGAAAGAAACTCTCTATAATATGGCAATCGATGATCCCTTGGCTTTGATTGTACCCGATAAAGCCATATATCAATTTCCTAACTATCGTATTTATGCCGAGTCCAGAAACGGTAATAAATTACTTGGTCTAGAAGTTGTAGAGCTTGATGAGAATAAGTCGCCGATACGCTATATAAGAGCTTTGGAGGCAGGTGTAGAATATGATGAGTCTGAAGATCAGTTGTTATTGCTATTGAATAATGCCGAGGGAGTCATAAAAAATGAAAAGGATCCGACTGATTTTGATAACTTGCTTCCAGGAATTAGCGCTGAGCAAACAACGATCCCTCTGGACTTGTCTTCGTTTCGCAATAATCCCAAAAAACTTAAACCGAGTAACTTAGATACTAGTGAGTTGAGGAAACGATTGAATGGAGATGAATCTATCAGTGAAAAAAAGAAGAACGAAATTAGAACTGAAATTCAGAAAAGGCACTCATTTGCTTTTGCATGTTTTGCCTTCGCTTTGATCGGCATCCCTTTGGGTGTAGTTAGTCAGAGGAGCGAGACCACGTCAGGTTTTGCAATTAGCATGGTCGTTGCATTCTTGTACTTTTTGGGAATCATTTACGCAGATAATAGAGATTCGGATGAGATTGCTCCGCTACTGATGTGGGTCCCTACGGTAATAATGATACTCATAGGCAGTATTCTGTTCTTTAGGCTTAGTCGTAAGTGAGCACTAATTACATTCGACTCATTTGAACTTAAGAGAGTACAAGTCCGCGTCCTTTAAAAATATTCTAAGCCTCACAACTTTTCCTTTAAGAGTGCTAACATTGCTATTGCTTTTCCATTTAATTTGGTCGTCGATATAATTGCCTACCGATTCAATACAATCATTCATTGAGAATCCTTGATATGCCTTTCCTTCTTTGTTAAGGATCTCCACGCGAAGTCCGCCAGCGGCAGATGTAGAGTAATTCATGAACAATTGCCTGCCTTCGAATAAAAACGGTTTGGTCAACATTTCGCCTCCATCGTATTCGGCATGAATTGAGCTTATCCCATCAATCCTAAGAGAGTACCGGTGTACATTACTAGTTGGTTGAGCGTAATTTTGATTCGCATAGAATGACATATGAGTTGGTGATGTCTGCACGATATTAAGTGCAGGATAATTTGACCTTGATACCCAGTTTTCTAAGCCGATCCCTGGCCTTACAAAGGATTCCATAAACTTTCGTTGATAAGTGTTCCCGCCCCTGGAGCTAAGCAATACCATGTCTGAACAATCGTTAAAATATGTGGGGCTAACGCCAAGGCTATTCGCTTCTTCAGTCGATAGAACTTGTCGACCAGGCATGAATCTGGCGGCAATACCTAGATAAATGTGAGGTGCACGGTAGTAAGGATGCGTTTGATTGGTATAAAGATGTTCGTTAGGTGTATCTCCAAATGTCATTTTTACTGGGTCCGTCCAGGAGATAAAATCTTTAGAAGTTGTCCTGCTAACTGTCCTGTAGCCTCTGTAACCCCCTCCTGTCCATGTCCGAAAATAACACACATAACATTTTTCGTTCTTAGACCAAAAAGAAACATTCTGTGAGTCAAAGATGCCATTAGTGAATACGGCATCTTTGTTGAATCTGCTCCATATTAATCCATCAGCTGAACTGAAGGCGACTAGACCCGATTTTTCAGTTCCACCTAGCGCTTTGAACTTATGGTCATTGTCGATCCCTTTCTTAGTGTCAAGGAAGGGGGAAAAGTTATGTGTGACAGGGGCTGAGTTAGCCAGGATAATATTATTGTCTGGGTACTTTTCTTTAAAATAGATAGAAATATTAGGTCTTTGCCAATTGATACCATCTTTTGAAGTTACAACGCATGTGGTTTCCTCGTTAGTTCCATCCTTACCTGATCGTGGTAATCCACGGTAATAGAGTAGGTATCGTTCTTTGTCTTTAATGACGGTAGCGTAACCGCAAAATGGACCTTCCCAGGGCATATCGAACTTATGAACTGGTCCTTCATCCCTAGGTTTAGATAGACGTAATTCTGTGCCCTCAAGCGATTCAATTAAGTGATTATCTATAAAAATCTCTCTCTTTGATCCAAGATTAATTGGTTCAGCGGCTGAGCAAATAGAACAATATAATGAAATTATGAATGTTAATCTAGTGCCCATAATGAGACTGCGAGTTGGCTGAAAGAATCTCATACGTTAATGCCTCTTATATTAATTTATTTTATTATTAAAGTGTTTATCAAAGAAATCAAACATAGAGGCGGTGTCGATTACGTGACCTCCTTTGTGAGGCACGAAATATAGATTCTTGTTAGCTTCAAAATCACCGTAAATGGGTGAAATTTCCTTCAGAGCCTTCCTTGCGATT
>SHBV01000071.1 GCA_004211885.1 Verrucomicrobiaceae bacterium
TGACCTTCCAGGAGACCAGGGGCACATGGGGCCTTTGCCGGGACACGCTCCTCTTGTCACAATGATTAATGATGAGTGGGATGATGATCTAATATATAAAGTTGATAAGAACAGCAAAGATGTTGAATTGGCCCTCGGCCCTGGATATCTGGAAATTGCTCAGGATAAGATTACTGTTCTCACTGACTGGATTGTTTCTGAGGAGGATGATATTGACGTGGACGCAGCTGAGGAAGCGATGCAACGTGCCAAGGATGCACTCGAAAATGTCACTGAAGAGGATGAGCAATATGATGCCCTTCAGGCTGTAGTAGCTAGGTCATTAGCTCAGATTAGCGTTAAGACTCGCCGAAAGAGTCTCTGATTCTTTCTTGGCTCCTTGTTTATTGATTGCAAAGTAAGCGTTTTTCAATTTACAGGTTCACTGTTTTCAGGAACTTTAAGTAATGCGCTCATTAAATTTAGGTGGTCATAAAAAACCATTTCAGCTCTTATTATTTTTCAGCTTTTCAATTCTTTGTGCTGTTATAGCGCATTCGGCTGAAACGACCAGCTTGTGGAAAGTGACTGGGGATGATTCTGGTCCATCCATTTATCTTGCAGGTTCTATACACATACTGAGCGAAGATGATCATCCATTGCACCCAGCCTTTGAGGCTGCTTATAGAGCCGTAGATGATCTCGTATTGGAAATAGCAACGAATGAAGATCCCGGATCGGACACCCTAGCCCTCGAAAAAGGAATGTATGGAAAAGGTAGAAAGATAAGTGATGATTTATCCCCTCAGATGTATGCTGAACTTGGCAAGTATCTTAAAGGTGTAGGGTTACCACCTACCGCGATGGATGGGTTTAGACCCTGGATGGCCAGTATGACAATATCAATCACTGAAATTATGAAAATGGGAGGAAGACCAGAACTGGGAGTTGATACTTTTTTTGAAGAGCGTGCAGTGAAGGATGGAAAGACTGTCAGAGGTCTGGAAACGACGGAGTTCCAGATCGGTCTTTTTGCCAAGCTTAACAAGAAAGAGCAGGAAAAAATGCTCGGATCTACATTGAAGGATATGGCTACTGTTGAAACGGATTTCCCAAAAATGGTCAAAGCTTGGAGGCAAGGTGATGATGCGACCGTTGAACAAATGATAGATGATTCAATGTCAGGTTCACCTCAGTTTCGTAAGGAATTGCTAGATAATCGAAATGAGAATTGGGCCAAGAAGATCAAAGAGTACATTAAAGGGGACAAAGATATTATGGTCATCGTTGGCGCTGCTCATTTGGTGGGGGAGAAGGGGCTCATTGAACTTTTAAAAGTATCAGGGCTACGCGTTGAACGGTGGAGTGAAAAAAAAGATAAGGAAAAGAAACCTTCCAATAAAAAAACTAGGTTCATACCAATTTAAATTTTAGTAGGAATCTTTTTTTACTCATGTGAAATTGCTGATTACAGGAGGTTCAGGATTTATAGGATCAGCTCTGGTCCGAAATGCAATTGCTTTGGGTCATTCTGTTATCAATGTTGACGCTCTCACGTATGCAGGGAATCCAGATAATATTTCTGGAATATCCGATCATTCTTTGTACTCCTTTGAAAGGGTTGACATTAGAGATGGAGGAAGATTAGGGGAGGTACTAGAAATGCATAGGCCTGATGCTATCATCCATTTGGCAGCACAGACGCACGTTGATCGATCCATTAAATACTCGAGTGAATTTATTACAACGAACATTAATGGAACGTATGCACTTTTAGAGTCAGTACTTCATTATTGGGAAAGTAGAGGAAACGATGAGAAATTCAGGTTCCTTCACGTTTCCACTGACGAAGTTTATGGTCCACTTGATGATGAGGGGTCCTTCACTGAACATTCACCTCACAGGCCAAGTAGCCCCTACTCCGCATCTAAAGCAGCTAGTGACCATTTGGTGAATGCTTGGCATATAACTTATGGGCTTCCGGTTCTCACGACAAACTGTTCGAATGCATATGGCCAGTACCAGTTCCCTGAAAAACTTATTCCAAAGGTTATCATTAATGGATTGGGGAACAAAACGATCCCTATTTACGGGAACGGAAAGAACATCCGTGAATGGCTTCACATTAATGATCTAGTTGAGGCTCTGATGAGAGTCTTGTCTGGTGGAGAAGTTGGCCACGCTTATAACATCGGTAGTGGGCAAGAAATTGCGAATCTTGCTCTAGTTGAGATGATATGTGAAATATTGGATTCTAAGTTTCCTGATCGCAATCCACATTCCAAACTAATTCAATTTGTAAATGACAGGGCCGGCCATGACTTTCGCTACAGTTTAGATTCATCAAAAATTAGCAACGAAATTGGTTGGGATCCTTCTATTGAGCTAAGTGAAGGATTAATGGAAACGGTGAACTGGTACTTGGCGAATGATAATTGGTGGAAACCCTTATGTGAGAATGCTCAATGATATGAACAAAGAATTAATCTGTCAGTTCACCGCCTGATTTTTTCCATGCTAAAATACCGCCATCCAGATGGTAGACTTCCTTGAATCCTAGCTCTCTCATTTTTTTGAGAGCTCCTCTACTCCTGCCTCCGGACTGACAATGCAGAAGATAGGCCTTATCCTTATCGAGTCCCTTGAGCTTTTTTTCGAAGTCCGATCCGAAGAAATTGATTAACTTGGCTTTTGGAAAGTGTTCTCTATCGTATTCTTCTTTCGTTCGAACGTCGATAATGAGAAGAGTTTTCTTCTCTTTTGTGAATTTGGCAATAATCGCCTTTGTCTTAGCTGCATCCAAATTCTTATAAACAGCGTTAGATTCATTTGCCAGACAGGTACCTAATGATTGAATTGAATAGAGTAGAGTAAGAAATAATAATTTCATTTAGGCTTGATAAAATTTGATGTAATAAACCCCATTTTGGCTGATTTGATACATTCTTTTCTTTGATGAAATAGAAGTAATTAGTCATTGTTCTATTATTTTAAAGTTAATTAATAAATGCATAGGAAGAAATTCATTTTTTTAGGTCTTTGCGAATTAGGGATTAATGTAATTGAAGAGAATCATTGCCTTATCAAATGATGCTTAAGAGACTAGAAGCCAGAACTCCTTTACCATTAAAGGTACTATGGTTTCTTTTATTTTTTGGAATGAGTTTGATCTGTTCTTGGTCAGCTCAGGTCAAGGATACAAAATTTAGCGTGGATAGAGGTTTCTTTTTAGAACCTTTCGTTTTGAATATTTCCTCGGCAACTCCCAGAGCTCAGATCCGTTACACAACAGATGGGAGTCATCCAAGTCCAGTGAATGGAAAAGATTATACGGGCCCCCTGATACTCAATAAGACGACAGTCATCCGTGCCAAAGCATTTAAGGAGGGATTTGATCCGACAGACGTGGATACCCACACCTACATTTTTCTTGAAGATGTAATTCATCAGACCGAAAAAGGCATGCCCTTAAGTTGGGGTCCTCTCGGACGTTTTGATACTGTTCCCGGAGACTTAGAGCCCGGACCCTATTTTGGTGATTATGAAATGGATCAGAGAGTTGTGAATGATCCAAAGTATGCGAATACCATCAAAGAGGACATGCGCTCCATTCCTACTCTTGCAGTTTCTTTGAATCCTGAAGATTTATTTTCTTCTGAACCAGTACAGATCGATGCTGATAATAATGTCATTCAGACCCGCGGCATATATCCGATTGGTAAGGGATTCGAGAGGGCCGCGTCTGCTGAATTGATCCTTCCTGACGGATCTACCGGATTCCAGATTGATTGTTCCATAGAAATTCAGGGAGCGACTAGCACGGACAGATGGAAAACAGACAAGCTTTCCATGAGGTTAAAATTTAAGCCTCCTTATGGTCCCTCTGAATTGGATTATCCTTTGTTCGGTAATGAGGCGACTGATAGTATTAATACTGTTGTCCTTGATGCAACGAATCAGCAGTCCTGGACACACCCTGATCCTGATCAGCAATTGAGGGCACAATATATCCGCGACCAGTTCGTTGGTGATCTTCAGAACGCTGCAGGAGGAATTGCTCCAAGGGGTAATTATGCTCACTTGTACCTTAACGGATTATATTGGGGGATGTATTGGTTGCATGAATTCGTAGATGAGGAATTTGTAGTTGCCTATCGTGGAGGTAAGAAGAGTCACTATGACATATTGAGGCATCGATCTGATAATGTTGTTGCTGGTGATAATAAGAGTTACGAAGACTTGCTCAGTGCCATTGATGCTGACCTGAGCATTGAAAATAATTACCAAGCCGTTCTTAAATTGCTCGATATTGAGCAATTCATCGACTATATCATAATCAATTTTTATGCGGGTAATGCTGACTGGGCCTTCCAGAACTGGAACGCCAGTTATAATCGGAACGATCCGGAACAATCGTGGGTCTTCCATAATTGGGATGCGGAAAAGACATTTCAGCAAGTCACTGATGATGTGACTGGCGCAAATGACCCGGGTTCACCCACGCAGATTCATCAACGGCTTCGAGTGAGTAGCGAATATCGTCTAAAGTTCGCCGATAGAGCTCATTATTTGATGTTCAATGGTGGAGTTCTCACGCCTCAAACCGCTTCTTCTATTTATGCATTACGGCTTATGGAGATTGATCGAGCCATTGTAGCCGAATCAGCGCGTTGGGGAGACAATCGTAATCCCGATAAGGCGCCATACACGCGTTCAACATGGATCAGGGAAAAGGATCGATTACTAACCAATTTTTTTCCCGCAAGGACTGAGGTTCTTCTTTCTCAGCTGAGAAGAGAGAATCTTTATCCAAAGCTCATGGCTCCTATCCTTTCACAACATGGGGGAAACGTTGAATCTGATTTCATTTTAACATTTAGTGAGCCTTCTGGTAATGGTCGAATTTTTTATACTGATAATGGTACTGATCCGAGAAGTGCCGGGGGAGATGTTTCAGTTGATGCGGTTGAAGATAATCAGCGCAAAATCACCAGTAGTGTGAATATCAAGGCCAGAGTCTTCAATGAGACAGACAATATTTGGAGCCCTTTAACAGATGCAGTCTTTTCCTTGGAGGGTGGGGCCGAAGATCTTCGTGTCACTGAAATGATGTATAATCCACATACATTATCTACCAATGAAAGGAACGCAGGTTATGAAGACAGGGATGTTTTTGAATATATTGAATTGACCAATGTAGGAGCCAATGATGTTAATTTACAGGGGGTGAAATTTACTAGAGGCATCCAATATACGTTTAATGATGGTTTCCTCAGTCCCGGTAAATCACTCATTATTGTCAATGATACTGAAGCCTTTCAGATGCGCTATGGCGATGATGGTATTAATGTTGCCGGTCAGTACAATGGGACCCTCAGCAATTCAGGGGAGAACATTATACTTTCTGGCCAGTTTGAAAATATAATACAAGAATTTAAGTATGACGATTCATGGCACCCTCCAACTGATGGTAAGGGAAGGTCATTAGTCGCGGTCGATTATGATGCCCCATTAGAGGATTGGAGCCTCTCCCAAGGTTGGCGTTCTAGCAAATTGTCAGGTGGCTCTCCTGGATACTTCGAGACACCATTACCTCCCATAAGAATCTCAGAAATTCATTTTAACCCAAGTGAACCGACTGAAAATGAACGGCTCGAAGGATTGAATAACAATGATGCTTTTGAGTTCATAGAATTTCAAAATGTTGGCCAGTCACCAATTCAATTAGAAGGGTACCGTGTTTCTGATGCGATTGATTTCAGATTCGATAAACACTTATTGGGCCCTGGGGAATATGTGGTAGTGGCTGCTGATGCAAAAGCATTCGCTATGCGATACGGGAAGGATATTGGTGGCGTTTTTGAAAGTGGAAAACTTGATGATTCTGGGGAGCGGATCCGATTATATAGTAGCGAAGAAGAGCTTATCCATGACTTTCGTTATTCTCCTGATTGGTTCTCTGAGTCTGACGGAAAGGGATCATCCATTGAAACAATTAATAGCTTTGAGCAGTTGTTTCGATGGCGGCAACCATCTCATTGGAAACCGAGCACTGAACGGGGAGGCTCTCCGACTAGGGAAGGTAGTTCATTACCGATTTCACCAATTCGTATCAGTGAATTGATGTTTAATCCTAGGCCTCCAACAGAAGAAGAAAAGGCCGCTGGATTTATTGAAAATGATGATTTTGAATTTATCGAACTCCTTAATATATCCTCAGAAGTTCACAACCTTTCTAATTACGAATTATCGGGTGCTGTGAGGATCAGATTCACTAATTATCTCATTCGACCAGGTCAGAGAGTCGTGGCGGTAAAAAGAATACGTGCGTTCAGGTCCCGGTACGGTGATTCTATTCAAATCGTTGGAGAATACAGTGGTAATCTAAATAATAACTACGAAAAATTAGTCTTAAAGGATCCTTCTGATCAGACCATTTTAGATTTTAATTATTTTGGTGATTGGTATGAATCGACTGACGGGAAAGGTCATTCTCTTAACATTGTAGATGCGCACAGAGGTCCTGTATTTTGGAGTGAAGAAGATGGATGGAGACCCAGTAAAGGCATTGGTGGATCTCCAGGTAAAAAACCGGACCCATACTTCAGTTGGGCATGGGATCATTTTTCTAATTCTGCTGCGATAGATCCAAACATTACTGGTGAATTTAAGGATCCTGACAATGATAATTTAGCCAACATTGTTGAATATGCTCTCGGCACTGATCCCTTATCTCGTGATCATGGATCTTCTCATTCGGTAGCGGATGAGAACGAAGAAAGATTCATGGTACTAACTCATACCGTGAACAGTTCGGCCACTGATGTGGAAATAGTATTGGAGAGTAGTTCTGATCTTAAGGCTTGGATTCCCGTCGATCCTTTGTCTGAGAATTATATATATTCAGAATTAAGGGATGGGATTCATCAAAGGACCACCATTGACGATGTTCCCATCTCATCAGGAATTCGTCGGTTCTACCGATTGGTGGTTCGTCGATAGGTTCTGGTTCTATTCTTATCTTCTAGGAAATTTTATGATGATCCTTAATTTTTAAGTTCAACTAGTTTGGCTTTAATGTCTTCAAAGCTTGGTACTTTGGCCGGATCATCGCTACTCTCTGCGTATTGAATGATACCATTTGCATCAATCACAAATGCTGATCTTTTAGGAACTCCTCCCATCGTTAGATTTTTTTCAGGAAGAAAACTTTCGTAGGCGACGCCGTATTCTTTAGCTACATCATGCTCGTAGTCGCTAGCTAATGTAAGTTTAATGCCTTCTTTTTCAGCCCATGCTGCTTGAGCAAAAGGACTATCACCACTGATGGCAATGATTTTAGCATCGAGGCTCTCATATTCTGACATTTCTCCTGTCACGCTGCATAGTTCTTTGGTACATACGCTAGTAAATGCCATGGGGACAAAAAGAAGGACCGTAGGCTTGCCAAGGTTTTCAGATAAGGTGATGTGTTTTGGCCCTTCTTCTCCTAAAGTGGTAATTTTGAAATCGGGTGCGGTTTCTCCAACTGTGAGCATTTTTTATTTTTTGGTTGTGGTTGTTAAGGTAGTTAATTATACGAAGTTGAATTTATATTTAATTTTAAAATGATATCCAAGACTTTTCCTATTACTGAAATAATTCGACACCGTCGTACAGTCAAGCCAGCGATGATGGATCCTGACCTTGAAGTTCCAAGTGAACTGGTCAACGAGCTCTTAGAAAATGCAAATTGGGCTCCGACGCATGGTTTTACGGAGCCTTGGAGGTTTGTGATTTTTTCTGAAGGTCAACGAAAAGTCCTTGCTGAGAAGTTACAGGAGCTTTATTCCAAGTACACTCCAGATGATCAGTTTCGTCAGGACAAGATGGATAAATTTGGTCAGAATCCGACCCTTGCACCTATCGTTCTGGCGATATGCATGAAGCGTGGTGATAATCCAAAGATTCCTGAACTTGAAGAAATCGAGGCCGTTGCCTGTGCAGTTCAAAATATGCACCTCACAGCTGCCGCTGCTGGTCTAGGTGCTTTCTGGTCTTCTCCTCCCATATTGGATACTGATGCTATGCGCGAATTTTTAAGTCTGCGTGAATCTGATCGTTGCCTTGGCCTATTTTATATTGGCTGGTTAAAAGAAGGCGAGAATTGGCCAAAAAGCAGTCGTGGGTCAGTATCTGATAAAATTGAATGGTTCGGTAAGTCATAAGAATGATTATTTGAACATTGATTAAGATCCACGATAATATCTACTGAAGTGCCTGAGACAGTCGCTCATTGAATACATTCATTGAGAGGAAAGTCCGGACACCTTAAGGCAGTGCCGCCGCACGAAAGTGCGGGGAGCTGACAGCGAAAGCTCCAGCTCACGGAAAGTGTCACAGAAAATATACCGCCTGAACGAGTTTTACTTGATCAGGTAAGGGTGAAATGGCGAGTTAAGAGCTCACCGCCCCGATGGTAACTGAGGGGGCATGATAAACCCCGCGCGGTGCAAGACAGAACAGGGAAAACGGGTAGCCTGCCCGGCCTCTTCGGAGATGATCCTGGGTAATAGTCGCAGCATGGTTCGCCCAGCTCCTGTCGTATGACAGGAAGATAAATGACTGTCACCTGCCTCACTTCGGTGAGTCAGGACACAGAATCCGGCTTATGAGGGTACTTCCCACTAAAAATGCCCTAGTCGCGTGACCCGCGACTAGGGCAAACCTTCTTAACAAAAACTTGGAACTCATTAATAATTGTTCTACTTGTGAACTAACTTTATCTAAAGAGAATCATGATTATTTCTCCGAAAATTCGCGGATTCATTTGTACAACCGCTCATCCAGAAGGCTGTGAAGCACATGTCCGGGACCAAGTTGATTATGTGCGTTCACAAACGCCTATAGAAAATTGCCCGAAGAAAGTTTTAATTATAGGTTCATCGACTGGATACGGGCTAGCTTCACGGATCGTTCCAGCCTTTGCAGGTAAGGCAGACACCTTAGGTGTGTTTTTTGAAAGACCTCCCTCTGAGAATAAGCCTGGCAGTGCAGGTTGGTATAACAGTGCCGCATTCGAATCAGCGGCCAAGGCCGAAGGCTTATATGCTAGGAGCATTAACGGGGATGCATTTTCGGATGAAATAAAGGACCTGACTGTGAATGAAATAAAGGCTTCGATGGGACAGGTCGATTGCGTTGTTTACTCTTTAGCCTCACCTCGGAGAGTCGATCCGGAGAATGGTCAGGTCTACAAGTCCTGTCTGAAACCGATAGGCACGACGTATACTCAGAAAACAGTCAATACTGATAAGGCTGAAGTTGAAGAGGTAGTCATAGAGTCTGCGACTGAAGATGAAATTACTCAAACGGTCAAAGTCATGGGGGGAGAGGACTGGGAACGTTGGATAGAAGCACTCTCAAGTGGAGGTGTCTTAGCCCCAACCGTTATTACCACTGCCTATTCCTACATTGGTCCGGAACTGACATGGTCCGTATATAAGGATGGCACTATTGGTCAGGCAAAGATTCATTTGCAGGAAACGTGTGAACGTATCCATGAAAAGCTCTCAGCATCTGGTGGAAGTGCCTACATATCCGTGAATAAGGCTGTAGTGACTCAGGCCAGTTCTGCGATTCCAGTCGTTCCACTATATATCAGTGTCTTATTTAAGAAGATGAAGGAGGAAGGAATTCATGAGGACTGTATCGAACAGATCAGAAGGCTCTTCGGCGATCATTTAACGGGCGTCCCTTCGTTGGACGAATCTGGACGCATTAGAATTGATGACTGGGAGATGAGAGATGATATTCAAAAACATGTGGAAGAGGCTTGGGAACAGATTGAAACTGATAATTTAAAAGATTTATCTGACTTTTCAGGTTATCAGCAAAATTTTATGAGGCTCTTTGGTTTTGGTCTTGAGGGGGTCAATTATGAAGCGGACACGGACCCTTTGCGGTCAATTGATCTTGTGGAGTAAATTTTTACAAGCACGCCGAAGGGAGGTAAGAAAGATAATAGCGATTCATGAAATCATTTTATCATGCATTTAGGGGTCTCTTCCTCTTATTTCGGTCGCAGAAAAATGCACGAATACATCTGTTCTTTTTTTTATTAGCGATGTGTTGTGGTTTTCTTTTTAAGATTACCGCAATTGAGTGGAGTATAATCTTACTCTGTTCTGGCCTTGTCATGGCTACAGAAGCTGTGAATACAGCCTTAGAAAGATTAGCCGATTCGGTTCACCCAGGCCATCATATTGGAATCGGTGAGTCCAAGGACATTGCAGCAGCGGCTGTGTTAATTACTGCGATTGCAGCATTGTCTGTAGGACTTATAATATTTGTTCCTAAGCTCGTTTCATGGACTCTTCCCAATTAATAGAATCACTCACGGCCTTGATCGGTGCCGATAAGGTTTCTGGTGAAGGACCTGACATTGAGGAGCACAGCATTGATAAATGGTTAGTGGGTCATCCTCCTGATGTCGTTGTTTTTGCTGAATCGACTGAGGACGTTGTCGCAGTCATGAAATTTGCCGATGAGACAGGTGTCCCGGTCACGACACGAGGTGCTGGGGTCGGATACGTCGGCGGGGCAGTGCCTGTTCGGGGTGGCATTGTTTTGTCAGTGTCTCGCATGAATTTCATTAAGGAGATTAATATAGAAGACGGTGTTGCAGTCGTGGGGCCCGGTCTCATTACAGGGACCCTCCAGGACACTGTCCGTGATTTGGGATGGTTCTATCCTCCTGACCCTGCAAGTCTAAGAGAGTGTAGCATAGGCGGTAACGTTGCCACCAATGCTGGAGGACCTCGCTGCCTCAAGTATGGAGTCACTCGCAATTATGTTTTGGGATTGGAAGTGGTCCTCTCTGACGGGACAGTGGCGAGACTAGGTGGACGTTGCCACAAAAATAAGACAGGATTTGATTTGATTGGAATGTTCGTTGGGTCTGAAGGCCTCCTAGGCGTCGTGACCGAAGTGACCTGCCGATTGATTCCTTATCCTCCAGCCAGGGCCATGGTTTCAGCGACTTTCGAATCCTTTGCTGATGCTGCTTTGGCCGTCCAAGCAGTTCTGGGCGCTGGTTTTCTTCCTGCCGCTCTTGAAATTGCTGATAAGTTCACTTTGTCTGCTGCCCGTGATCATGTCGGTTCAGAGATGATTCCTCAGGGCGAAGCCTTTTTACTAGTTGAGCTTGATGGGCAGGAGGGATCCGTTCTACAGGAAACAGAGTCCGTGGCGGAATTGATAAGGGAACAGAAGGCTTTAACTATCGAAACGGCAACGGACGAGTCTGGATGCGAGAATATTTGGGATATTCGCAGGGCCTTCAGTTATAGTTTACGTGCGACTGGGCTCACCAAGCTCAATGAGGACATTGTGGTCCCGCGTGGTAAACTCGTTGAATTAGTTGAGTTTTGCGAAGGGCTGCAGAAAGACTGCGGCATGCCCATTGCCTGTTTTGGTCATGCCGGAGACGGTAACATACATGTGAATATCATGGTCGAAGACATTGAAATTGAAGAGAACCGTAAACGTTCAGATGAGGCCTTAGACCAGCTATTTACTAAAGTTTTGAGCATGAACGGTGTAGTGAGTGGAGAACATGGTATCGGCATTGCTAAGAAAAGATGGTTCGAAGACGCTCTGGATGATGGTTCATTGGATTTACACAGGAGACTCAAATCAGCACTGGATCCAAAATCGAACCTTAATCCAGGAAAATTTGTTTAATTAAAATTTATGAAAATGCAGTATTTAATCATGAAAAAAATATTAGTCCTTCTGATCCTTTTAGGAGCGAACGCTTTCGCCGATCCTATTAAAATTGATGCGCTCTCTTTCAATATCAGATTTGATAACCCAAAGGACGGAGACAATGCTTGGCCTAAAAGGAAAGACATGGTCGGTAAATGGCTTAAGGCGCAATCTCCTGACATTGTCGGTCTTCAGGAGGCAAAGCGTCATCAGATTGACGATATAAGAAAGAGAGCTTCAATTTATGCAGAGTATGGGGTCGGCAGGGATGACGGCAAGAGCTCAGGTGAGCACTGCACAATCTTATACTTAAAGAAAAGATTCACTCTTGATAAGAAAGACTGCGGCACTTTCTGGTTAAGTGATACGCCAGAGAAAATTGCATCGAAGTCCTGGGGCAATGAGATTCCTAGGATTTGCACCTGGGCCAGACTCATTGAAAAAGGTTCTGAACGTGCTTTTTATGTTTATAATGCGCACTGGGATCATCAGAGTCAGCCGAGCCGAGTCGGTTCGGCTCAATTAATCATTCAAAGAATTGCAAAAAGAAAAAATCCTAAAGACCCGATCATTCTTATGGGAGACTTTAATGCTTCAGAAACGAACCCGGCAATCAAAGCTTTTAAGGAGAAACCTTTAAAGCTGGTAGATACGTATCGGGAAGTGAAACCCGAAGAAAACTTAGTAAAAACTTTTCATGGATTCAGAGGGGGATCATTTGCCGGTGGAAAGATTGACCATGTTTTTGTTTTGCAGGGTACTGCTTCCGTAAAATCTGCGGCTATTATCCGCTACAATGAAAAGGGCAGATACTTGTCCGACCATTATCCGGTCCGTGCTCAAATTTCATTTTAACTAGTCTGAATCTTCTAGTTTGAAATAGCTTAGTCACCTTTTTTGCCAATAATCTAAAAGTTGGCATGGACATTGCTATTAAGGGGTATTGAGGCACAAAAGTGCCCTCTCTAACCCTTAGAAAACTGAAAATGAAGAAGTTATTGAAGCCCTTATGGGCATTTTTGTTGTTGGCGCTGTCTGCGCCTCTAGCCCTTGCAGAGGAAGCTGAAGCTGAGAAGGTATTTAATTCAGGAGACACGGCCTGGATGCTCACGGCCACTGTCCTTGTTTTATTAATGACGATTCCCGGCCTGTCCCTCTTTTATGGAGGTCTTGTTAAATCAAAGAACATTCTCTCTGTGCTCATGCAGTGCTTTTTTATCACTGCAGTCATGTCTATCCTTTGGGTCGCATTTGGCTATAGCTTTGCTGCTAATGGAGATGCCGCGACAGGAAGTAAACTTTTTGGTGATTTTAAGAATATGTTCTTGCACAAATTGACGCCTGATAGTGTCAATGCGAATCATCCAGAAAGTGTATGGATTACCTTCCAGATGACTTTCATCATCATTACTCCGGCCCTGATTGTTGGAGCGTTCGCTGAGCGGATGAAATTTTCCGCGGTTCTCATTTTCACGACTTTGTGGGCAATTCTTTCTTATTGCCCGATCTGGCACATGGCGTGGAATACTGACATAGGCCTATTTGCTGGTTGGGGTGCCATTGATTTTGCCGGTGGTACGGTCGTCCATATCAATGCTGGTATTGCGGGTCTGGTCGCATGCATCATGCTTGGCAAGCGCAAAGGATATCCTAATACTTTAAGCCCTCCGAATAGTGTGCCGTTCACGGTCATTGGTGCCGCTCTCCTCTGGGTCGGTTGGTTCGGATTTAATGCTGGAAGCGCGGGTGCTGCCAAT
>SHBV01000072.1 GCA_004211885.1 Verrucomicrobiaceae bacterium
CCCTCTTCCTCCTTCTCCTTTTTGGATTAATGCTTTTTTATCTGGCCCCCGGTTTCAAAGGTTTGACCCATTACAAAGGAAAAGAGCAGGCCCAGATAGCACGTGAAATAGCTAGGAGCGGGAGCTTCCAAACAAAAATGATTCGTCCTCTCTCCCTACATCAATCTGATGAAAATAACGAGGATATGGACGGCGTTCATCTGGTAGGCTTTCATGACACTTATCATGCCCCACTGAACCCCATGATAAATTCACTCGTGATGCGTTTCTTTAAAGGTAAGGATGATTTTAAATGGGACCGCAAGGACACAGTCTATTATTTAGATCGAGTCATTACCGCCACTTCAATTATTTTTCTATTAGCATCAATAGGAATAACTTTTCTTTTCATCTCCAGAATCTTTGACGCCAAGATAGGAGGAGTGACAGCGGTCCTAATGTTACTCTGCGAGCTTTTGTGGAGCTTTTCGCAAACTGGTCTACCTCAAATGTTAATGCTTTTTCTATTTACGTTAGGAAGTTATTTGGTATTTAGAGCAGTTGAAGCTCAGTGCGTTGATCGTAAACCTATATGGTTCCTGTTATTCGCAGCGTTCTGCTTTGGATTGCTTGCACTGACTCATTGGTTAGCAGTTTGGCCATTCGTCGGACTAGTTATCTTCTCATGCTTCTATTTTAAACCTAGAGGAACTGCAGCTCTTTCTATGCTGGCCGTCTTTCTAATCATAATTCTTCCATGGTGCTTCCGTAATTTAGTCACTTCCGGATCAATATTCGGATCCGGATACTACGCTATGTTTGGAGGAATGGGAGCTTACGAAGAAGAGATCTATCGAACCTATAAGCTAGCAGCAGGAAATATATTTGCTGAAGGATTTGCCTCGAAAGTATTAGGAACTTCACTCAATCAGTTAAATGGAATCTATGCTTTTCTTGGTTCAATAGCTGTCGCTCCCCTGTTCTTTATTTCCCTCCTTCACCCATTCAAACGACCGCAAATTGCAGCATTCAGATGGTTCATACTGGCCATGTGGATACCTGCAGTCATAGGCATGTCCCTATTTGGATTGGCTGATGGCAGCTCAGATCCGAATCAACTCCACATATTATTTATTCCACTCATGACAGGCTACGGCATTGCAATGCTGGCAATTTTATGGAGCAGGATAGGAATTGCACCTGGCCTGAAAACCATTGCTGATAACGGACATTTATGGGTTGCTATTTTACTGAGCACAGTCCCTATGATTTTAAAGCTAATACCAGGTGTTCCAAATGCCCTAGGAGGTAACAAAGAAAAAATAACACCAGGTCTGCTAGTTTCGCATATCCGTGAAAGTGCGGAACCTGAAGAAGTTGTTGTGACTGATAGCCCATGGGACGTTGCCTGGTACGGAGACAGGACCGCTCTCTGGTTACCAAGAACAAAATCACAACTCCGTGAAATCATAGATCGATCTAAAAACAACAATAATCCTATTTCAGGAATTTTTATTACTAGAGAATCATTGAACAAACCTCTTAAAGATTTAATTTTTCAAAGAGAAAAAGAATGGGGATCTCTGATTCTAGGCCAAAATATATCTTTTGCAGGCGACCCAAGGGGTAAGTACCAGCCAAAGTCCTGGCAGGCAAGTGGACAAGTATTAATCGACTCTTTTGAAGGCTTGCCCTTCAAATATCTAGATCCAAAAATGAGCGCCATTGGTTTTCTCTATTATACGAAAGAAAACAAATAATCGACATCAATACTTATTTGCAAATTATCTCCAGAAATTGAAGTATCGCTTTTCACTTTCCATTATTCGATAAAAGATTAATTATCAAAATATCAGATATCATTTTTAGGAATGTCCCAGAAGAAAACACAAGGAACTGACGAAAATCTTCAATTTGAGGAAGCGATAGAAAAACTCGAGTCTATTATTGAGCGAATGGAGAGTGAACAAATTCCTCTCGAAGAACTTTTAAAGGACTACGAAGAAGGGACAAAATTGCTTAAATTATGCCGAGACCGCATTGATGGGGCTCGTCAAAAAGTGGAGAAAATCAACAAGGAACTGACAAATGGGTCAGTAATACTTGAAAGTCTTGAAGGAGATGGTATCTCCAGCGATGAGAAAACTGACGATTAATTTTGTTTATAGCCCTAAATATTCTCTGAAAAATAGTGAACTTTCCTGAAATAAAAAGCCCCCAAGATCTTAAAAAACTTCCAGAAGAACAACTAAATGATTTAGCTGCTAAAATCAGACAAGTTCTTATTGAAAGTCTGTCACAAACTGGTGGGCATCTGGGTCCTAATCTTGGGGTCGTTGAATTAACGATCGCCTTACATCGTGTCTTTGAAACTCCAAAAGATAAGTTCGTCTTTGACGTCTCACATCAGGGTTACGTTCACAAGATGCTGACAGGAAGATGGGATAAAATAGATACCATTCGTCAGTATGAAGGCCTTAACGGGTTCCTACTGCGCACTGAAAGTGAACATGATTGCTATGGCGCAGGTCATGCCGGAACGGCTCTTTCAGCAGCACTAGGAATGGCCACCGCAGCAAAGTTAAAAGGTACTGATAATCACGTAGTAGCGGTAGCTGGTGACGCAGCATTTACTTGCGGCCCAACATTCGAAGCTCTTAATAACGTCGCCAACCTTGATAGTCCATTCATTATCGTCCTGAATGATAATGAATGGTCCATCGATAAAAATGTTGGAGCAATTGCAAAATACTTTAATAAAATCACGACAAGTAAAGCTTATTCAGGACTGCATGATGTTGCTGCTAGCTTTGTAGAAAAGACAATGGGAAAAGGCGTGAGCCGCCTCGCTTCAAAAGTAGAAAAAGGAGCCAAGAGCGTGCTCGTACCAAGCGTCCTATTTGAAGAATTCGGGTTACGATACTATGGCCCGATTGATGGACATGATCTACCGCTTCTCATCAAGACCTTTGAATTCCTTAAAGAACAGAAAGAGCCAGTCATCCTCCACATTATCACTGAAAAAGGTCATGGGTACCAACCGGCTCTCGAAAAGCCAGATAAGTTTCATGGACTTGGGAAATATAAAATTGAGACAGGAGAAACGGACCCTAGCTCTGTGCCGACCTACTCACAAATATATGGTGAATATCTGACTAAATTTGCAAAAGAAGATGAAAAAATTACTGCGATAACTGCAGCAATGCCTGGTGGGACCGGACTAGCCGCGTTCAGAGATAATGAAAAAGTCCGTGATCGATACTTTGACGTTGGAATTGCTGAAGAACATGCTGCACTCTTCGCAAGCGGATTAGCAACTCAAGGCCTCAAGCCTTTCCTCACTATCTACTCAACTTTTATGCAGCGCGCATTTGATATGCTAGTGCACGATATTGGCATTCAAAACTTACCTGTAAGGTTATGCATGGACCGTGCAGGACTTTCTGGAGATGATGGACCGACCCATCATGGACTCTTTGACATTGGTTACCTCCGTCATGTCCCTAACTTTGTGTTCATGCAACCGAAGGACGAAGAAGAGTTCGTAGACATGCTATGGACCATGGCAAATTATGATTCCGGACCAATTGCAGTTCGGTATCCAAGAGGAGCAGGGACCGGAGCAAAACCAAAAGATGAACCTCAAAAATTAGAAATTGGTAAAGCAGAGGTTCTCAAAGAAGGTACCGATATTGGCCTCATTGGTCTAGGACATTTATTCAGTATGGCAGATCAAACCTGCACTTCACTCGAAGAGCAGGGCCATTCTGTAGAGTTAATGAATCCACGATTCATTAAGCCAATGGACAGCACAGCCATAAAGAAAATGGCTAGTAAAGTAAAAGTAATATGCACCTTTGAAGATCATGTCCTACACAACGGTTTCGGCGCAGCCATCATTGAACTTCTCCATGATGCTGAAATTAATACCCCAGTAGTACGAATAGGTTGGCCAGATGAGTTTGTTGAGCACGGTAACATTCCCGCTCTCAGAGAAAAGCACGGACTCAGTCATGAAAATGCCGTATCACTTATCAATGACAAGCTACAATCTCTACCTCAACAAATGTAGCAAATATTAGGAGAACTTCTCCAAAATAATATGCTTGAGGTTAGGACCAGAAATGAGGTCCTTTAAGATTCATTTAATCCTGCTTTAGGGTTCAGATTAGGGAAGTGGCCTGATCCTAATATTCTTAAATTCGACAGGTGCACCCTCACTCTCAAGGCATAAATAACCTACGGCAGGCTCACAATTAGTACCGCCAGAGACCTCCTCACCATTGACCCATAATCTGACCTCCCCATTAATGGCTCTGACATAATAATGGTTCCATTCATTAATTCCCTTAGTCAGATCCTTTGATGGAAAACTCCTCTTCCCGTTCGGAGCGACCGGAGGAAATGGTTTCATCTTGGCCGGTCCTGTAGGAAAAACATCTCCATGAGAGGTGAACCAATCGGCAGGCTTTTTGTACCTTTTGATATATTTTTCTGCGTATCCAAGATCCAAGACCTGAACCTCAATGCCATGAGGCAGTCTCCCTTTGCCTGCCTCCAAATTCTTTATCGATGCAGGGCTTGCCCAGACAAAGACCCCAGAATTACCTCCCTTTTCTTTATGCATCCACTCACAGACCAATTCAAAATTTTTAATCTGTTCCTTCATCCTGATGACTCCTACCGGCTTACCAGTACAAAACGCGTGACCCTTCTCCCACCGCCATGTTTTTTCATTACAATTAACATTGACAAAATCAACACCAGTGAGGGCCCGCCAACCATGACCAGAACCATCGATAGAAGCTTTCTTTAGAGAGCCCTTGGACTCGGCTTTCTCATCTCCGGTCATTAGTTGAGCTGAGTATAAGATGGAAAAAATAAAAATGATGCCAGTTTTAATTAGGGTATTCATAATTGTTTACTATTTAGGCTATGATCCATAAACAATACTAGAAACTCGAGAACAAAAATAGGTTCTTAGGGCTTTTATTGAACTATCCGTATAAGGACGATATTCTCAGGTAATGGAAAAGAAAAATAGTAAAATAAATTCAAATAAAATTGGACCAGAAATCATCAGGTTAATGGTCGTATCTATCATTCTGAACTTTTCTATAGCCTCCTCCATTGCATCTGAAAAACTGAACGTTCTGTTCATTGCCGTCGATGACCTTCGCCCTGAATTGGGTTGTTACGGGGTTAATTATGCACTGAGCCCGAACCTTGATAAATTTGCAAATACCTCAGTAATATTTCGTAATCACTATGTTCAGGTTTCGACTTGTGGTGCTTCTCGTTACGCTCTCTTGACAGGAAGATCTCCCAACAATTCAGGCGCCATGCAAAACAATGCACTCCATGGTGGCAGGACAGCGATTCAAGATAAACAGTTACCAGGGGCTCAGACGATGCCTGAACTTTTTAGAAGATCAGGGTACGAAACTGTCCTAATTGGGAAAATATCCCACACAGCTGACGGAAGAGTCTTCTCCTACAATGGCAAAGGGGATGGAAGACATGAAATGCCCGGCGCCTGGGACCGACTAGCTACTCCTATGGGACAATGGAAAAGGGGTTGGGGCATTTTCTTTGCTTATGGTAATGGAAAGCATCGTGAAGATGGTAAAGGAAACAAAGATCTAATGGAATTCATTGTAGAAAAAGATACTGACCTTCCAGACGGGCTCCTAGCTGAGAGTGCAATCTCTCAACTAACGCTACTTAAAACTAGTAAAAAACCTTTCTTCATGGGACTAGGTTTCTTTAAGCCTCACCTTCCATTCGTTGCCCCAAAGCAGGACTGGGATGCTTTTGAAAAAATTACTATTCCTGATCCTTCTGACAAGAAGCCCTTTAATTCACCCTACAAGCACGGTAGCGGCGAATTTTTCAAGTACTCGACCCCATATAAAAAGACGCGACCCCTCAATCGTGAATCAGCTAATATGGCAAGACGCGCTTACCTCGCCTGCGTGAGGTACGTGGATCGACAAATCGGCAAGGTTCTAATCCATCTTGAAAAAACTGGCCTTTCAAAGAATACGATTGTTGTGGTCTGGGGCGATCATGGCTGGCACCTCGGTGATGCACAGCAGTGGGGAAAACATACCCCATTCGAGATTGCCAACCGTAGCGTCCTAATGATAAGAAGTCCCGGCATCGATGGTGGATTCTCAACAAATGCCCTCGCTGAGACATTAGACATTTATCCCACATTACTTGATTTATGCGAACCTAAATTTAACAAGACGCATCATCCTCTGGACGGGGTCTCTCTGACTCCAGTACTTAGAAAAGAAAAAGAAACGGTCCGGAAATATGCGACCAGTTACTGGAGAGATGCAATTAGTGTTCGTTCCAAAACGCATCGACTCGTTGCCAAGATGAAGGACGGAAAAATTGTAAATAAAGAACTCTATGACCTGAGTGAACGGCTAGACACTGTTGATAATGTTGCATCTAAGGGATCGGCAATTCTAGAGGAGCTAACCAAGCAGATTCCAAACGGAAAGTAGTTGAAGGCACCTCAATTAGCATTGGATTCGGAAGGCTTGAAAGTTAACCTTACCCGCATCCTTTCAAGGTGAGGTTCATGATCGATCTGAGGTTCCTGAAAAAGGTAGAACCCTCTCTTTTCAAAAAATAGGATCCTTTCACGACAGTCCTCCTTGATAGCCTCTATATCTGAATCCTCCCTATACCAGTCCGTCTCAGCAATGAGTAACCTTTTTGGATTACAAAACCTACTCACTAGCCCGTCCTGATAATCTTGGATTGATGAAAAAATAGACATTATGAAATTCTAAGTAAGTTTAGCTGAAGCACCTCTGTGCAATTTCCTCACCGGCGATTCTGCCTGTCGTCCATGCACTCTGAAAATTAAATCCACCAGTCAGACCATCAATATCCATCACTTCACCAGCAAAAAATAAATTTTTCACTGAACGGCTTTCCATCGTTCTAAGGTCAAGGTCCCGCAAAAGAACACCTCCACAGGTCACAAACTCCGATTTATTCAGACTCTTTCCGGACACCTCAAATTCCTCAGATATGAGCGATCTGATGATTTGCGAAGTGGCCTGCCTTGTAAGTTCAGACCAGGTCTGATCATCAGCAACACCTGCCTCGGAAGCAATCCGTTTCCATAGCCTATTAGGAATTTCTTTTATGGGACTCCTTTTAATGATCTTTCTTGGACCATTCGAATTTCTTTCTGATTCAATTCGCTGACTTAACTGTTCGGATTTCCAATCTTCGCCTAGCCAGTTCACTATTATCTTAAACTCATAATCTAATTGCTCTAATTCCCTCGCACCGAGGGCAGACAGCTTAAGTATGACCGGACCACTCAGACCCCAATGCGTAACCAGTAAAGGTCCTGCACTTTTCATTCCCAAATGATCAATTACGACACTGGCACTGGGAACAGACAGCCCAGACAATTCTGTGAGTTGATTATTCTCTATTTCAAAAGTGAATAGTGAAGGGACCGGGAATGTGAATTCATGGCCCAGTGATTCCAGTAAATTCCTTGATTGAGCTGATCTTATACCTCCCGTAGCAACTAATAGATACTCCGCTTCAATAGGATCCTCTTGATCATTAATCCAGATTCTAAAAGAGCCTTCATTTGGCTTATCAATCCTATTAACACAACAATTATTTCTTGCCTCAATTCCTTTTTTCTTTGCGACTCCAGTCAAACAATCAATGACAGTCTGCGAGGAGTCCGTGACTGGAAAGATCCGACCATCCTCCTCAGTCTTTAACTCAACTCCATTCTCCCTGAACCACCATACAGTATCTTCCTGGCCCCATCGGGACAAGGGACCAATAAGTTCACGTTTTCCTCGGGGATAATGCTCAGCAAAATCGAATTTATGCTCAAGCCCATGAGTCACATTGCAACGACCGCCACCGGAAATCTTGACCTTAGTAAGAAAATTACGACCCATCTCAAGGATAATAATATTCATCTGGCCATTGGCAATCTCAGCACAAGCTATCGCGCCAAAAAATCCCGCAGCTCCACCACCAATGACGGCGACTCGGGGCACTTGGTCACAAATCATTTAAATGAAATTAATTCTATCTCGAAGTACAGAGTTGCTTTGGGAGGAATCACACCCGAATATCCGGCCTCACCATACCCAAGATCATAAGGAATCCTAAATTGATATTTACTGCCTGAGCTCATTAATTGAAGGCCTTCTGTCCAGCCAGGAATGACACCCGAAAGAGGGAAGGTCGTGGGCTCATCACGATCATATGAACTATCGAACTGCTCTCCATCCTCAAAGCAGCCCATATAATGGACAGTAACAGTACTCGAAGCTTCAGGTTTTTCGCCCTGCCCCTCCTCAAGGGACCGGTACTCGAGACCACTAGCTGTTTTAATGTAAGGCTGATCGGATTCAGAAAGAGGCATTCTAAGGAGTTCGGACGAATTAACAGTTAGTGCAAGTACTAATTATAATGATTCACCCATAAAGTGATTCGCTAAACAAGACTCAGAGCACTAGATTAGGGAAATCGTTTAGCTAATTTTGATTAACTTGTAATCGCCGCACGAGCATCTGTTAATCCCCCGCTCTTCTCTAGGTAGTAATCGTAGTCTCCTGCATATTTTGTGAGGTTACCGTCCTTGATGTGCCATACATTATTACCTAATTTCCTAATAAAATTCACATCGTGAGAGATAAAGACCAGAGATCCTCCATAATTTGAGAGTGCTATAATTAGAGCATCAATCGAGATCAGATCTAGGTGTGTAGTTGGCTCATCCATGAGAAGAAGATTTGGGGGATTAAGCAAAAACTTAACCAGATTCAAACGACTCTTTTCCCCTCCTGATAAAACTTTTGTTTTCTTAAACACATCCTCTTTTCTGAATAAGAATGAACCTAAAACTCCCCTACATTCATCTGAAGTTAAATCAACAGCAGCCTCCACGCATTCATCAAGGACACTCTTTTCTGGATCTAAAGTCGCAGCACGGTGCTGGCTAAAGTAGCCGATCCGGCAATTATGTCCCAGGTCCCGTTCACCGGATTGAAAATCCAATTCATCGGCCATCATTTTGATTAATGTTGATTTACCGGATCCGTTCGGACCCACAAGAGCAATCCGATCACCCCTCTCAATGTCAACGTTAAGGTTCTCATAGATGACATTTTCACCATAAGCCATGTTCACTCCCTTAAGGCTTACTACTCTCAGACCACTTCTCGTGGGCTGCGGAAATTGGATCTTAAATAACTTACGAATTGGTTTAGGCTTCTCTAGCCTCTCCATCTTATCGAGCTGCCGTTGTCGACTCTGAGCCTGAGCTGCTTTGGAAGCAACGGAACGAAAACGGTCAATGAATTCCTGGTTCCTCTCAATTTCTTTTTGTTGATTCTTCCAGGCCTGCAATCGCTGATCGAAGCGTTTTTCCTTTTCATCTTCAAATTCCGAATAGCTACCCTTGTAACTGATTAACTTTTTATCTTCTATATCATACACGACCTTGACTAGATCATCCATGAACGAGCGGTCATGGGAAATGAGAAGCACGGCACCAGAAAAATTGGAAAGGTACTGTTGAAACCAAAGTAATGCTTCAAGGTCCAGATGATTAGTTGGCTCATCTAGCATGAGAAGATCAGGTTCCATGGCAAGTATCCTCGCCAAATGGGCACGCATGACCCAGCCCCCACTCATTTCCTTGGCTGCCCGTCCAAAGTCCGATTCCTTATAACCAAGTCCACGAAGCATTTTTTTGGACTTCGCTTCGAGGCCCGGATCACTCAACGCGTCGAATTTGGCCTGAGCCTCATAATATTGGGCGCATTCTATCTGGCCACTGCTTTCGAGTTCCTGTAATTCTTTCTCTATCTTTTCAAGGATACCAGCTTGTCCAGTTGCAATCTGAAGGACCGTCTCGCCCCCGATCGCCTCACCTTCCTGTGGAAGGAACCCGAGAGTAGTCCATTCATCGCGCTGCACTTCCCCCGAATCAGCACTGTCTCTAGAAAGTATAATGTTAAAAAGAGTTGATTTGCCGGCCCCGTTCGGGCCGACAAGGGCAACGAAGTCCGAATAATTAACCGTGAAACTGGCATCCTCGAACAGGACCCTGCCACCGACTGACTTGGTTATCTTACGAAGATTTAGCATGGAAGAATATTATTTTGGTCTTGGCATTGCAGCTCCTGATTCTTTGAGCCAGGACTTTAGTTTACCTTCGAGTCTTGAAGCTAATTTGGGTAGCTTACTAGACAGATCATTCTTTTCACTAATGTCCTTCCTGACATTATAGAGCTCGACACTATCCGTGTCATAAAAGTGAATCAATTTGTGATCTCCTTCACGGATCGCTGATCCGAGACGATTGTCGCGATGAAAAGCGAAGTTCGGATAATGCCAGTGAATGGCCCTAGCCTTTAATTTTTTTTCACCCTTGAGGTGAGGTAAAATATTCTCACCATCAACTGGAGAATTTGGATCGGGGCTGAGTCCTGCTGCATCCAAAATAGTTGGAAAAAAATCAGTCAGTATTATCGGCGTCGGATCTGTCATTCCTGATTTCACTTTTCCTGGCCATCTGACAATGAGAGGAACCCTGATTCCTCCTTCATATAGATGACCCTTGTCTGCTCTCAAAGGCCTCGCGTCACCGACTCCACCGAATGGACCATTATCGGAACTAAAAATTACGAGGGTATCATCAGAAATTTGCAACTCATCTAATGATCTTAGGACTTTTCCGATGGCTCTATCCATGGCCTCTATCATAGCTGCATAGCGGTGATCTCTGTATCCCTTAACGGGCAAATCCTTGTATTTTTCTACTAACTTAGCCGGCGCTTCCATGGGCCAATGAACTGTGTAATTCCACAGAGCAACAAAGAATGGTTTTTTCTTTGATTTTTGTTCACTCATAAAGGTAATAGCTTCATCCGCCAAACGGTCTGGGAGATACTCTCCTTTCTTTCTGTCAGGTAAAAAATTAATTTTGTAAGGATCAAAGAAAGTTGGAGGACCACCATAAGAGCATCCTCCAATATTAATATCAAAGCCTTGGTTCAAGGGATTATATTTTTCTTCTCTTCCAGTGTACAGGTGCCACTTGCCAATGAAGGCCGTAGCGTATCCCGCATCCTCCTTGAGTCTCTCAGCAAGCGTCACATGCTTGAGCGGTAGATGATTGAGCATCTGAGCAGGAAGTATCTTGGAATCTTTTGGAGTAAATCTGTCCTGATGAGGCAAGTGATTAGTGATCCGAAGCCTAGCAGGTGATTGCCCTGTCATTATGGCAGCTCGGGTCGGAGAACAGACCGGGGCCGGAGCATAAGCATCAGTAAAACGGATCCCATCTTTTGCCAAAGCATCAATGTTTGGCGTGTGCAAATGTTCATTTCCCTGACATCCAAGATCCATCCATCCCATGTCATCAATGAGAATGAAAAGAATGTTCGGCTTACCAGACAATGTCAGGATAAGACAACTGAAAGAGATAATGAATGTTAGGAATGACTTCACTCTACAAACATAGACTGCAATGGTCAGCTTTACCAGAACCATAAAAGATCAGATGTTCATCTGATTCTCTTGATCGTTGACTCCTTTGGATTTAATACGAGCCACCTGAAAAAAATCACGTAAAATTTGGGCACTCTGATCTGCACGGACCCCCGACCTTATCTCAGTCTTATGGTTCAGCGTAGGTTGCTCTAGAAGGTTGATAAATCCTCCACCAGCGGCTCCGTCTTTCGGAGAAGAGCATCCATAGATAAGAGCACGGATCCGGCAATGCACGATTCCTCCTGCACACATTGGACACGGCTCCTTAGTCACAAAAAGATCACATTCGGAAAGCCTCCAATCTCCTACCGACTCCTGAGCCGCGGTCAGAGCCAACATCTCAGCGTGCGCAGTAGCATCCTTGAGTGTCTCGACCTGATTGTGACCACGTCCAATGATCTGACCCTCACTAACGATGATAGCCCCAACAGGAACCTCTTCCATTTTATAGGCCTTAAGAGCCTCTTTTATAGCTTCACCCATGAAATACTCATCACTGTTAAGATCAATGGAAATGTCATCAGAAGAAATTGGAGATGTGTCGCTCATAATGAATTAATAATTATAATGGGGTCCGGACTTGCAGGTTGCTGATGGCAGAAGATAGTAGCAACACATGCTCGATTTCAACCAAAGGATAGTAGCACCTTCTCTCCTGGCCGCAGATTGGAGCCGGCTCGGTGAAGAATGCCACCGAGCAATTGCTGCGGGAGGTGATTGGCTACATTTGGATATCATGGACGGACACTTTGTTGATAATATCTCCTTTGGTCCGAACTTCGTAAAGCACGTTCGCAATACAGTCGCTGATGCCTATCTGGACACTCATCTCATGATTGAGCGTCCGGATCAATACGTCACAGAGTTCATTGAGGCCGGATCAAGTAACATTACCATCCACATTGAACCTGAATATGATGTTGAAGCGACAATAACTAAGATCAAGGAATCAGGAATTTCAGCCGGCCTGGCACTGAATCCCGCTACACCTCTCAAACTTGCCGAACCTTTTCTTAAAAAGATAGATATTCTTTTGATCATGACCGTAGTGCCAGGATTTGGAGGCCAAAATTTCATGGAAGAAGAAACCATGCCCAAAGTCGCTCAGGCAAAAAAAATTAGGGCCGATAAAAACCTCAATTTTCATATAGAAGTTGATGGCGGTATCACGCCAGAAACTGCATCCATTGCTGCCAAACATGGAGCGAACATTTTGGTATCGGGGACCGGAACATTCAAGGCCGATGAAATGGCAGTCTCAATTAAGGAACTGCGAGAATCTTAAAGGCTCTTACCCTTATTGGTCCTCATCTTCCTGCGACAAAATGTTACCAGATTCGACCTTTCTAAAAATATCGGAAACGTCTTCGGAGACTTCCATGACTGACTTTGCCACATAAATTGGAGACTTCGATTGTATGGCCAAGGCAATACAATCACTAGATCGCGCATCGATTTCTATGATCTTTTTTTCCTCAATTTCATTTTCAGCTGAAATAATGAGCCTTCCATAATAAACACCATCTTTATAATCATTCACAATTACTCTCTCCACTTTAGCACCGAGTGATTCAAGGACATGCTCAAAAAGATCATGGGTCTGTGGACGTTCCTTTGGCAGATCCTTAAGAAACATCATAATCGCATTTCCGACCATCTGGTCGACATAAATAATAATGATTTTTTCATCATTGCCAATAAAAACCCCGCAACCACCACTCGTTGGCAAAGTTCCTTTCACTTGAACCTCGACTACACTACTACTCATAAAGATAAAATAAAATCTGATCGACCATTAGAGTCAATGAATAAGGGGACAATTGTTTCCTAAACGACTGTCCAAATTGTATCATT
>SHBV01000073.1 GCA_004211885.1 Verrucomicrobiaceae bacterium
CTTGAAAATCAATTTCCCTGCTCTGATTCACTGCAACTTTTCCAAAATTAAGGACCTTGGGAAGTTTCAACCTCAAAGGATCATTAATAACATTTATCCGAACCATAGCAGGCGCTGAATACTTTCCCCCACGGACCCTAGCCCGATACTTAAATTGATCTAACCCGGACGGTGAAAATGGGTCTGATAAATACTTTACCAAGGCAAATGAACCAGTAAGAGACTCAACAACAAGTTGACCACTCTTGGGCTTTTCAAAGATCGAAAAATCAAAAACTCCACCACTACCTTTCATTGATGCTGTTAACTTGATGGTTAATTCTTCACCCCTATTAACGTTAACGTTGATAGGCGTTGCCACGGGGCCAAGGCCTTCCGGCAACGTAACATCACCCTTAAGAGTTCCACCCAAAATCAAAAGTTGCGATAAGGAAAAACAAAAAAAACTAGACCATTTAATAGGTGTTCGATTTTTCAAATTACAGATCCACTTCATTAACTACAAAATGAAAGTACTCGTAATTTTAGCTATGGTCAAAAGAGGTTTATTGCGGACTCAAGACAATTCATTCTACAAAAGACCTATAATTCTTTTCCGAAGAAGATTAATCGCTGTCATTGAAACCTTTTCCTTGAAAATTACACGCTCCGCTCTGTAGCAATAACTCTCCACAAAAGTTGTCTTTTCACGACTAGCAATTCCAATAAAAACAGTGCCCACGGGCTTCTCTTTGGTGCCTCCAGTTGGACCCGCAATGCCACTAACAGCTACCGCATAATTAGCTCCAGACCTTTCTAGGCATCCTTCAGCCATAGCCTTTACAACTGGCTCACTAACAGCACCACATTCATTAAGAAGATTATCATCAACATCCAAGATTTCGTTCTTTGCACTATTAGCATAGGTAACAAAACCAACGTTGAATACATTTGAAGAACCCGGCATGTCGGTAATTAAGCTAGCAATGGCTCCGCCAGTGCATGATTCAGCAAATGAAACGCTTTCGTTTCTTTTAATCAATTCATCCACAACTAAAGCAGGCAGCGATGCATGATCATTGGATATATAGTGTTCAGGGAATTCCATTCGTAATTTTTTAGTTACATTACTAACTATCACTGGATCCCCTATACACCGAACCACAACTCCGCCTGGCTTAATGCAATAACCAAGATCAAATGAACCCTTATCATCACAGAGTATCTGATCAATACGTGAAGCCAATTCAGATTCTCCAATCCCAGAAAAAAAAGTATTCACGCATGAGGGGACCTCTATCTCTCGTTCAAGCAATGCATTTTTTATAGATGGCAACACTTGATCTTGAAAGATGGGCATCAACTCTCCGGGCGGTCCAGGCAAAAGATATATGTGTGCACCCTCAGTCTTATCGTAAGGTTTTATATATAGACCAGGTGCAGTTCCATTATTGTTTTTTAACACAACGGCGACGTCTGGAACCATTGCCTGTTTACGATTTATGTCTCGCATAATTGCCCCATTCGATTCTATTCGCCTCCTAATAACATCAACTAATTCCTGATCTTCAGTCATTTTAGCGCCAAGATGCTCTGAAACCATTTCCCGTGTAAGGTCATCCTCAGTGGGCCCCAAACCTCCAGTAATTAGTATAATATCGGACCTCCTAATTGACTCACCAATTACATCCCTTATCCCCTCCCCATCAGGAACAGTGATTTGACGGTTAATGGTCAGGCCAAGTGATAATAGCTCGTGCCCTAGGCGGCCTATATTAGTATTAATAACCTGACCAATCAGAAGTTCGGAACCCGTATTTATGACCTCAACCTTCATTCGCAAAACTAATCCTTTAACTCATCCTCGAAGCTAACAAGAGCAGCATCAGACCAAAGGTCCTCAAGTCCATAATTGGATCTTAAATCTTTGTGAAAGACATGAACAACAACATCAATATAATCAATCACCATCCACAAACTTTCTGGAGTACCTTCTAAGTTCCTTGCCCGCACGTGATGCTCATCAATAATTGATTTGCCAATTTCTCTACTAATTGCCCTTAAATGAGGAATTGATTCTCCCGTGCATATAACAAAATAATCAGCAATTGAAGAAATTCCCTGCAAATCTAAAACTTTGATTTCCTTTGCCTTATTATCAATAGCAAGACTCGCTGCAGCTATTGCGAGTTCCTTGCCCTGAATGAAATCTTTTTGCTCCATATAAAACAATAACAATTCTCTTCTAATCGGAGAGAGTCAATCAAAGTCTACCTTGAGTCTAATCGTATAGTAAATATTTAGAACGAGTCTTTTTGAACGTCTTATTTGAGGAATCCCATTTACTAACAATTCTCTGTGAACTGATTCGTGAATTTAAATCATTTGCGAGTGACTTTGATCCATAAACTTTATGAAGCAAATTCAAGCCTGACTTGCTAGATTCAGCAATTAAATCTACGCCTGCCTTTTTACTTTCAACGTGAAATGCTTTAAGAATAGCCATACTGATCAACATTAGATCTGGGCTCTGATCAACATTAAGCTCTAAGCTGACTCCCCTCATTTTAGGGTCATTTTTATCAATATAAGGGAAAAATCGAACCCCTCCCATTTTGTTAGCATTGAGACTAGAGCATAGTCCTTGATGATCTATGTTCTTGGCCACAACAAATTGAAAAGGCTTTGATGTCCCAGTCCCTGCATAGATGCCCGGGACGTGCTGAGCCAAGCAAGAGGCAAGATAGTAATAACAGGACTCTGATCTGGGAATATTGGGAGATGTCCTTATCCAACGCAATTTCGTATGCCGCCATCCCATGCTTCTTTCCCAACCCTTCATCTTAACGATAGTCAATTTTGGTAAATCTTTTAGCCAACCTTCCCCAACTGCCATGAGAGCAAGTTCGCCAACTGTCATCCCATGTCTAAATGGTATTGGATACTGACCCACAAAAGATTGCCATTCTTTTTTAATTGGAGGGCCTGAAACACCAATTCCTCCAACAGGATTTGGGCGATCTAAAATAATAAATTCGATACCCAGCTCTGAAGCTGCATCCATGCATAATCCCATGGTACTGATATAGGTATAGCATCTTGCTCCTACGTCTTGTATATCAAAAACTAAAGCATCAAGGCCCTTAAGCATGTCAGCTGAAGGTTTTCGAGATTTTCCATAGAGAGAATATGCAGTCAAACCAGTGACAGAATCAATCCGCGATGAAACCCACTTCCCAGCCAATTCGTCCCCATCCAAACCATGCTCCGGGGTATAAAGCGCTACTAATTCCACTTTATTTGAATTAGCTAGGATAATTCTTGTTTTTATACCGCCCCCATTAACGCCACTTTGATTAGTAATTAAACCTATTTTCTTTCCATTAAGAATAGCAAAATCATCTTCAACTAAACAATCAACTCCCAATTTAATGCGCTGACCCGTTAAATCTGTGTTTTCAGACTTAGCTAAAGAAAAGAGAGAAAAAAATATTCCTCCCAAAGTGATGAATTTTGTTAAATCCCGTGATAACATTTTTCTTATTATCTAATTCTATGAGCTCTTTCGACGTCGGTCAATTAATCCTAATGGGCATACCCGGCACTGAATTAGATTCTGATACTGCCTCACTAATAAAATCAATTCAGCCTGGTGGCTTTATAATTTTCGGAAGAAACATTGAATCTCCAGATCAGCTCAGAAAATTAACCGACGATCTTAGGTCAATCAGCATAACCGAACCCTTTATAACCATAGATCAAGAAGGAGGCAGGGTTTCTAGACTCAGGCTCATAGGCGCTGAACCTCCCAACGCAATACAATTAAGCAGAAAGAACGATCCTAAACTTATCAAGAGGCACGGCAAGATTACCGGCCAATTACTCCGCATTTATGGATTCAACCTCAATTTGTGCCCCGTCTTGGATATATCTCTAGACGAAGACGCTGACAACTCATTGAGGGGAAGATGTTACGGTGAAAGCGCTGACCAAGTAATCACTAACGCCGCTCTGTTCAACAAAGGAATGAAGTCTAAAGGAATCTTATCGTGCGGAAAACACTTTCCTGGCTATACGTATGCTTCGTGCGACGCTCATGAAGAACTACCCACAGTAAATCGTAGCAGAGATCAATGGGAATCAATCGAATGCGCGCCTTTCCGAGCCCTCCTGCCAGACCTAGACAGCGTCATGGTGTGTCATACTCACTACCCATTCTTCGATCCAGATAACAAAAAAGTTCCTGCCTCATTATCATATAACGCAATTACCAACACTCTAAGGGGTCAGCTTGGATATGACAATGGCCTTGTAATTACTGACGATCTAGACATGGGAGCCATCCTTAATGAGTTTGGTTTTGAAGAAACAATTCAAAGAGCAATATTGGCAGGCAATGATATGGTGATGATTTGCCATAGGACTGAGATGGCTCAAAACGCATTTACAATACTAGATAAAATGCCACAAATTAGCATTACTGATTCACTTGAAAGAATCTACAGAGCAAAAATAAAAATTAGCCCTCCAACTGAATTTAACCAACAGTCCGTTCAAGAAATTGATGAAAAGGTCTGGAATCTTAGAGTTGAAACCTTAGGCGAGGAGCTCGCAAAGGAAAAAAGCTTAGAAGACGGAAAGAGAAGCCCAGTAGAGACTTACTAAAAACTAATTTATAAAAATCAATGCTAGAAGAATTAGAAAACCTACTAATCATTCAGGATCGAGATCAAAAGGTAAAGGATCTCGAAGCTGAACTCGAACGGATGCCAGTAGAGAAAGAACAAGCCTGCCTGAGGCTCACAAATGTAAAAGAAGCTGTTTCAACTGTCGAAGAAACAATAATGGGAAACGAAGTGGCAATGAAAAATATTGAGCTCGACGTCAATACACGAAAGGACAGCATAGCAAAACTTAAAGTCCAACAATTCGAAACGAGGAAAAATGAAGAATTCACTGCAATGGAGCATGAGATTGATCGGTACAGCGAAGAGATAACTCAGCTCGAAGACTCGCAGCTTGAGTTAATGGAAAAGGGTGACTCTCTTAGCACGCAATTGAACGAGGCAAAGGCTGAACTTGATAAGAATCAGCAAACAGTCGATGCCGAAATTTCAATAATATCCGAACGCTCAAATCAATGTAATGTACAGCTTGAGGAGATCAGAAAAGAACGAACGATCATTAGTGCAAAGATAGACAACGATCTCCTTGATAGATATAACCGTATTTTCAAAAGCAAGAAAGGCATCGCGATTTGTGAATTAGAAAATGATATATGCACGGGCTGCCACATGAAAGTCATACCCGCAACATCAGCAGCCGTTCGTAGCGAAAAAACAATCACTGTCTGTGATCAGTGTGGTAGAATTCTTTATCAGTCCTATTAGTTCTGAACATCCAAAGTGAAAGCGCTCAGCATAAGAAGTAAAAAGCAGACCCACCTTAAAGCAATCTTCATTGCCGTCTTTTGCATTATATCTTTTGGATGCAGTAAAAAGAAATCCGCCAAATTTCTTGAAGATGAAATTACACAGGCCCCTCTCAAAACTTTCACTGATGAGGGATCAGAAAAACTTTTCGATCATATCGATGCAAATCATTCAGGAATTAATTTCCAGATTGAACTTGGCGACTTTTTCTCAAGGACAAAAGAATACATGTTTGCTACGCCCATGGGCGGTGTAGCAACTGGCGACTATGACGGCGACTCATTACCAGACATTTATCTTACAAGTCCAGCTAATGGTAGCCGACTCTACAGGAATAAAGGAAACTTCGAATTTGAAGACGTTACTCAAAAAGCAGGTTTAAATGATCCAAATTTTTGGGGGACCGGAGCCGGATTTGTTGATATTGATGGTGACAAAGACCTGGACCTTTATGCATGCGGTTACCTAAGTCCCAACAGACTCTACATCAATGACGGAAATGGCACCTTCACAAATGAAGCTAGTTCACTCGGATTAGATTTTAATGGAGCCAGCATGAATCTGAACTTCGCCGACATTGACGGAGATCAAGACCTTGATGCTTATTTAGCGACAACAATGCGAACTCCACCTCAGGGGACTAAGTTTGGAGTAAGATACGTCAAACAGCCTGACGGAAGCGAAAAACCAGTCGTGCCTAAAGAAATATCAGAATATTGGCAATTTCTATATCTCCCAAATAAAAAAATCCATAGAACTGAATCGGGACAAGCTGATGTCCTGTACAAAAATGATAATGGAAAATTTGTTAATTACACCAAGCAATCAGGCATAAAAGGAAATTACTTTTCACTGTCCGCTACCTGGTGGGATTACGATTATGACAATGCCCCAGACATCTATGTTTCAAACGATTATTTGGGACCAGATATATTATACAAAAACAATGGAAATGGAACATTCACCGACACGATAAGATCGGCAGTCCCCCACACACCATGGTTTTCGATGGGAAGTGATACTGGGGATATAAATAATGATGGATTAATTGATTTCTTTGCAACTGACATGGCAGCAACTAGCCACTACAGAGAAAAGGTCATGATGGGAAACATGGACAATATGGGCTGGTTCTTGGAATTTGCTGAACCGAGACAATACATGCGCAATTCGATGTATTTAAATACCGGAACCAATAAGATGCTCGAGGCTGCACACTTATTAGGAATCGCCAGTAGCGACTGGTCTTGGAGCCCCCGCCTTGAGGATTTTGATGGTGATGGTCTTTTGGACCTCTTTGTAACTAATGGAGTACTGAGGGACAGTATGAACTCAGACATTTCCTCGATGGCCGAGAAGAAATTCAAGGGAGGAAGCAATGAATGGAGAGATTTTTGGGCATCCCAACCAATGAGAAAAGAAACTAATTTAGCTTTCAAAAATCTCGGGGATTTAAAATTCATTCCAAGCGCCAAGGAGTGGGGCCTCGATCACAATGGAGTTTCATTCGGTGCCGCTACTGCAGATTTTGATGGCGACGGCGACCCCGATCTTATCATTAATAATGCCGATGGCCCAGCTGCCATTTACCGCAATAACTCAAATAACAACCGCGTCTCAATTTCACTCAATGGCAATGGCAAAAATTCTCATGGAATCGGCTGCAAAGTAAAAGTAATAACCGGGAATTTGACTCAAATAAAAGAAATGAATCCTGTACGAGGATGGCTATCATCAAATGAGCCAATTCTATATTTCGGTCTAGGTGAGCACGATCTAATTGACCAGTTAGTCGTCGAATGGCGAAATGGAACCTCTCAAACTTTTAACAAAATCAAAGCTAATCAGCTAATAGTCATTAAGCAGACCAGCGACACCCAACCCAAAAACACAATAACAAAAACTAAAGAACCTAGCATCTACACAAAGTCCAAAGAAATCAATTCAATCACACATGCAGAATCCTCATTTGATGATTTTAAGATTCAACCTCTTCTGCCAAATAAGCAGTCGACCCGTGGCCCAACCATGAAATGGGCTGACTTTGACGGTGACAATGATTCAGACCTTTTTATCGGTGGTTCAGCAAAGAATCCCGGAAGATTATTCCGCAATGACAACGGCAAGCTCAATCAAATTATTTCTAAAAGCTTAATCGCCTCAAAGGGTAGCGAGGACGTCAATTCACTCTGGTTCGATGCTGATTCTGACAATGACCTGGACCTCGTTGTAATTTCCGGATCCAATGAATTCCCGCCTAACGA
The DNA here is from genome assembly GCA_004211885.1 of Verrucomicrobiaceae bacterium. Classification (GTDB taxonomy): domain Bacteria; phylum Verrucomicrobiota; class Verrucomicrobiia; order Verrucomicrobiales; family DEV007; genus EC70. The sequence goes on from SHBV01000073.1 coordinate 7,676, forward strand.
CAAGCGTTACAATGATCGTCTTTATTTAAATGACGGTTCCGGCAATTTATCCATCTCAACTTCTTTCCCGACTCCTCCAATATCAACTAATGTAGCATGCACTATCGATATAAATAGTGACGGCTTTCCAGACCTCATTACTGCTGGAGCAGCAAAAGTCGGTCAATATCCTGAAGCCTATACATCATACAGCATGATTAATTCTGGAACCGGAAAATTCACATTAGAACCCTTAACTGCAATGGCCGGTGCAGGATTAATCAACGACTTAATCACAGCTGACATTGATAATGATGGATCTGTTGAAATTATTGCCGCATGCGAATGGGGACCGATCAGAATATACAGAAACAACAATGGAAACATTGAAGAACAGACCTCAGAATGGGGACTATCAAATCATAAGGGATGGTGGAATTCCCTTTCAGCTGCTGATCTAGACAACGATGGCGACATGGATCTTGTAACTACAAATTACGGACTAAACACGAAATACAAAGCCAATAAAACTAAACCCGAGCTTCTTTATTATTCAGACTTTGATCAATCAGGTGAAAATAATATCGTTGAAGCCAAGTACGAAGGTGATGCCATTGTTCCCAGAAGGGGCTTTAGTTGCTCACAACTAGCAATGCCTTTCCTCAAAGACAAACTAAAGACTTTTCACAATTTCGCATCGAGTAATCTCGAAACCATCTATTCGCCATCCGGATTGGCAAAATCCAAGAAACATGAAGTTAATACACTAGAACACACCGTGCTAATGAACGAGGGAAATCACTTCAAATTAATCAACCTGCCAAGAGAATCCCAAATTGCACCATCATTTGGAACTGAACTCGTAGACATAAATGATGACGGTATTCTTGACATTATAATGGCCCACAACTTTTTCTCACCTCAACGAGAGACAGGAAGAATGGACGGCGGACTTAGTCTTGCCCTTAAAGGAAATGGTGATTGTACCTACACACCGTTACCTCATTCAGTTTCTGGGATTTCAATTAGCGGTGATACTCGAAAAGTCTCTGCCATCGATTTGGATGGTGACGGAATAAAAGAAATTGCTTTTGCCCAAAACAATGGACCGATGATAATCTATTCCAAAAACGCTAAATGAATGTAGCAATGAATCGAATCATATTAACATTTCTCTTTATCTGTTCCTTAATTCTCTGCCCTATTAGCCAGTCAGAATCTGCTTCAAAACTACCTAAGAGAGCAACCAACAAAGGGACACTCTTTCAAAAATTAGAACCTGCCGATACTGGAATCAATATTGTATTACCAATCAATAAAAATCACCCCTTAAAAAGAGTGTACGTGAGCGCATTTGCATGTGGTGGAGTTTCATCAGGGGACGTTGATGGTGATGGACTTGTGGACCTTTTTATCGCAAATGGCCCAGAAAAGAATCGACTCTATATAAACAAAGGCAATTTCAAGTTCGATGATAGAACTGAAACCGCAAAAATAGGCGGAGGAGACGCATGGACAGGTGGCGCTCCCCTAGTCGATATCGATGGTGACGGGGACTTGGACCTCTACACATGTAACTACGGAACTCCCAACCAATTATTTATCAATAACGGTAAAGGAATTTTTGCTGAAAATGCCAGACAATTTGGACTTGATATAAACGGAGCAATTCTAATGGCCGCTTTCGCTGATTACGATCAGGACGGCGACTTGGATGCTTATCTACTAGGTCATAGACATTATCGTAATGGCGGAAGGCCACCAAAGCCTCCAACCGTATTTAAAAACGGAACTTATGAAGTTCTACCCAATTACAGTAAGTATTTTCAGGTCAATTTAAATTCAAGGACAGGATTTAAACTGGACGCTGCTGGAGCAAGGGACTTTCTTTTACGTAATGATGGCGGCAAATTCGTTGATGTCACTGAAGAAGCGGGAATTAACTCCAAACCCTGGCAAGGCAATTCAGTCACTTGGTGGGATTTTAATTCGGATGGATTACAAGACATTTACATAGCTAATGATTTTGAAGGTCCTGATTTTTTATACAGAAACAATGGTAACGGTACTTTCACGGACGTTACGACTTTGCAGATGCCTCACGTTCCTTGGTTCAGCATGGGGGCCGATGCGGCAGACATAAACAATGATGGGCATCTGGATCTACTTGTCGTCGACATGGCAGGCACAACTCACTATAAATCAAAGACTTCCATGGGAACAATGGGATCTAACGAGCAATTCATGCTCACAGCTAACCCACCTCAGTACATGAGAAACTGCATGTTTATTAATGCAGGATCAGCTAACCGTTTTTTAGACACTGCTTACATGTCAAATCTTGCAAGCTCTGACTGGTCATGGTCAGTCAAACTCAGTGACTTCAATGAGGACGGTTTGACAGACGCATTCATTACGAATGGCATTGCCAGAAATTTTAACAATTCAGATAATCCTATCGACAAAGAAACACTCATAAATAAATCCGAGTGGTCACTCTATGAAGATTTACCATCAAGACCAGAGAACAACCTAAGCTTTAAAAATAACGGTGACCTGACATTTAAAGACACTAGTAAAGAATGGGGACTAGACGAACTGTCCATGGCTTATGGTGCCATCAGGGCCGACCTAGATTCCGACGGCGACCTTGACCTCGTTGTGACGAACTTAGAGAAGCCTGTTTCTGTCTTTAAAAATCAAGCAACAGGGAACAGATTAACTGTCCGTCTCAATTCAACAACAACGAACACAAAAGCCATAGGAGCAAGAATCGAAATTAAAACATCATTAGGAATACTTGTTCGTGAAAATCATCCAGTAAGAGGTTTTTCATCATGCGACGACTCACTGATTCATTTTGGTTTGGGCAAAGACCTAAGCGTCAGTGAAATGAAAATTGTCTGGCCCGATGGTAGCTCTGAAATAAAGAGAAATCTTGCAGCTAATCATCATTACGAATTTACGCAACCACAGGGATCTGAATCGAAAGTTGTACCAAAAAAAGAAGAAAAACACTCACTTTTCACCAAATCTTCACACTTCAGAGACATCGGCCAGCACTGGGAGCAACCCTTCCCGGATTTCAAACACCAGCCCCTACTTCCTAATAAACTATCTCAATACGGGCCAGGCATGGCCCGTGCAGACATTGATAATGATGGCGACGATGACTTTTACCTTGGCGGATCCACAGGCTCCGTTGGCAGAATACTTTTAAATCTTGGTGATGGAAGATTTCAGGAAAGAGCATTCAGAGAAGGTATCCTAGAAGCCGGCAGCGAAGACCTAGGAGCTCTATTCTTTGAAGCTAACGGTGACGACAAATTGGACCTCTTCATTGTGAGCGGTAGCGTCGAGGCCCCACCCAATCATCAAAGATATAAAGACAGATTGTTTTTAGGTAAAGGAAACGGAGAATTCATAAAAGCTAACGAAGAGTCATTACCCAAAAACTTTGACAGTGGAAGTTCCGTAAGTGCAGCAGACTTTGACAAAGATGGAGACTTGGATCTTTTCATTGGTGGACGAGCTGTTCCCGGAGCATATCCCCTAACACCAAACTCACGCCTCCTCAGTAATGACGGTTCTGGCAAATTTAGTGATGTGACTGAAAAGTCGGCCATTTCGCTAAAGTCAATAGGCATGGTCACTTCTGCTATTTGGACCGACATTGATAATGACACATGGCCAGATCTAATCGTAGCCAACGAATGGGGTCCAGTTAAACTCTTTCATAACATTAAAGGTACTTTAAAGCCAAAATCATTAGGTACCGACAAACTCACAGGATGGTGGAATGGACTCGCGGCTGGTGACATCGATAATGATGGGGATTTAGACCTAATAGCTACTAATTTTGGGTTTAATACTAAATATAAAGCTACAATTGCAGCCCCCGAACTCCTCTTTTATGGAGACTTTGACAGTGACGGGGACAAAGAGATACTCGAGGCCGGATTTGAAAATGGTCAATGCTTACCACACAGAGGCTTCAGCTGTTCTAGCGGTGCGATGCCTTTCCTCAAAGACAAACTTAAAACATTTCACAATTTCGCAACTGCTTCTCTTCAGGAACTTTACACAGAAAATAAAATCAATAGCTCGATACAGTTAGAGGCCAATACGCTAGCGACTGGAATTTTCATTAACGAATCATCGAAAGGAAATCCTAAATTTTCATTCAAGCCCTTACCCTTATTGGCTCAGGCCTCACCCTCATTCGGAATCACAATCGCAGACATGAATTTTGATTCTAACCTCGATATCTTTTTGGCTCAAAACTTTTACAACCCTCAAATAGAAACTCGCCCAATGAATAACGCGCTCAGCATATTATTGACGGGCGATGGGAAAGGAAACTTTGAAGCGATGAGCTCTGAATCAAGCGGCATTGTTTTACCTGGAGACAGCAAAGGAACTTCTTGGGGCGATCTTGATAATGACGGAAAACCTGAACTCGTCGTTACAACAAATGATGGCCCTATAAATTCATTTTCCTACAACTCAAAGTCTAGTGAAATTCCATTAGTACAGATCAAACTAAAGGGTCGTAAAAACAACCCCTCAGCCGTTGGGGCAATTGTTAGAATTCAAATAAATCAAAACACACAATTAACACGGACCATCACTGCTGGCTCTGGATACTTATCCCAGGAGCCCTATTCGATGCTATTTCCAGCTAATATTAGAGGCAAAAAAGCCACCATAACTTGGCCTGATGGAAATGTCACATCTACCTCAATTCCAACGAGTAATAACAAGCTAGTCATCTTACGTTAAAGGTTGTTAATGTTACATTAATACTATTTGCTGGACTGGGCCATCATTTTTGGCCAATTTGGCAAGATGAAGATCTCCTTATTCTGTCGCATAGTCGCGGCTATAACTGCCATATTAATAACATTCCCAGCTCAGCTGACTGCGGATGTTCTCGTTGATATCGACGTCACTTCGAGTGAAGTCGGTGAACTCCCATCCATAACTAATGATGGTACACTCGGAGGCACGTTCGATGCCGAAGTGGACACACCAAGCGTTACCGAAGTGGATGGAGTCAAAGCAATAACCCTAGATGGAACTAACGATTGGTACGTTGGACCAGCTTCAACTCCTCTCGCCGGAAATGCTGACAGGTCACTAGAAGCGTGGGTAAACAATCCAGCCATTGCTACAGAGGAAACGATCGTCGCATGGGGCCGAAGAGGCGGAGGAGATGGCACGAACTGGTCAATGCTTTATGGAAACCACAACACCTGGGGAGCCTTAGGTGGTTGGGGAGGATCAGCTGACATGCCTTTCGTACCAGGAGGTGGAGCACCAGCAGCTGGTGAATGGCATCACTTGGCCCTCATTTACGATAGTGCTAGTAACACACGTTCAATTTATGTCGATGGAGCACTATCAAATTC
>SHBV01000074.1 GCA_004211885.1 Verrucomicrobiaceae bacterium
CCTCCCGATACTTATAAGTAAACTGTTTTCCCCAAAAGTGATATTCGTCAGGCCACAGTGCTCGAAAGCCCTATCCTCGATACTGGTAACACTATCAGGAATCGTGATACTGGTTAGCTTACTGCATTCTGAGAAAGCACCTTTCCCTATAATGATAACGCTATCAGGAATCATGATGCTCGTTAGACCACTGCATCTTGAGAAGGCATACTCACCAATGCTAGTGACAGGCTTACCTTCAATAATGGCAGGTATGAGCAGCTGACCCGATGCCTTTTTATCACAGCTAGTTATCATGACTGCGTAACCATTAATCGTATATTTCAAATTGGAGTTAACTGGAATTTTCTCCCCACATCCCCCAAGAAGCAGGGGCAGTGTTACTATGATCAGGAATAAGGGTAAGGGGTTCATGGGTTATTTTTTATAAGCTTCTTCTTGTGAATCAACTGGTTCGCCTTTGCTGTTCCAATACTTTGTAGAAATCTCTTTACCGTCCTTCCAGTTTCCTTCCCAACTCTTCTGACCGTTTTCATGCCACCTCAAAAGTAGCCCATCAAGCTTGTCGTTCTTGTAGTTTATTTTCCACATCTTCTGCCCATTTGAATACCACTCCAGCCATAGCCCATCTTTTTTGCCGTCCTTGTAGGCTCCTTCTCCCTTCTTCTGCCCGTTTTCATGCAATACGAAAGTTTTACCTGTATAAGGATTGCCTGAACCTTTGAGATATCTTATTCCTTCACGTTCTTCTAATTCATCATAATTAACGCCCTCTAATTCAGGCTTGGCATCAGCTACAGGTGATAGCAGCTCTGACATGACTGGAGGATCATTAACCTTAATCGCTTCAATGATTTTAGATTTTTTTGTGAATTGATTAGAAAACACAAAATACAAAACTATGCCTAAAGCTCCACCGCCCACAAGTACTGACGATAAAATATCAGATCCTTTCGACTTACTCTGAGATTTAGATCTACTACGATTTTTTTTTCTATCGTTCTTTGATGCTTTTAATTTTCCCTTACTTTCTTCAATAACTTGTTTCGGCCACAATCCTTGATTTTTTAGCTTGTTGATAGCATCGACTTGAGTGGTAGCTTCAATTTTTCCAGTGGTTTCTTCACTCTCTGCGTCTACAGCTGAGTATTCGAACATTGGCATTTAAAAAACTAACAGGCTTAAAGGTTTCATGCTTAAAAAGCTAACACCGCACGTAATTCTAACCAATTACAAAATCCACCGAAGATTATAACGGGAACAGTGGCCCAGGACTCTGTAGCTGTGAGTCATTGGTTGTGATGGTTAAGGTTTCAAAGAAAAAGACCTCCTTTACCGTCACGGCTAATTGATACAAAGTTGATACACTTAGTCGGATCAAATCCCGTTAAGAGTATCAAGATCCTCCCGTTAATTTAGTCATTACGGCACGAAGCCTTAACCTGATATTAATTTAAGTATGGTACTCTTTCATGGTGATCATATTTTTCTATTCACAGCATGTGCAATTTTGTGTTTTAGGACACTCCATTTCCAAATATTAACCTTTACCTTTTAACGCTTAAGAATGATTGTGCAATGAGGCCTCTATCCCAAGTAAATTCATTAACAGCTAAAAGGACCTTTAAGCGATCCGAGACGTGCACCACATAATAATAATAACACTTCTCTTTCAAGCCTTTGGCTCTCAACTCATTGCTGAACTCACCCTCTCGGAATTTCTTGCAGATAACAAAAGAGGTATCACCGACGAAGATAATGACTATTCGGATTGGATCGAAATAACTAATACTACAAACACGAATGTAAATCTGGAAGGCTGGCATTTAACTGATAATCCCTCAGACTTAACTAAATGGACTTTTCCTCCAATTGAGATTGCTGCAAATAATCAACTGATCGTCTTTGCCAGCGGTAAAGATCGGATAGCAATAAATTCTGAATTACACACAAATTTTCTTCTCGATTCAGATGGCGAATTTCTAGCTCTTACAAAACCAAACGGGATCAGCATTGCCAAAAGCTTCAATTATCCCAGACAGAAAGAAGACACATCATACGGTAACTCGACTAAAGTTTTTGATTCAGCTGTAATTTCAACATCATCTTCAGCCAAATGGCTTATACCTAATGATTCAGTTCAAGGGTGGCAAGAAACTAATTTTGACGACAATTCATGGGATCCTGGAAAACTAGGCATAGGATATGACATATCATCCGATTATGATCCGTTCTTTGAAACAGACGTACTCGGACAAATGCGAAGTTTGCAAACCTCTATATATATTAGAGTCCCCTTTCAAATTGAGAGTCCTGAATCCGTTTCAGACATTAAGTTAAAAATGAATTATGATGACGGTTTTATTGCCTGGATTAATGGCAAACAAATTGCTTCAAGTAATGCACCACTTGTCCCAGAATGGAATGCAAGGGCCACCAGCAGTCACCGAGATTCAGAAGCTGTTCAAAAATTAACTATCCCAATAGATTTTCAAGCTAATGAGCTAGCCAAGGGGATCAACATTTTAGCGATACAAGGACTTAACCGCAGCCGATCTAATTCGGACTTTCTTATTGTTCCTGAACTTATTATTTCACGCCCCAGAGAAGAAGGGCCTGAGAGCGAAGGGTACTTCGTTAAACCAACACCAGGACAAGCAAATAATGACATTGTTTATGGATTTGTTTCAGATACCAAGTTCTCCATTAATAGGGGATTTTTCACAGAACCAATCAATGTTGAGATAACAACCAAGACGCCAGAAACTACCATTAAATATACTATAGACGGATCTGATCCCAGAGAGAATGGAGCGAAGACATATCTTAACAAAATTGAAATAAAAGACACAACCACTCTACGTGCCATTGCCTTGAAAGAAGGCTTTCAGCCAAGCAACATTGACACTCAAACTTATTTTTATGCATCTGATATTATTAGTCAGAACAAAATGGATAGGGATATTACAAATAACCCTAATTACTCCAAAACCATTCAAGATAACCTATCAAACAATATTCCAGTAATCTCGCTGACTGTAGAAGACGAAGCTTTCTTTGGGAATTTGGGCATTTATTCAAACCCAGAACTGTCTGGAAGAGGATCTGAAATACCCGTGTCCATTGAATTCCATAATCCATTAGATTCAGAAAACAGCTTTCAAATTGATGCGGGCATTCGCATTCACGGTGGCAATGCAAGGGCACACCCTAAAAAACCTATGCGACTTTATTTCAGGGAAGAGTATGGGAAACGCCGTCTCAATTATCCTATTTTTCCTGAAAGCCCCGTCCAATCATTTGATCAACTCATTCTTCGGTCTGGGGGCCATGACTCTTGGTCATTAGCCGATTCGTTTGGCCGCGACGAATCACTTGATCTGCCTCCTCATGGAACCCTAATGCGAGACCAGTTTTTAAGAAAAACCGAGCTCGAAATGGGACTACTATCACCCAGAGGCCGTTACATCCACCTATACATTAATACCGAATACTGGGGACTCTATGATCTACACGAACGACCTAACGCTGCTTTTTTTGAATCTTATCTCGGAGGCAACGAGGACGAATACGACGTACTTCATCATCCAACATTCTTTGATGAAAATTATACTATTGTAGATGGAAACTCGATAGCTTGGGAAACTGCAAGAGACATTGCATCCTCAGGTATTAATTCTACAGAACAGTTCGAAGCTATAGACAGAATCATTGATATAGACAATCTCATCGACCATTTCATTGTACGTATTTGGTCCAGTGATTACGACTGGCTCGGACCCATTACAAGAAACGGCGCGAATGTTTCTGTCTTTGACAATAAGAACTGGTATTCGGGACGCAGAAGCAGAGGTGAAGCCGGGAAATTTAAATTCTTTACATGGGACGCTGAAATGTCGATGGGCAATCACCTGATGATTAATCTCCTCCAGTTCGCCATACCTCCTCAAGGAGTTACAAACTTTGACCTGACAGGAGTCAATGACTCCGGCTCTCCAGCAGAATTCTATACAAAGCTAAGAACATATAAGCCTTTCAGAATACGTTTTGGAGACCGGCTACAAAAACTTTTCTTCAATAATGGTATTATGACAGTTGAAAATAATACTAAGCGGTGGGATCAAATGTCCGAAACCATAGAAGATGCGATAATTGCAGAGTCTGCCCGGTGGGGTGATGAGGGATCATCTTTTTCAGCACCCTTCACAAAAGATGATGATTGGGCACCAGAAGTATCATGGGTCAGGAATGAATTCATAGCCGAGCGCAATGAAATCGTCCTAGATCAATTTCGTAATCGGAATTTATTCCCGGACATTGATGCTCCAATCTTTAATCAACATGGTGGAGCGGTGCCCCGCCAATTCAATCTAATTATGTCCGCCGAGGAATTGGATGTTTATTATACGACTGACGGGACTGACCCTTACTCACCCGTTGAAGATGAATTATACACACTCGTAGATGATTTTATGGATGCCGAAGCGCTAATACCTTCAGTCGATAATGGAGGAGCTGATATAGGTATAGAATGGCGTACTAATGATGAGCCGGATAATATATTAGAATGGTTAAAAGGAGAGTCAGGGATTGGATACGAAAGGAGCGGCACTAATTATCGAGCATTAATAAATCTGGACCTAGAAGAAATGGCAAACGTTGTGTCTAGTGCCTACGTGAGGATTCCATTTGATATCAGAAACGATATTGATCCTAAATCAATAAATGATCTTAAACTCTTAATGAAATATGATGACGGGTTCGTAGCATATCTGAATGGTACTCGGGTCGCATCTTCTAATGCCCCGCAGCCAATTTTATGGGATTCTGCATCGACAAGAAACCGGTCCGACAATCTTGCAGTTACATCAGAAGAATTTGATATTTCAAATTCAAAGAATCTTTTGTTAGCAGGCAGCAACATGCTGGCCATTCAAGCCCTCAACGATACACCTCAGAGTAGCGATCTTCTCTGCATTCCTAAACTAATCGCATCATCTTCCTCCGCCGAAGATAGCGTAAGCCCTAATGCTATCCGATACCAAGGACCAATCACTCTCAACAACAACACAATAATCAAATCAAGGAGCTTCAATCCAAATAGTGGAGAATGGTCAGCTCTCGCGGAAGAAACCTTTATTGTAGGAACGCCTGCCTCAAATGCCAACTTAGTCATAAGTGAATTTAATTATCATCCTCTTGGCCCTTCGACCGAAGAAGAAATAAAAGCTTCAGAAACTGATACCGAATTTGAATATATTGAACTTACAAATATTGGAGAAAATGAAATTAACTTGGTCGGAGTGCGTTTTGACCAGGGCATTGATTTTGAATTCACAGTGGATACACAAATTAATTCCATCCGTGCCGGGGAACAAATATTGATAGTCAAAAATATTTCAGCAATGAAATCACGGTACGGGGATGAAATATTAGATTCTATCGCAGGTGAATTCGAAGCTAAAACTAAATTAAGCAATAATGGAGAAGCTCTAACTCTATTAGCCGAAGACGGATCCACTATCCAAAGTTTCACTTATTCCGATCAACTGCCCTGGCCCATAGGTGCAGATGGAAACGGATTTACCATTTCACTAATTGATCCTTCAAACAATCCCGATCCCAAATCGGCGGAAAATTGGAACATATCAAAGACCCCTAACGGATCCCCCGCCGGCATCACACTATATGATTCAAGTTACGCAAAATGGAAAATCATTCAGTTTGATGTTAACTCCCCTTCCTTTGGTATTGAATCAACAAGTGAAGCTGATCCAGATAATGACGGCTTTAGCAATGCGCTGGAATATGCTTTTGGTACAGATCCAAAAAATATTTCCAGTAAACCAGAAATTAGTTATTACATACAGAATCACGGCGGAAAGGAATACCTAGCCCTACAGTTCACTGCATCGGTTACCGGAGGTGATGTATCAATTATTGGTGAAATATCAGATGACTTGGAGTCTTGGGACAATTCAACTGTCCTATCTGAAATATCCCTTTCAAAGGACCTCTCCACAAAACAGATGACCCTAAGATCTGATACTCCAATAGTAATTGGAAAAACCGAACAGATAAGGCTGCGTGTTGTACTAGATAAATAAAATCAGTAGCGCATTACACGGCTCAAGAATTGATCCAGCCTAGAATTTTTTTCTCCCTTTGATAATAATAGCTTTGGGTCTCCCGTCTCTAATATCTTACCTTCATCTAAAAAAATAAGCTCGTCAGCAACTTCTCGGGCAAATCCCATTTCGTGAGTTGTTAGAATTATATCCTGCCCACCTTCTTTCAACTCGGCTATAAGATCTAGCACTTCTCCAGTCATTTCTGGATCAAGAGCTGACGTCGGCTCATCCAAAAAAAGTAAGTTTGGCCCTGGAGCAATCGCTCGTGCAATGGCAACTCTTTGTTGCTGACCTCCAGAAAGTTCAAATGGCAATTTATTGGCATGATCAATTAAGCCAAACCTGTCAAGGCAATGATTAGCTTCTTCAATGGCAGCTGGAGAAGATAGCCCGTGGACCAGTTCTAGCGGCAAAGTAACATTCTGAATCGCTGTCTTATGAGGGAACAAATTGAAACTTTGAAAAAGATATCCATTCCGTCGGCGGTGCTCCAATAACGATTCTTCAGATTGATAATACACCTCCCTACCGTTCATGCTGACGGCACCACAATCGGGCACTTCTAATCCACCTAAAATTTTTAACAGTGTCGATTTACCACCCCCTGATGGGCCTATCATCGAAAGAACGGAAATCTCTTTATTTAAGTCTAGATCCACACCATCCAGGGCACGAGTGATTCCATAGCTCTTGGAAACTTCATTGATTTTAACTCTCATAGGAAAACCTCCTTTCCAATCGCTTCGAGCAATAAGCTAATGGGATAGTAATTAGGAGATAGCCAACAGCTAAAAGGAAATACGCCTCAATGCCAGTGTAGGTATTTGATCTTACACTATCGGTACGTAGGGTGAATTCCTCTGCGCCGATGACCGATAGCAAAGATGAATCTTTCACCAGCATAATAAAAAGCCCCGCAACAGCTGGGAGGACTCGCCTCACAGCCTGAGGAATTATCACATGCCGATAAGTTTGTGAACGAGAAAACCCTACTGCTCTGGCAGAATCGAACTGAGTCTTACCAACACTTTCTATGCCTCCCCTAAGTATTTCTCCAAGATATGCTCCAGCAAACAGTGCCAACAACAAGATTCCCGCAAATATTTTATTATTAACATTGAAAGGTTCGAAAACTACATAATAGCCAAAAAGTATAACGACAAGGAGTGGACTGCCTCTAACTATTTCAGTATATGCACGACAAAAATATCTAAGAGGTCTAAATGAACACCTAGATCCAACGACGAGACCAATGCCCACTCCAATGCATAGAACAAGAGCACTAAAAGAAATCCAAAGAGTCCTTATCCACCCACTAAAGATCAGCCATCGACTATTCCATAGCCCCTCCCAGTTCCAATGCCAGGACCGATTAATAGAAGAAAAAATAAAGAAACATACGCCAATCAATATGATCCACAGCAAAACAAAACCTAACAAGTTTATAGAAAAACTCTCATGCGAATGAATCGACTTGTCTTCTTCTCTAGTGAGATACCAGAACGCAATAATTGTTAACAAGATAAGAACTGATACACCAATAAAAAACCAAGGATCTGACTCAGCAGTATTATTCTTTTCTATTCCATTCTGACTAATTTTTTGGCTGGGTTTAACATCAAAAATAAAAGGTATACCCATACTGCTCACGAGTTTTTTTTCTTCCTTTAAATAGATATTGGCTAATTCTTCAAATTGACCACTCTCTCGAAAAATCTTCAGGAACTTGTTAACCTCTCCCCGCAAAGAATCATCTTCACCTAACTTAGGCTTCCTTAGACCAATGGCCCACTGCTCTTCCCTAATGGGTTTTAGTAAGGCCTTAGTTGTGTCCTTATGTCGTTTGTGGTGACGGAAAATCGAAAGCTGATCATAAATCCATACGTCCGCTTTCTTCTGAGCCACTTCGAGAGCACAGACCGGGTCTTGCTTCATCGTCACAATTGTAGTGTTTTTTAATTCGCTCCGCGCAAAGGATTCGCCTGTAGTTCCAAGCTTGACTACAACTTTCCATTTTCCTGTCATTAAATCTTCAATGCTTTTAATTGGAGAATCATTTGGAACCAGCATCGCCAATCCAGTCGTTACGTACGGATCAGAAAAATTAATAGATTTCCTCCTCTCCTCAGTCGCCGTCATCGAAGAAATAATTAGGTCAATATTATCACTCTTGAGAGCAGTTATGAGGGCATCAAATTTAATATTTTGAATCTCTAGCGGCCTGCCAAGATAACTTGATAGAGCCTTAGCCATTTTTACACTGACACCGTCATTCGTACCATCCTCAGCTACAAATTCGAATGGAGGATATTCCAACTCCATACCAATGACCAAAGGGTCAGGTTCAGCCTGTAACTGAAAAACCTGAAAAAGAAAAAAAACAAATAAACTAATTAGCCTCTTCATTATTTCTCATATTTTCTTTGCCTTTGGCATCAATGAAAAACACCAATAAAGCACCTAGCAATGCAAATATTATTGCTACGATTGATGAAAGATCCAACAATGACGGAAAATGCCAATTGGAATATCCAATGACTACAAATTCTTCTCCTTCTCTTAACGATCCTCTAATCTTTTCCAAGCCACCAGAGCGATACTCAAAGATTCCTTCTTCTACTTTCACAGAATAATTACCAGCATCATCTTTAAGTAACACATCATCTTTCCATGGCCATATAAGAAGTAGGGATCCAATAATAAAGCCGGTTATTAATGATAAAGTTACGTTCCTAAAGCGGCGAAGAACCCAAGAAATTATGTGCGATAAAGTAATTAATCCAATCACACAACCAAGCATGAAAGGGACTATGATAGAAAAGTTCCAATCATTAATGGCTTTGAGAACCAATTCATAATTTCCCATTACTAAGAGCATAAAAGAACCAGAGACACCAGGCACAATCATGCTTGAAATCGCTACTACCCCACAAAGAATCAAATAAAAGAAATCAGCGCTTCCCGCACTATGAGGAACAAACAATAGGCTAACCGCGATTCCAGCTCCAAAAATCATTGAGGTAATTGCAGTTAGATTCCAGCTACCTATCATTTTTCCAACACCATAAATTGAAGCCACGATTAAGCCAAAAAAGAAGGCCCATGTTATTATCGGGTAATGTAAAAACAAGAAATCAAGAATCTTGGCTAAGCTTAAAACGCTAATCAATGCTCCTATGCCAATTGCGAAAAGGAAACGCAAATCAATCCTCAAAGAAAAATCATTTAGCCTGAATTTTATGAGCAGTACAATTGCATTCAGGTCAAAAGATTTGATCGCATTGATCAATCGTTCATAGATTCCAGTAATAAAAGCAACAGTGCCCCCAGAAACTCCAGGGATCACGTTAGCAGCCCCCATAGCTCCACCCTTAAGGCCAATCAATATATCATTGTAAAAACGAGGCACTAAAAAAGCATCGTTGCCAAGGGAGGACTCGGCAACCTAGAATTATCTGCTTTAGGCCAAATCAGAGGAAGTATTCATCTCTCTTCGAAAACTGGAAAACATTAAAATTTCAAGCATTATGATCTCGCAAAAGACTCCACTTCATGCGAAATCATTGAGTATATGGGAAATATACTAGTCTTATACCATAGTAATACCGGCAACACAGAAAAGATGGCAGCATTAGTATCAGAAGGTGCCTCCTCCGTTCCAAAAATGGAAGTTAAAATGAGGAACTGCGACGAAGCAACTGCATCAGATTTGACTTGGTGTGATGGAATTGCTATGGGCTCTCCAACTAATCTTGGTTCAATGGCATGGAAAATGAAAAAGTGGTGGGACACAGTAGCTGTCAAAAAGTGGCTTGAAGTGGATGGCAAATTCGCCTGCAGTTTCTCTTCTTCTGCGGGATGGGGAGGAGGCAATGAAACTGCATGCAATGCCATGGCGACTGTACTTCTCAATTTCGGATTCCTCTATTTTGGAGTGACCGACTACGTTGGAAAAGGACTGACTCCACACTATGGTGCAGTACTCGCTGGAGAGCCTAGAGAAGATAAAGAGAAAGAAGCATGCAGACGATTAGGCCGAAGATTAGCTGAATGGGTTGCTCTGTATAAGGAGGGAAGAATGGAGTTCTCTCCATCAAGGGCCGAATATCCTCGAGATCCAAAGCATTTCTCTTAGCGAGATTTAATTATAAATCTACCGTCTTCCCGCTGCGAAAGGCTTCGTCAGCTGCAATCACAATGCGCAAACTATTAACAGCATCACTCATGTGATCGCCCAGATCCACGTCATTAATAATCGCATTAAGAAAAATCTCTTGTTCGCGATAGCACAAGCCGTCATGATCAGGTTCATCAGCGCAATCAATGACTTCATCTTCCTTAACAAATTCGCCATTCTCATTAAGATCAGAATGATGAAGTTTAATTGATTCGGCCTTTGAGTGAGCATCAACATCATCAGTCTCCTCCCCCTCGCTCATTCCTGAGATACTAACTGATCCTTTTGGACCAACAACGTCCTTAACAAAAAAAGCGACTTCGCTCATCATAGGACCCCAACCAGCTTCATACCACCCCACTGATCCGTCTTCAAATGTGACCTGCAGTTGTCCATAATTATACATTCCCTCATTAAGCTCTTCACTTAAGCGCGCCCCTATTGCACTTACTCGGATTGGCTTAGACCTCGTCATCTGACACATAACGTCCACATAATGGACACCACAATCAACGATCGGAGACATTGAATTCATTAAACACTTATGTGTTTCCCAATTCTTTCCAGATGACTGCTGATTGAGATTCATACGCATCACCAAAGGCTTGCCCAAGGTCTGTGCTACCTCGATAAATTTCATCCATGAAGGGTGAACTCTCAAAATATAACCAATGACCAATTTCCGATTACTGGACTTTGCCATTTCAACAATTTCCTGTGCCTCATCTACAGTCTCGGCGATGGGTTTTTCCAAAAAAACATGAGCACCTGCAGCAAATGCTTTCTTTGCATAATCTGCATGGGTATCAGGATATGTATTTATTGAAACCGCATCGGGCTGAGTAGCAGCCAATGCTTCTTCATAGTTGGAGTACTGTGGATAATCTACACCAAGTATCTCAATCAAATCTTTGCGCGATTTTTCTCCACGGGAAACTAGCCCCACTATCTCGTAACCTTCCATCGAATGGTAAGCCTTGGCATGCGACTTCCCCATATTACCACAACCGACAACTAGAATCTTAACGGGATCAGACATAGGATTTTTTATATAAAAAATTAAACTTAAGCTGATTCGGTTGAAATCTCAGAATCTGAAACTTCTGTTGAATTAGTAGATTTTGACTCATTGAATAAAAAGTAAAAAGCCACAAGAACTGCCGCAGCCATTGCCGCTGGAAAATACCAGACAGCGTTCCAATTAATTTCCTTAGTTGTCTCGTGAGTTTGCAGCTGAGTCCACCAACCATTCACGTTTCCTCCAATGAACATCCCAACTCCCAGCGTGACAAATGCAATGAAACCTTGGGCCTGAGACCTAATATCGGCTGGTGCCTTCTTATCAACATACAGTTGCCCAGTGAAGAAAAAGAAATCATAGCAAATACCATGAGCAAGGACACCCAAGAAAAGTAAATATTGCGCGTCCTGACTGCCCGCAGCAAAGAACAGGTATCGCAATACCCAAAAAGCCATTCCAATTAATAGCATTCTTTTAACTCCTAACTTAATTAACAGGAACGGAACAAGTAATAGAAAGAAAATCTCCGAGACCTGTCCCAACGCCAGAACTCCTTCCGTGTTACCAATGTTCATCGCTTTTAAGTACCCATTCGCACTCTGATAATAGAAAGATAAAGGGATACATATAAGGAGAGAACAAATAATAAAGACAGCAAAGGACTTGTCCTTCATTAAAGACATTGCTTTGAATCCAAGAACATCACCAATCCCTATACTTTGTCCTTTCATTTTAGGAGGAGTATTAGGAAGAAATATAGAAAAAACGCCCAAGAGAACAGAAGCTCCAGCGCCAATTAATAACGGCAAATTAGTGAGTCCTAAACCTTTAGAATCGGCTGGAGCTTCTGGCCCTCCTAAGAATGCAGGCATTTGAAACTTTAGGGTCTCTTCAGCTCCGACCAAGAAACTGCTGCCCACGACCACTCCTGACACGATCCAGCCAATGGTTCCGAGTGTCCTGATTGCTGGTGCCTCTTTTTGTGGATCATTTACTGATTGGAACAGAACTGAATTGACCAGAGCTAAGGTCGGCATGTAACAAAATAAATGTGCTAATAAATACGGGAAAAAAGACGCCCAGTCAGTTGCTCTAGATGCCATGAACAAGAAGAAACCTCCCAATAAATGCAAAACAGCCAGAACTATTTGTGAAGGGAAAAATTTATCAGCAACCATGCCAATAAAAATCGGAGAAACTATTGCCGCAAGTCCAGTAGCACTGTACGCGAATCCTATCTTAGTTGCATCCACTCCTAATCCATCTAAGAACGGAAACATAGGTACATACCAAACTCCCCAGATGAAAAATTGAAGAAACATCATTATGGATAGACGGCTCTTTATGGCGGTTACTTCGTTTGCTTTTGACATAATAAATAATTAAGTAAGAAATTACCTCAGAGTAACTGATTTATTAATAAGAAAAAGAAAATACCGCTAATCAATCACCGGTTTTTTCTTAAACAAAATTTTTCCTAGAAGCTTTTCTCTACTTCTTCTTTTTCCGCAAAAAACTAGGAACATCAAGGTCCTCCCCCTCGTCAGTCACAGTAGGTTCAGCTTTATCAAAACGGCCTCGTCCACCTTTTTTTTCTGGAATCAAGTCCTGCTGGTGAGGCTCATCGCCATCGCCATCGCCATCGCCATCGCCATCGCCATCGCCATCGCCATCGCCATCGCCATCGCCATCGCCATCGCCATCGCCATCGCC
>SHBV01000075.1 GCA_004211885.1 Verrucomicrobiaceae bacterium
AATTATTATCTCTATGATAATCACTTGAAACTGATGACAGGAATCGAGTTTTCTGTTTTAAAGGACAACGATAATATTTCTGATGACGTTTATAACGGATGGACTTGGTTGAGCGGTCTAAGGATTAGTTTTTAATTCAATTAGATCAAATTTGTTGATTTGTTCAGAGTCAGTTAATTATGAACTTTAGAATTTGGGCGACTATAAAAATTGTTTTATTGGTAACCCTAATCGGTTGCGCTGATTATCACTCGAAAAGTGAAAATGATCTAACAAATCTTCAATCTGAAGGGGCTAAAGCACTTCATAAATTAGGAACTAAAGCCTCAAAATTTAAAAGTCTTAAGTTTTCAGGATGGAGTGGTTCGATCAATGATCCTGATAACAAATTGCTTTCATTTTCTGCATCGTATGAGCCTGAAGGCGATAAATTAATCTATGAGCAATTTAATAATCTAAAAAACGAAAAATATTTACTAGAAAAAGGAAATTGTAAGTATTTTATAAACAATGAATTAAGAGAAAATACCGGCGTTAAGTTTAGTTCTGTATACCCAAATCAAAAAAATTATCAGTACCCAATTAGAATAGCGGCACCATTTTTAGATGCTCTCAGTGACTACAGTGCAACCAGATATACGTTTGAGATTTACAAGTCCGTTGATCCAATCAAAAAATTCACGAGTGATCAGCTAGAATGGTTTGAACTGAAAATAAAAGATTTAAAAGGTGATGACATTACTCACGCATTGTTAGCTACTGATTTTCAGAGAGTTAGTGGTTTTTTTGCCGGAGTTGATCCATCTGATGGATTGATGAAAATGCTCTATATCAGGCATAAAGATTCAAATAATCACCCTGATGCTATAATTAGGATTTCGAATATTGAAACGCAGTAATTTGAGGTAATTCGTTTAAATTATTTCTATTTGTTACAGCTGCGTCACATAAAAAATATTTTTTTAAAAACTTATTTCCGGATTCAATCATCTGTGCGAAACTCAATGCCCGTTTAATCGATGGAGATTCCCTACATTAATAGAGAGCTTAGTTGGCTTGAATTTAATCAGCGCGTCCTTAATGAGGCCAAAAGGCAAGAGCTTCCCTTGTTGGAGCGATTAAAGTTCTTATCTATTACTGCGTCGAACCTAGATGAGTTTTTCATGGTCAGGGTCGGAGGTCTTGAAATGCTCCGTTCTGCAAGGAAGAGACAGCCTGACCCGGCAGGGTTATCGCCGGGTAAACAATTGTTATTAGTGAGGCAGAGAGTTGATATTATGCTCAGTGAAATTGAGGAATGTTTCTTTGAGGAATTGCTTCCTGAGCTAAATTTGGAGGGCATACGCAGAGTCTCAGTCGAGCAATTGACGGCTGCACAGATGGATCATGTCGCTAGGTTCTTTGCTGAGAGAGTCATGCCTCTTCTGACACCGGTCATAGCAAATGATAATATTCGTGAATCGAGTGCTTTGCCGAGCCTCTGCATCTCTCTTTTTTGTGAGATTGGAAAGTCAGAAGAGCCAGGACCGAGATACGTTCTGGTGCCGATCCCGGGCAATGTATCTCGCTTCATTTGGCTTCCCGATTCCGATGAAAGCAAATTCATCCTCCTTGAGGATGTAATAGCTAACTTTGTGGGGCAGGTCTTTCCTGATGAGGTCGTAAATAGCAGTGGTCTCTTTCGTGTCACCCGCAATGCAGACATTTCACTTGAAGAGGAGGGGGCACATGATCTGGCTAGAGAAATGGTTGATGTGCTAGCAGAGAGAAGGCACAGCAAATGCGTGAGACTCGATGTGGGGCCTGAATTTCCTGGATTCCTATCTGGTAAACTTAGAGATTTATTTGGGGCGGAGACTAATCAAGTTTATACGACGAGGGCACCATTCGGGTTGGGTGATTTTATTGAAGTCGCTACAGTGAAAGGTTTTGAAAACATTCAAACTGAACAGTGGCCGCCGATGCTGAATAGACAATGGAGTCCAGGGAAAAATATATTTACTAGCATTTCTGAGAATGACATTCTTTTGCATCACCCGTATGAAAGTTTCGAACCTGTCATTGCTTTAGTGGAGCAATCAGCGACAGATCCTAAGGTCTTGGCCATTAAGCAAACTTTGTACAGGACAGCCAATAATAGCCGAGTCATTAGTGCCCTAATTAGGGCAGCTGAGAATGGCAAGCAAGTCACTGTCGTCGTTGAGCTTAAGGCTCGATTTGATGAGGCTAGGAACCTGGAAAGGGCCGATGAGCTGGAAAAGGCAGGCGTTCAAATAATTTATGGAGTCAAGGGCTACAAAACGCATTGCAAAATTACCCTAGTTGTCAGAAATGAAAATAAGGAGCTGAAACGTTACACTCATTTTGGCACGGGCAATTACAATGAAGTGACTGCTGGCCTCTATACGGACATAAGTTACATGACTTCGAGGCGGAAATATGGATACGAAGCGGCTTCTTTGTTTAATGCGCTCACGGGCGGGTCCAAACTCAAAGGCATGAAGAATCTTATAGTGGCACCTTTTTACCTCAGAAAGAAGTTCATCGAGTTAATTGAGAGGGAGATAAGAAACGCAGAACAAGGCAAAGAGGCAAGGATAGATATTAAGGTTAATAATTTGCAGGACGTATCTATAATTAGATCCCTGTACAAGGCGTCCCATGCTGGAGTTAAAATTAGACTGAATGTTCGTGGCATATGTTGTCTTCAGCCTGGCCTTAAGAAGATTAGTAAAAATATAAAAGTGATGAGCACTGTGGATCGTTATCTGGAACATTCCCGCATTCTTTCTTTTTATAACGGAGGTAAGGCTACAGTTTTCATTTCGAGCGCTGACTTGATGGAGCGTAGCTTTGATCGGCGAGTCGAATCGATGGTTGAAATTAAGGATTCGGGTTCGAAAAAAAGAGTATTAGAAATTCTTGAGGGAAGTTTCAGGGACAATTCCCATTCATACGAACTTGAGTCTGATGGAACTTATGTCTTACGTGAGGCGACAAAAGGGGAAAAGCGTTTCCGTGCGCAGAGCTTTTTTCATGGCCAGTCAGTTAAGAGAGCAGGAAAAATCTCTTTATTGAAAGAGACGTCTTTTGTTCCTCATAAACCAAAAAAGAAAATGGATGAGGCGATTTAATGCCCTGAACTCAATCCTCTTAGAATGGCTAAAAATATTTCAGTGGGAATAGATTTGGGAGGCACAAAAATCATGGCCGTGATTTTTGATAAGAACTTTAATGTGTTGGGTTCAGAGCGAGTTCCAACAGAAGGCCACAAAGGATCGAAGGAAGGCTTAAAACGAATCCTGAACACTGTGAATGTGGCCCTTGAATCTGCTGATTTAAATAAGGATGATGTTGTTGCTTGCGGCATTGGGTGTCCTGGAGTCGTCGATTTTAGTAGTGGAGTTCTTAGAGAGGCAGCTAACCTTGGATGGAAAGATGTTGAAGTTGGGCGTTACTTGTCCAAGAAACTTGAAGCTGAAGTGGCCGTTTTAAATGACGTGGATGCTGGGACTTATGGTGAGTATCATTTAGGTGCTGCACAAGGGGCTCATTCTGTGTTTGGAGTTTTCCCCGGTACTGGCGTTGGGGGAGGCTTTGTCTATGATGGAAAAATTCTAAGAGGAAAAACTGCTTCATGCATGGAATTTGGAAGATACAGGATGCTTGGATCAACGATCGAAGGAGAACTTCATGAGCCCGTAGCCCTCGAAGCTCTTTGTGGAAGGCTGGGGATCGCGTCTTCTTGTGTCATTGAAGCTTCAAGAGGTAATGCCAGTTCAATCATGGAGAATGCCGGCACTGATATAAGAAAAATCAAAAGCGGGACCATTAAAAAGTCTATTGATTTAGGAGAAGATAATGTTCTTCAGATAATGAAGAGGAGTATTTATTATTTAGGTGTTGGAGTGACCAGTGTCGTTGAGTTGTTAGCGCCTGAAGTCGTCGTTCTGGGAGGAGGTCTCGTCGAAAAGATGCCTGAGCTTTATCTTGAAGGGGTTAAAGATACCGTTCAAAAATTCGGATCAAAGGCACTCGCTGACGGAGTAGATTTTCGAGTAGCTAAGAATGGGGATTTTACTGTGGCCATCGGAGCCGCTTCTTATGCCTTAGAGCGTGCATAGAGTTTTTATCTGATTAAGACACTCTAAGAGGCGAGCAATTTAGTCTCAGTATTTACTTGCTTGTTTTTGTTATGCACACATTATTGTGCATGGCAGAGGAGTTTTCTTTAGGTCTCAGTTTCGATGATGTTCTTCTTGTGCCTAAGAAGAGCTCTATTTTACCTTCTGAAGCGAATATTCAATCATTACTGACGAATTCAATCAGTGTGAATATTCCAATTCTCTCTTCCGCGATGGACACTGTCACAGAAGCGGAATTGGCCATCGCATTGGCCCGAGAGGGAGGCATGGGCGTCATTCATAGGAATTGCCCTATAGAGGAGCAGTCTTCTTATGTGAAAAAAGTAAAAAGATCAGAAAATACAGTAATCCATAAGCCGATAACTGTAACTGAGAACACAACTTTAGGCCAGTTACATGAAGTAATGAATGAACATGGGGTGTCAGGATTTCCAGTAGTCGATGGGGACGGAACATTGGTCGGAATGGTTACGAATCGTGACATTTGGTATGTGGAAGATGAATCTACCTTTGTCAGCGAGATGATGACACCTAAAGAGAGGCTAATCTCTGCTCCTAAAGATGTCTCGCAGGAGGAGGTGAGGCAAACTCTATACAAGAACCGCCTCGAGAAGCTTCCACTCGTTGATGCTGAAGGAAAGCTAGCCGGTATGATCACAACTAAGGACATAGAGATTCGCCAGCGTTATACAAATGCCTCAAAGGACCAAAATGGACAGCTCCGTGTCGGAGCAGCGATCGGCGTTGGAGGCGATTCGAGGGAAAGGGCCAGTGCTATGGTCGAGTCAGGAGCCGATGCACTATTTATTGATGCTGCCACTGGTCATACGACGAGAGTCCTGGAAGTAATTTCAGATCTTGTGAGTAGTCATCCTGATACGCCCGTAGTGGCAGGGAACGTGGTCACTGCGGAAGGGGCTCATGATTTAGTTAGTGCTGGAGTCAGTGCAGTTAAAGTTGGAGTCGGGCCTGGATCAATTTGCACGACTCGAGTCATATCCGGAGTTGGCATGCCGCAATTTACAGCAGTAAAAAATGTCGCTGAAGTGTGTCGATCTGAGGGAGTCACCGTCATTGCGGATGGCGGAATTCGTTATTCTGGAGACATCGTGAAGGCACTCGCTGCGGGGGCTGATCTTGTCATGCTGGGATCATTATTGGCCGGGACCCGCGAATCACCCGGTTCAATGGTCAATTGGCAGGGCAGAACATTTAAAGAGTACAGAGGAATGGGGTCTGTGAAGGCAATGAGGAAAGGTTCGAGTGATAGGTACGGGCAAAATGCTTCAGGCAAATTGGTAGCTGAAGGAGTCGAAGCTAGGGTCCCTTATCGGGGAAGGTTAGCAGATATGATCTTTCAGTTAGTCGGAGGATTGCGTTCGGGAATGGGCTATGTTGGGGCATCCAGTCTGCAGGAACTCAGAGACAAAGCGGAGTTCACGAGAATCACTTCTGGGGGCTTGAAGGAAAGTCATCCGCATGACATTGTTGTTACCGAAGAGCCAATCAATTATCAATCGATGGACTAGTTGGTCCGAGTCCTGCGAATTTATTTAGTTTTATCATGGAAATCCTTCCCCAGATCATCGTCATTGACTTTGGCTCTCAGTACACTCAGTTGATAGTGCGTCGGCTCAGAGAATTGGGATACTACGCGAGGCTGTATAATCCTGACCAACTAAAAGATCATCCCACGCCTAAGGGTGTAATTCTTTCAGGCGGGCCCAAGAGTGTTTCGGACCCTGATGCTCCGGACGTTGATCTTGATTACCTGAAGCAGTTAGATGTTCCGGTCCTCGGAATTTGCTATGGGATGCAATTGCTCAATAAGAAGCATGGAGGAACTGTCGAGCCTGGGACCACTAGGGAATATGGGCCAGCGACCTTGAGCCCAGAGAATGGATCTGATTTATTTGAGGGACTCAGCGAGTCTTCCCAGATATGGATGAGTCATTCCGACACATGCACCCAATTACCTGACGGGGCTGAAATTATTGGAAGGAACGAGGACAATGTGCCAGTAGCGATTCAATTGTCTGATAAGTTCTATGGGATACAGTTTCACCCCGAAGTGACTCATAGCCATGAGGGACGCTCAGTGCTCGAGAATTTTCTTGAGATGGTTGATGATGAGCCCGGATTTAAGATTGAAGCTTTCAGGGACCATTTGATAGAACAGGTCAGAGACGAAGTGGCAGGTAGGGAAGTGGTTTGCGGCGTCTCTGGAGGAGTCGATTCGACAGTATTAGCAGTGTTGTTGCATGAGGCTGGGACTAAGCTACGCGCCATTTATGTGGACAATGGTTTAATGAGAAAGGACGAGACTCCAGAAGTAGTCTCACAGTTTGAGGAGTTAGGAATAGACATCGAAGTCGTGGATGCCTCAGAAAGATTTCTTGATGCCATCGCTGGTGTCGATGAAC
This sequence comes from Verrucomicrobiaceae bacterium, assembly GCA_004211885.1. GTDB lineage: Bacteria > Verrucomicrobiota > Verrucomicrobiia > Verrucomicrobiales > DEV007 > EC70. The sequence continues at coordinate 6,569 of SHBV01000075.1, forward strand.
CAGAGGAAAAGCGTCGACGCATTGGAGATCTTTTTGTCGATGTGTTCTTTGGTGCCGCGGACAATGTGGAACTCTTAGCTCAAGGTACCCTTTACCCTGATGTTATTGAAAGTGCGACGAGCGGTTCAATAGCATCTACGATCAAGACACATCATAACCGAGTTCAGAAAATTTTGGATTTGCAGGCCGAAGGAAAAGTCATTGAGCCGTTAGCTGAGCTTTTTAAGGATGAGGTTAGAGCATTGGGTGAGAGCTTTGGCATTCCACGGGAAATACTATACAGGCATCCTTTCCCTGGTCCGGGATTGGGAGTCAGAGTCCCTGGTGAAGTGACAGAAGAAAAACTTAAAATTGTAAGAGAAGGTGATGCTATTTTTATTCGGCATTTGAAGGAGAGTGGCTGGTACGACAAGGTTTGGCAGGCATATTGCGGGCTCCTTCCAATCAAGACAGTTGGAGTCAAGGGTGATGAACGTTCTTACGAATGGTCAGTGGCCCTGAGGGCAGTGATCAGTGAAGACGCAATGACGGCGGACTGGGTAGAGCTTCCTCCGGACCTTTTGCGTAAGATATCCAATGAAATACTTAACAGTGTTGCAGGTATTAATAGAGTCTTCTATGACATTTCCACGAAGCCTCCGGCAAGCATTGAGCTAGAGTAAAATAAAATGAGCGAAGGTGAGGAAGAAGGAGTCGAAGATGATCCCGTGATCAGTCCGATCGCGTCAGCGCTTGGTTATTCTAGGCAAAAGAAAGAGTCAGGAGACGAGAATGCGAATCCTATCGCGAAGCAAATAGCGTCTAATGAGCCTGACGATGAGATCCTTGACTTATCATTGTTGGAAAGTTCAGAGCCGTTCGAAGAGGACAGCTATCAGAATGAAGAGAAGGGCAGTTATGTTTTTGCAATCATTGTCATTGTCATTGCGATTGGGGCCGCTGCTGCCTTGGCTCATGTTTCCGGTAAAGCGGCTTGGCTCCAGTGATTTTAAACCGATAAGTAAATATGGAATTGGTCGGAAATTTTTCTAGTCATCTTGGCGAAGGCCCTTTTTGGGATTCCGTTTCTGAGAGGCTCCTTTGGGTCGATATTCTAGGCAAAAAAATACTGGAGCATGACTTTAAAAATGATGTAACAATGGACAGGGACGTTTCAGGGAATCCTGGGTGCGTTGTTCTCGCTGATGATGAGACCCTAGTCGCAGCAATTGATAATGGTATCTTTTCTATTAACCGTTCTGACGGTTCCGTTCAGAGACTAGTCGAGGCGGATCCGATTCCCAGGTTGCGATTCAACGATGGGAAGTGTGATGAGAAAGGGAGGCTTTGGGTAGGCACCATGGACAGAGAGGAGAGAGATCCTCTGGGGACGCTCTACTGCTGTTCAACTGAAGGAAACCTTGAGCCTGCCCATGCAGGAGTGACGGTCTCTAATGGGGTTGCGTGGTCAACGAATAATGAGGAGCTCTATTATATTGATAGTCCTACCCGCTGCGTTTGTGCTTTCAATTTTGACCTGAGCTCAGGTCAAATTAAAGACAAGAGAGAGTTGATTAAATTTACGGAAGACGATGGCTTTCCTGATGGGATGACGACCGATTCGGAAGGTCGTTTATGGATTGCTTTTTGGGGAGGCTCTAAAGTGCTTTGTATTGATCCCGGTTCTAGAAAGATTGAAGGGAAGATCGATTTTCCAGTTTCAAAGATCACTTCCTGCGCCTTTGGGGGCGATGATCTTAATCAGTTATTTGTTACTTCGGCGAGGGTTGAGATTAATGAAGAGAAAGAACCTTTAGCGGGTAGGGTCTTTATTGTTGAGCCGGGAGTCACTGGTCTAGAGAGTAATCGTTATCTGCTCTAATGCATTTAAACTGAATCAATGGTGGGCACTCTATCAATAAGTTCACCAAATGATTCCTCAGCTCTAATGAGTAGTGGGTAGTACGTTCCTCCCATTTTTTCTCCTTTGGTGATTCTAGGATAGTTGTCAGCTCCTGGAGCATTGCTTCCGTCATCTTCGCGATTAGAAACGACTCCGTCCGAAAAGACATTAATGATGGTTGCTCTGCGACCCCTCTCAGAATTGTTTTCGTAAGACCCATGCATGAGTAGTGGGTGGTGAAAGCTTGCTTCTCCTGCTTTCATTTCGACGGGGATTTTTTTGTCAAAGTCCGCTACTTGTGATTCGGTCAGTTTTTCTCTTATCGCATCCATGTCCCCAGTGAGGCTTTCCTTTTCAAGTAGTCCCCAACGATGACTATTTGGTATGTAATACATGCAGCCATTTTCTTTATCCACATCATCAAGCCCTATCCAGCAAGTCAAATGACTCATTGGTTCGGTCCATGTCCAATAAGAAAAGTCCTGATGCCAGGCAACAACGCCTCCATGCTTGGCAGGCTTACTGAAGAGTTGATCATGAAAGAGTCTAAAGTTTTTACCGAGGAGTTGGTAAGCGGCCATCGTGAATGCAGGGTTCCAAAGAACGTCATGGAATGTTGGTCGAACGCGCCAAGCTCCTAGTGCATGGAAGATTGCAGTTTCAGGGTCCTCTGACTCGTTACTGTGGTATTCGTAGAAGAATTCATTTCCCTCATGATCAGGATCGACCATTTCGTGCAGTTCTTCACTGAGGGCTTTAATTTGTTCTGAGTTGAGGACTTTTATTCCATGCAAATAGCCGAGCTCTTTGAACTGAATGACCTGTTCTTCGTTTAATGCGAACTGTAGCCATTCTTCAGGAGCCTGAGGGGCATTAAAGAGGCTAGTCAGGAGTTCACTGTTTAATCCAAGGTCAGTTGCCATGATATCATAATTTAATAAGCCTTATGCATTGTGCGAATATTGATTTAATAGCCGTATTTATCATTAAACCAAGGTTTTTCCGATAATAATGAACTGAAAAATCTCGTTGAGCAAAGCCCTTAAAGGGAGGAAAATAACAATGTGCCTGCCGAGTTTCAAACCCCAGTCAATAGAGGAACCAAATTTTTATTAGCTCTGGGCTGCATTGTAGTTGTCATAGGAGGACTAAAGTTAGCCGCAGATCTTTTGGTGCCGATAGTCCTGGCGTTCTTTCTTTCTGTGATTAGCCTGCCTATCCTTCGATGGCTTCGTTCAAAGGGAATTCCTCGATTTCCTGCAGTTTTCCTTACCGTGATCGTTGGTCTTGGAATACTTAGCCCTGTCGTTTTCATTGGTCTCAATATGGTGACCGAATTTCAAAACAATTTTGATACATATAACGAAGGTCTTACCAAAAAAATTGCGGATTTTCAGATATGGGTTGAGGAAACTCTCGATTACGAGATGACGATAGATGCTCAGAACGTCATTGCTACGATACAGTCATCGGTCTTTAACTTCATTGGAGGAGCGGCTGGTTTTCTTAAAGATTTTACTTTCGTGGTAATACTTATGATTTTTTTCCTGAGTGAAGCGGGTGGCTTTTCAAGGAAGATTGTGGCCATTCAGAGAGTCAACGGGCCGGACTTCGCGGCATTCACAGCAACTGCAAAAGATGTTCAGAAGTACCTTGGAATAAAGACGATGATTAGTTTTATGACTGGACTTCTTGCTGCGGCAGTCACGGGTTGGTTAGGGTTAGAGTTTGCTTTGTTGTGGGGGATGGTCGCTTTTATATTTAATTATATTCCCGCAATAGGTTCTATCATTGCTAGTATCCCTCCGACCCTTCTTGCGTTAGTCGATAAGGGGCCAGGCACGGCTTTGACTGTTCTGATTGGATTTTTGATTATTAATATGATTTTGGGGAATTTTGTTGAGCCAATGCTACTTGGCAAAAGATTTGGTATTTCTACTGCGGTCGTTGTTCTTTCTGTTGTTTTTTGGGGCTGGTTATGGGGTATTATAGGTATGTTTCTCGCTGTTCCGCTTACCATGTTGCTTAAAGTGACACTCAATGACTCCGATGAATTTAAATGGTTTGCAGTTTTCTTGGGAAGTCATAATGCGGAGACAGAGGACCAATCAGATGAAGGTGTTGATACTTCGTAGGAAGGATAGAACTTCATTTCTAGTTTAAGAGAAAAGGGGAAGAGTTAGTAAAATAGTCAGTGAAAATATTAGGAGCGGAGCTTTACATTTTACCCGTTAATTTGCGTATCCCTCTGAAATTTGGGGATCAGACACTCACGTCTGTAAAATGTGCGAGAGTCAAAGTTCTTTCGAAATCTGAGGACGGAATCATTAAAGAAGGTTGGGGAGAAACACCTCTCAGTGCGGCTTGGGTATGGCCATCGTCTCTCGATTACGGCCAAAGAGAGTCTAGATTAATCGAGTTCTGTGAATCTATTGCTCAATATTTTATAGAGTTTTATGGAGATGGTCATCCCTTTGAATTAGGAATAAAATTTATATCTGAGTCACTGGAAGACCTCAGGAGATCTCATAACGGGACCTATCCTGATCAAGAAGAGTTGCCTCATCTTGCCGCATTAGTAGCATTCTCAGCATTTGATCTAGCTGCATATGATGCTTATGGGAAACTCTATTCAAGATCAGTATTTGAGCTATTTGGTCCGGAGTTCTTGACTAAGGATTTGAGTCAGTACCTAGATTCAGAGGATTCCTACAAAGGAAAGTATCCGTCTGATTATTTGGTCAAGCCTGAACAAAAAATTCCAGTCTGGCATTTGGTCGGAGGTTTAGATCCGATCGATGAAGGTGAATTAAATGGCGAGGAGCCGGACGATGGGTATCCAATTCTTTTGCGCGACTGGATCAGGAGGGACGGATTGAAATGTTTGAAGGTCAAATTGAGAGGGACTGACTTGGACTGGGACCTTGAGAGAATGAAGAAGATTGGTGATATATCTTTGACAGAAGGTGTTCAGTGCCTCAGTGCTGACTTTAACTGTACAGTAAATGACCCTGAATATGTGAACTCAGTACTTGATTCGATTGAGGCAGATTGCCCCGAAACATTTAAGAGGATACTCTATGTAGAACAACCATTTCCATATGAACTGAAGGATAATCAGATAGATGTGCATAGCGTGGCGAGTCGAAAGCCGCTCTATTTAGACGAAAGCGCGCACGATTGGACGTACGTAAAATTGGGGATGTCTCTTGGATGGAATGGAGTCGCTCTAAAGACATGCAAGACTTTAACTGGTGCCATGTTAAGCCTTTGTTGGGCGAAAGAAAATGGAATGGGCCTGATGGTTCAGGATCTAACTAATCCAATGCTTGCGCAGATACCGCATGTGCTATTGGCTGCGCATGCGGGAACAATAATGGGCGTTGAGAGTAACGGCATGCAGTTCTATCCTGATGCATCTTTGCCAGAGCAGAGGGTTCACCCGGGAATTTATCGAAGGAGGAAAGGATTACTGGATATCTCAACGATTGATGGATCAGGGTTTGGATATAGAATCCAAGAAATAGAAAGAGAACTTCCTTCCCCAATCAGTTCGAATCTTTAGCTTTCGTATAAAGAATCGTCGGGAACAGGAACTAGGATATAATCCCCGATGTGGAGGGACTTTTTGCCGCTCGAGAGTTTATTGAGGCGCTTTAACTCGTCAGCGTTTGTGCCAAAGGAAATAGCGATGGACTGAAGGGTGTCCCCATCGACGACCTGATAGAACCCATGACCCTCTGGAGCTACAATTTCCTCTGGATTTTCAGAATTTTGAGTAACTTCAGGTTCTTCTTTTGGGGGTTTTTCCTCAGTTAGATTATCAGTCTTTGTAGATAATTGCACTGGTTCACTAGGAAGAGCAATTCGCTGTCCAATTATTATATTATTAGGATCTTCTAGTGAATTTGCACTGACGATGGAATTGGTGGAGACTCCGTACCTCTTTGCAATTCGACTCAATGTGTCCCCACTAGTAACGATATGGTGGTTAGCATTTGGATCAACTGGTGATCTGTCTTGTCTTTGGATTGCTGGGTTTCCCTTTTGAGCGGGAATAAATATTTTCTGTCCTGTCCTCAGTTCATTAGGATCTAGTATCTTGTTTTCACTTATTAATCTGTCGAGACCTATTTTGTATTGCCTAGATATACTACTAAGAGTTTCTCCAGAAGTTACGATGTGCGATTGTCCAGTCAGTGTTGCTGAGGGTTCGTTTCCTTGGGTTTGGAAATGAGGAGTGGAAAAGACAGGGCTGGATTGAATGGTTTTAACTTCACCTTCAAGTGAGCTGACTCTTGAGTTAGTTTGAGACAGATCATTTCGTATCTGAAAAACGTCCTGACCAATTCTTTTTTTGAATCCGAAAGGGTTTAAGGAAAAGCGTTTATTTGACTCACTGCTATTGTATTGGGCGCTATTGCTTTTGTTAGAGATCGATTTGCAGCTAATTGAACTAAAAGAAA
>SHBV01000076.1 GCA_004211885.1 Verrucomicrobiaceae bacterium
ATAAACTCATGGAATCAGATTTCAGTGACCCTATCAATCTTGGCCGGTCCGAACTCGTTTCTATCAACCAGCTCATAGATATCATATCTGAAATTGCAGGAGTCGAAGTAGAACGTGAACATAATCTAGACGCACCTCAGGGCGTCCGGGGACGAAACAGCGATAATTCATTGATTCTGGATAAGCTCAAATGGGAACCCGAAGTGGATCTCAAAACAGGTCTGGCAAAGACCTACGCATGGATCGAAGAGCAGATCGAACGCGAGGCCAGAGGTGAATCCGTTATCTCTTAAATTATCCTCAAATCAACTAATCATAAGAGATATTAAAAAACGTCTAATTGACACAGTAAAACGCTCTGATAAAGTTTCGCTCGCCCCAATAAATGAGGGCCTTTGTTAATTATTTTACTAGGAAAGAAAGCAACTTCAAAAACATCACTTACTATTTCAAAAACATCATACCACAAAGTATTCATGGCTAAAAAGAAAATTGCCTCTAAGAAGGCAACACCAAAGAAAAAGAGTCCGGCCCGTAAGAAGATCAATAAGCGTAAAGCAAAACAACACGTTTACTTCTTTGGAGGAAATAAAGCTGACGGGGACGGATCCCAAAAAGCACTCCTCGGAGGCAAGGGAGCGAACTTGTCTGAGATGTCTCGGATTGGTCTACCAGTTCCCGCAGGGATGGCCATTACTACCGAAGTCTGCACTTACTACTACGCAAATAAAAAAACATACCCAAAGACCCTCGATAACGAGATCAAGACAAACATTGCAAAGATCGAGAAGGTCATGGGCAAAAAGTTCGGTGACCTCAAGAACCCTCTTCTCCTTTCTGTCCGGTCCGGCGCACGTGAATCCATGCCTGGAATGATGGATACTATCCTGAACTTAGGAATTAATGATGAGATCGTTGAATCACTCTCGGCTAAGACCGGAAACTCAAAATTTGCATGGGACAGTTATCGCCGGTTCCTACAAATGTATGGTAGCGTCGTCATGGGCGTAGATGCCCATGAGGGAGAACATCATGACCCTTACGAAGTGATCTTAGACAAGGCCAAGGCAAAAGCAAAGGTAACCGACGATTCAGGACTTGAAGAGTCCGATTTAAGGTGGGTCGTAGCCGAATTTAAAAAACTCATTAAGAAACGATCAGGTGAAGCATTCCCTGAAGACCCAATGGCTCAGCTCTATGGTTCAATCAATGCGGTCTTTAACTCCTGGAACAATGACCGCGCCAAGGTCTATCGTGCTAAATATGGCATCCCCGCCGAGTGGGGAACTGCAGTCAACGTCCAAGCCATGGTATTCGGCAATACTGGTAAGACCTCCGGCACTGGTGTGGCCTTCACTCGCGATCCCGCGACCGGCGAAAACGTCTTCTATGGTGAATACCTCATTGATGCTCAGGGCGAGGATGTTGTCGCCGGAGTACGTACCCCGAAACCTATTGCTAAGATGGTCAAGGACCTGCCAAAATCGCACAGGGAACTGCTCAAGGTCCGCAAGATCCTCGAGAAACACTTCCGAGACGTGCAGGACGTCGAATTCACTATCGAGGAAGGCAAGCTGTGGATGCTACAGACGCGCAACGGCAAACGTACCGGCTTTGCCGCAGTCAATATCGCTCTCGACATGGTCAAGGAACGACTTATCACTAGGAATGAAGCCATCCTGCGCATTCCCGCTGAAGATTTAAGTCACCTCTTGGCACCGATCTTTGATCTTGCCACTGAGCGCAAGGCAACAAAGATAGGTAGCGGCCTTCCCGCTGGACCGGGAGCAGCTTCTGGTAAGATTTACTTCTCAGCTGAAGACTCCGTGAAAGCGGCATCCAAGGGTGAATCCGTCATTCTTGTCCGTCAGGCCACTTCTCCTGAAGACCTTCGCGGCATGATTGCTGCTGATGGAATTCTCACGACCGAAGGTGGAGCCTCCTCACATGCCGCTCTCGTTGCCCGTCAAATGGGCAAGGTTTGCGTCTGCGGTGCTCACGGCATGACCATCGATTATGGCAAAAAGACACTCTCTGGCAATGGAGAGACTCTCAAGGAAGGTGATGCCCTTTCTCTGAACGGATTCGTTGGAAACGTCTACAAGGGTACCATCAAGTCTTCTCCGTCCCAGGTCATTCAGGGTCTGATCGAGAACAAAGCCGCTGGCAAGCGGTCTGATACTTACAAAAAGTTCATGGAACTCATGAGCTGGACAGACAAGCTTCGCAAACTTGGAGTCCGCACCAACTCCGACACGCCAGAACAGGTGGAGCAGGCCATCAAATTTGGAGCCGAGGGAATTGGCCTGACACGTGCAGAGCACATGTTCTTTGAGGGTAACCGTATCGACTCTGTCCGTGAAATGATCCTCGCTGACGACGACGCAGGTCGAGCGAAGGCACTGACGAAAATTAAGAAGTTCATGAAGAAAGACTTCATTGGCATTTTCAAATCACTCGCAGGTCGCCCCGCAACGATCCGCCTCCTCGATCCACCACTTCACGAATTCATCGGCACTATGGATGCCGTTCAAAAGAAGGACCTTTCCAAGAAGATTGGAATGAGCGCATCAGCTATTACCAAGAGGGTTCACGCTCTTCACGAGGAGAACCCAATGCTCGGTCACCGCGGTTGCCGTCTCGGCATCAGCTACCCGGCTGTCACCGCGACTCAGGTCGAAGCCATCCTTGAAGCTGCGGCGGTGGTTCAGGCTAAAGGAACAAAGGTCCTTCCTGAAATCATGGTCCCACTCGTCGCCTATGCTCGTGAGCTTGAACTCCAGAAGCAGGTCATCGACGAGACCGCCGCTAGTGTTCGCAAAAAGCTTGGCCTCAAGAAGTCCCAGTTGAAGTACACTGTTGGAACTATGATCGAGATTCCCCGCGCTGCCATCACCGCTGATAAAGTGGCTGAACATGCAGAGTTCTTCTCCTTCGGAACTAACGATCTCACTCAGACCGGACTTGGACTGTCACGTGACGACTCCTCTAGCTTCCTGCCAACTTATCAAGATGCGGAAGTTCTCAGCAACAACCCATTCGCTGGTCTCGATCAGGAAGGTGTGGGTCAACTTGTTGAAATGGGTGTGCGAGGTGGACGTTCAACCAAGCCAAATCTAAAAATCGGTATCTGCGGTGAGCACGGCGGTGATTCTGACTCGGTCAAGTTCTTCCACCGCACTGGACTCAACTACGTGTCCTGCTCTCCATTCCGGATCCCGGTTGCTCGTCTTGCTGCTGCTCAGGCCGTCCTTGAAGAAAGAGGCCAATCCAGATCTGAGATTTCATAATAAAAAAATTCGAAAATCAGGAAAACTCATAAAAACCCCAAACCCTATTTTCTTAGGGCTTGGGGTTTTTTTTGAAAGAATCGCTTTAAATGAACGTTTTATATGATGAAAACAACATTTAATTGAATAGATCATTCGCGAAAAACGTCAAATGAGTCTATTTTAGATATATTAATAATTAACTATGAAACTCTATCGATTCCTACTTATAGCTAGCGCGACTCTCGGACTCGCTTTCTTTTCTACTTCATGTGGACCAAATGCCCAAAGCAGTGCTGTACTGGGTGGCCTAATCGGCGCAGGAACTGGCGCAATTATCGGCAACCAATCAGGTGATGCGGCCAAAGGTGCCCTGCTCGGAGGTGCCCTCGGCGCAGGAACTGGTGCATTTCTCGGAGATAAAAAGGACAAACAAAATACTCAACAGCAACAACGCAACCAAAACGCAAGCAGACAAAATAACCGCTATTAAGGTATCCTTTTTTATTATTTAACCCTTTGAAAAATACCGTTTCCGCATGGGAACGGTATTTTTTTATTTAATTTGAATAATTCTCTTTTTGAAGAGTCAAACATTTCATGAAAACTCTACAATCTTCTTTATTAATCATTGGCTCAGCCGCCATGGCGTTAATGGGCACTTCATGTACCTCAGACATTTATGGATCAGGTCCTGCATCACAGAGAGGTTCTGTGACTGGTGGATTAACAGGCGCTGCACTTGGCGCAATCGTTGGTAATCAATCGGGACGCCCGCTAGAAGGTGCGGCTATAGGTGGGATCATTGGAGCCGCTGCCGGTTCAACACTTGGAAATGCTCAGGATCAGGAAAATGGATACATTACACCGACGAGATATTATAGACCTTCACCCCCAGTAATTCGTCCTGTTCATCACTATCATACCTATCTTCCAAGACCCCCAAGGAGATACTTCGCCCCAGTACGTCCAAGGTCACTTCATTTCCACTATAGAAACTGATAATTTTTAAGATAAAAAAAGAGGATCAACATCGACAGCGGTCAATACCTCTTCAGGAACTGTGAATCTATCCATAACCGACCTTACATAATTAGTCATTTCCCTAGGATTAGGAGAACGAAGCATGACTTGGAATCTAAACTGACCAGCCGCCTTAGCTAATGGAGACTCGAGCGGTTCACCCATGATGATTGTTTTAGGTAATTGTTTTGCAAACTTCCTGTGCAAAGTCTGCAAAGTAAATTCAGCCATCCTCGCATGCTCTGAACGGACCGTAACAATCAAGCAGTGGGAATAGGGCGGATATGAAAAACTATTGCGAAATTCTAGTTCCTGGTCAGAAAAGCCCATGTAATCATGGTGACGGGCAAACTGAACTGAGGGGCTCTGCGGAGTAAATGTCTGAATAATTACTTCTCCTTCCATCTCACCTCTCCCGGCCCTTCCAGCTACCTGAGTAAGAAGTTGAAACGTTCGCTCTCCTGCCCGGAAGTCAGGAATGTGTAAGCCTATATCAGCATTCAAAATTCCTACCAACGTCACGTTCGGAAAGTGCAAACCTTTCGCTATCATCTGGGTTCCAACTAGCATATCAATTTTGGCTGCTTTAAAATCATTCAGTGTTTTTCTCAGAGCACCTTTGCGGGACATCGTGTCCGTGTCTACTCTCGCCAAACGCGCAACAGGAAATACCTTCCTTAATACTTCTTCGACTTTTTCAGTACCATAGCCAGCGAAACGGATAGAAGGATCATTACATTCCGGACACTTGCGGGGTGCGACTCTCTGATAACCACACATGTGGCATACGAGCTTCTCTTTTTTTCGATGAAAGGTTAGTGAAACACTACAATGAGGGCAGCCACACACATGACCACAAGAAGGGCAACTAAGAGAAGTTGCGAAACCTCTTCTATTCAAAAATAAAATGACCTGTTCACCTTTGGCCAGTCGTTCATCAACGGCACTTCGCAATCTCTCCGATATAATAGCCGGACCTCCTGACTTGGATAAATTGCGTGCTTCTTTTTTTAAATCTATGATCCGGATCAAGGGTAAACTGCAATCATCGACCCGTTCCTTTAATTCTATGAGATGATACTTACCTACCCGGGTATTGTGAATTGACTCCAGAGACGGTGTCGCACTCCCCAACACCACCACGCAACCCTCAATCTTTGCTCGAACCACGGCCACGTCACGTGCATGATAACGTGGTGCGGTGTCCTGTTTATAACTGCCCTCATGCTCCTCATCTACTACAATCAGTCCTAAATTTTGTAATGGTGCAAAGAGTGCGCTCCTCGCACCAATTACGATCTTGGCATTCCCCTCTACTATCTTATGCCACTCATCAAAGCGTTCGCCTCCACTCAAATGGCTATGTAGTACTGCAACTTTTTGTTGAATCTTCGCAAATCGCCTCTTGAAGCGCGCTACCGTCTGTGGTGTTAACGAGATTTCAGGGACAAGAACAAGCGCAGTCTTTCCACTCTCAATCGTAGACGCAATCGCTTGTAAGTACACTTCGGTCTTTCCACTCCCCGTGACTCCATGGAGAAGTAATGGCTTAGCTTTGGCAGGTTCTTCAGTTGCTTTTAAAATAGAAGAAAGGCAAACCTCTTGATCATCAGTAAGCTTTAGCGGCTGTGAAGGCATGAATATTTCATCAGCATGAGGATCCCTTTCAACGATTTCAGAGAATACTTCAATAAGCCCCTTCTTAACTAATCCGTCCACGGCACCACGCGACCCCGTGCCTAAACTGCTTATTTGAAGTGGAGCCTCTGCCTCAGTTAATTCTGACAGAATCGCGGCCTGACGCTTGGCTCGCTTTTTTATTTCTTCTAATTCATGTCCACTTGGAACTTTTATTAATTTAGCAAAGAGGCGTCTCTTAAAATCATGCCGCTCACCCCTAACCGATTCCGGAATCAAACTACGCATCACTGATTCCATTGACGCTACATAATAATTCGATATCCACCGACCCAGCTCAATTAGTACAGAAGTTAAAATTGGCTTGTCCGTGATCAGTCCCGAAATCGGCTTGAGATAATCAAGTTTATTAGATCCTTCATTGGTAGAGGATAGGTCCACTACCGTTCCCGTCGATGGGCGGTTCCTCAAGTGGACCTTCACTCGGCTACCTACAACGACTAATGCCTTTAAGTTTTCCGGAATCGAATAATCAAACTCTAATCCAGAAGACCCATCAACTAGAACTCTTGCTGTAGGAATCATCGAAAACATTAATGCGTTCGAAATATCTTAAGGATAAAGAAATTAAATCGAGTCGAACCATAAAATCCACATTCCAATGGTATACTACTTATTCGTCTCATCAGCTCAATCAAATTATGAATGTTATCTACACAGAAAAATCCCCGGTCTTTCGACCGGGGACTCATGATTTTTCAATGTGAAAAAATGCTATGCTAAATATTTTTAGCTTTTCTAATTACCAGGACATTATCCATTTATCTTTTGGCAGATCTTCACCATCCTTCTGCTTGCCTCTTGTCCATACAGCAACCGATGCTCTCACCTCTTCATCCTCAACCCCTGGGAGATCTTCCAGAATATTATCATAGTTGGAATCAATCACGATGTAATATTCTCTTCCCCAAGGATCAGCAAGTTGCAATTGCTCATCAGTTCCAAAGACACCCCCCTTTGGCTTCTGTCTTGTCTTTGCATCTTTGGCTCTTTTACCTTGATAAAATGGTTTCTCACGGGGATTCAATCCATCCACATTATAACCAGAAAGCACACTGATGATATTATCTTGGAACGTGTCCAATCTAAGGTCTCCTTCTCCACCGTTTCCAGGAGGAAAAGGAAGCTTTGAATATTCCAACTCATAAGCACTGATCGCATTTTTTATTTGAGTGACTTCATTGTTAGCCTCTGATCTGCGGGCCTGCTCCATCACCAATGCTGTCACGGGAAAAGCAACGGAAGCCAAGATAGCGATGATTACGATAACGATCAAAAGCTCAATTAATGTAAAAGCTGAGGACTTTTGTCGCGCCAATTTGATTGAACGGAAATAATAATTTTTCATAGTTATAATTTGGGGTCTTTGAATTAACTATTTTGGGGGTTCTTTTTGAATTATTAATTATATTACTCGTTTTTTGTAGCTAAACAATTCAATTATGCCACGCATGCTATTATATAAACTAAGATTACTGCATTCTTCACTAAATAATAGGAACTTGCCCTCTCTGGCATGATATCGCCCCGATAAATTACGCTAATCTCAAAGTTAGGCTAAAAAGCTTTGTTCTAGTTAATTAGTCCTATTTGAAAGGAGAATTATATTTTCTGATCCAGAATTATTTCAATGAAACTCTAAATTGATGCCGGGAACAAAAAAGCCCCCGGTCTTTCGACCGGGGGCTTGTGAAATTATTTAGATTAGATCTAAATTAGAATCCTACAGTAAGAGAGATTCCACTGAAGATCTCATCACCATCACCATCGTTGTCATCAAGACCAGCGTTGATACCAACGTAAGGAGTCAATGAAGCATTATCAGAAAGTCCGATAGGAGCACCAACTGTGATTGTAAGAGCTGTAAGACCATCAGCTTGACCACTAATAACTTCGTCTTGGTTGTTACCGATAGTAGCACCGATATCAAGTGAAACGCTGTCTGTTAGGTCAACTGATGTACCGACACCAACTTCAAGGTAAGTGTTGTCAGTATCGATGTCGTGGTATAGGCCTGCGCTTACGTCAAAAGCACCAACACTAGTTCCAAGAGCAGCGCCAATCTCGAGAGTATTGTCGCCAGTTGCACCTGGGAAGTAGTAGTAGGTAGTACCAACGTCAAGAGACATTCCACCGAGATCGGTTGAAACACCTGCATAGACATCAAGCTCATCGTCGCCTGCGTCTGTTGGGTTGGCGTACCAAGCACCAATGTTAAGGCCGAGGCCGTCAGAAAGAGATGTTGAAACGTTGACGTCGCTCCATAGGAGGTCCTGTCCAAGGTTTGCACCTCTGAAGATATAGTCGGTGTCATAACCGACGCTTACCTCTGCACCAAGATCTTCACCCGCAACAGCCTCATCGCCTGCAATAGCAGGAACCAGGGCGAGAAGGGCGGAGCATCCAAGAACAGCGGCTGTTTTTGCTGCAATGTTACGGATTTTCATATACTTTATTTTTTAGTTTGTTGGTTAGTTATTTAATACATTCAAACAGTTTACCCAATTGTTGGGTTAACACCCTTTAATGAAAACCCATTCATAATTGAGTGCAAGACTTAATTTCCATAATTTTTAATATGTAGAAATTTAAGGAAAATTAACTAATTTATTCAAAATCACTGCCTAATACTGACCTGGCTTCTCTTTGCCCAAGTTCCTGAGCCTGAGCGACTACCATACTTTCACTCTCTACAAAACGGTAAGCATGGCAATTCGGGCATAAATTGATTTTTTGAGCCACTATCGATTCACAACCAGCACAAATTTTATATTTTCTAGGATTTCTAATGATTTTATCTGCTCGCTTAGCACGTTCATTTAATGAATCATTTTGCAACTCATCCTCTTCATTCATAGACAAATTCAGTATAGCTTCAGGAATATTTCAATCAACCAAACTAAAAGAAAACTTTATTCTTTTTCTTTGTACTGAGACCTCCATCAGAAAGTTAGCACCAATGCTAGATTATTAATTAAAATAGCAGATCAATTAATTACCCAATGAAAGTCACTCGTTATTCGCTTTAATAGCAATAAAACAAGGCAATTAAATTATTAACTAAATAAAATTAGCTAATAGCCGCAACTCGCTTCGAATAAAGTCCCTTCAAGCGATCAGCCGAATTTTTATGAATAACCCCTTTTTTTACAGCTTTATCTGCTACTGAAGCCAATGTATCTAATTGAGAGCTAGCCTCATCTTTGGCCCCTGATGCGATAGCTTCATTAACAGCTTTGCGGGCCGACCTAACACGTGCTTTGACTGCACGATTTACCATTGCGCGCTTAGTTGATTGTCGGGCTCTTTTTTCTGCGGATTTGGAATTCGCCATAATAATAGGTTTTAGTCAGTTTCTTAGGGGGTTGCGAACCTAGTCGACCGCTAGAGCTTGTCAAGCCAAAGGACTGATCGGTTTTGGGTCCACTCACCAGTCATTAGATGAAACTATCAGCTCTATTTGATGTATTAAAAAGCCATCAGCTATTAGCGCAAACCAATCGTACCTGACCTCTCATTTTGAATACCTTTAAAAGATGCAGTGATTAAACGAGCCGCTAAAGGCATTTCAGTCAGAGTGAGCTGAGAACGTTTAACATATACCCTAGTTCCGACGCGAATCCTTGAATAAAGATCGATAACGTCTCTGGAGCGCATTCGAATACAACCATAACTGGAAGGAGTGCCTATGGTTCGCTCTTCAGGAGTACCGTGAATATATATCAGTCTTTCTTTTGTATTGCGATTGAACCTGTCAAGGCCTTCGAGCCATATAATTCTGCTAATGATTGGATCCCTTCCCGGTGAATTGGGCCGAACCACTTCACCAGTCGGGCGACGGCTTTTAAAAACTGTTCCAGCACGAGCACCCCCACCAATCATTTTGCAAACATACATTCTTCCAAGTGGAGTCTTATAACTCCTGGGCTGACTTCCAAGACCATACTTCGATGTAGATATGGGATAAGTTTTGACTGGTCCTTCCTTGCCGATCAGTGAGAGTCTCTGATCAGAAACACTCACTACTATACGATCGCCGCGAAGTTTGGTTGAGGTGCAGTTGCACAACAAGGTGAGCATGCCAGCTAGTACCAATAGAATTCGGGTTTCAGACATTTAGAGTCATAAGGATCAGCTATGGATACCAATATTTTTGTATTCAGTAGCCTTTCTTATAATTTTCATATTAGGATTAATAGTTAAGATTGTCAAACCAACTGCCTACAGATGACACAAAAGTAATTTACAGATTTAGGGTAATCAAATTGCCAAATAACTGGCAAAACCATTACCAAAGGCTCTTATCTAAATTAAATCTCTAGGGGCTTGTCCTTGGGCTTCCCTTCACCATTTAAAAAATCAGGTAATAAATATCGCAGTGACCCGTAAGCGACAATAAAGAAACCTAATTGGAATAAGACAAGAAAAGGTAATAAAAACCATTTTGCATTGGCAACAGCATCAATGACCAAATAAGAAAAATACAAAAAGAAAAGTAACTCAAATAAAGGAGCAACAGATTTTAATGCTTTGTACTTTGACTTAGTTACGACCTTATCAGTTTTCTCTATCCCGTACTTAGGAGTTCTAACAAAATCAGATTCCTTACCTAGCATCGCCTCAATGACAGCTTTGCCATTATTAATAGACATGCCAATACCAATTGCCAAGAGTACCGGCAAATAGAGGATTTCCTTAATCCATTTCAGAGGACTCGGATTAATAGCAATTTGCGCAGTCACATAAAAAAGCCCCACCGAAATCGTTGTGGCGCAGAAGATAGGAATATCAAGGAGTACGGTCCTGACCCAACCAGATTCTGGATGCATGGCGGGATTAACTAGAACGCAAAGCAATATCAACAAGAGATAGGCAAAATTCGCAGTTAGATGAGCAAAGGCTTCAAACTTTATAACCCACGGAAGATCACTCCTCCAGACCCTTCCAAGTATCTTACGACAAGTTTGAATGGAACCTTTGGCCCAACGGTGCTGCTGAGTCTTGAACCCGTTCATATCGGGTGGAAGTTCTGCCGGTGTAACCACATCAGCCAAATAAATAAATTTCCATCCCTTCATTTGTGCGCGGTAACTCAAATCCAAATCTTCAGTTATAGTGTCGTGCTCCCAACCTCCCGAATCGATTATCGCACTCTTACGCCAGATCCCTGCTGTACCATTAAAATTGAAGAATCGACCACTCCGACTCCTCGCCGTTTGTTCCACGGCATGGTGGCCATCAAGAAAAAGAGCCTGAACGCGGGTCAAAATGGAATACTTTTTATTGATATGACCCCAACGGGTCTGAATCATACCTACTTTTTCATCAGTGAAAAAATGAATCATTTTATGAAGGATCTCAGGACCAGGAACAAAATCAGCATCCAATATATAAATGTATTCTCCCTTCGCCGAATGCATCCCATTCTCTAAGGCTCCTGCCTTGAATCCTAAACGTTCATCTCTTTGTATCAATTCAACATCATAACCAGCTGCCCTTAACTTGGACTCCTCTTCAGCACAAATTTTCCGAGTCTCATCTGTCGAATCATCAAGGATCTGAATCTGCAAAAGTTCTTTCGGGTAATCAATTTTTGAAACTGCTTCAATTAATCGTTGTACCACGTAAAGCTCATTGAAGATAGGAAGCTGGACCGTGACATGAGGTAATTGCTCAAAGCGACTTTCGGGCTCAGGCTTCCTTCGTGAATTCTTCCAATAAAGATAAATCATCGAGTAGCGATGAAGTCCATAACCGGCAAGTCCCAGCAGAACGCCAAAGTAGCAAAATATCCAGATAGTGGTCGCTAAATGCCCCATGAGTAGATTTGAGCAACATTCATTGGAAAATTCTAAGGTATCAAGGATCAATTCCTAATATTATTATACGCACAAAAATCAATATAAATGCATACCCAAAAGACAATAATCGTTTAGAATTGGATATTATCCTCAACCCTCATTTATGATTTTCCTTAGAATCAGCCTTCTTATCTTCCCCCTCACTACTATCCTAAGCGGCCAAGAAGTGCCTGAAGATCTTGTCGGGGATGAGCATGTTCGAGAAGAGTTCGGCGTCAATCGATTCACTACCCCGTCCATTAAAAAGCTATTCGAACAACTCGATGAGCTTGGTGAACTGCCTTATGCCAAACTAAAAAGAGAACTCCCTAAAACTATTCCAAGGGACCGCTCGTTAGTCGCTCTTGGGCTTGGTACGCTCATCTCTGATGGTTTCCTAATCGTCCAGTCTGAGCAAATTGAAGAACTAGAAAATATTGGCAGAGCTGTCCTCAAGCAGGCGCAAGTTTTAGGAGCGGGAAAACGAGTCACTAAATACACCAAAAGTATTCTTGAAAGTAGCGTTTTGGGAAAATGGGACAAGTTAAAGGAAGAACTTTCCAAGACTCAGGCAGATGTAGAAGCAGAAATGGTTATGCTTCGTGACGTTGACATTGCCAACTTAGTGGCTCTTGGAGGTTGGTTACGGGCCTTTGAAATTGCAACCTTAACAACTTCAATCAATTATTCCGAGGCCAAAGCCTCTAAACTTTCTAGGACCGATGTAATTGCATATTTTTTAGAAACTCTCCAAGGCCTAGAACCTAAATTGCGACAACGCGCACATATTGTAAATCTTACCAAAGAACTAGAAAGTTTACTAGCCGAACTGGGAGGCCATGAACCTGAATCGGAGAATAAGGACCAGGATCAACCACAGCCCAAGATACTGACACAAGAAGAAACTCTATCACTATCAAAAATTTCCCGGCAAATGATGCAGATCATTGAAGCTGGAAAATAAAGATCGGAAAATTATCTCTAAAGAACTACACTTAAAATCCT
>SHBV01000077.1 GCA_004211885.1 Verrucomicrobiaceae bacterium
GTTTAGCCCGCCTTCGTTTAATGAATTTTTTAATGATATAAAAGTATTTGATGTTCTGAGTGCCCAGTTCATTGAGCGATCAGGAGGAGATATCGGGAATATATTTCGTAGCTGTGTGAGTTTGATATTTTTTAAGGTTAAGGCCCAGGCTAACGATTTTTCAGTCTTGGTGGCGGGCCTTTCTGAATCCTTGTCGAAAAGGTCCAGCGCTGTCTCGGGAGTTCCGAAAATGGGATATTTATCAAATTTTGAATTTTTCCTGTATAGGTTCTTTAGTTTGCGTGCGGCCTGTTTGGAAGGAACAACGATCAGAGTCTTACTGATCAGCTCTTCGGATAACTCCTTTACCAAAAATTCATTCGCGAGTTCTACTATTGGCTGGTCCCAGCCCATAAAGAATCTACGAATACCCATACTTACATTGTTGGACGGCTACGCTCCTTAAGTCAATGCGGCTTGATGAACTAATGTCTGAATTTTATGATAATTCGGAGACGACATTTTTCGCAAGACTGCTGAATTCTTTGGCTGTTTCAGAGTCGCCTAAAGCGACTGGATTTCCCGTGTCTCCTGCTTCTCGCGTCTTCATTTCTATTGGGATTTGACCAATTAGGGGCACTCCCAATCTTGAGGATTCTTTTTCTCCACCACCTTCGCCAAATATGGCATATTTTTTCCCATCCGACGGGCACAAGAAGTAGCTCATATTTTCAACTATACCAATGATGGGTACGTTAACTTTACTAAACATAGAGGCTGCTTTTCTTGCATCGATTAGAGCCATTTCTTGAGGAGTTGTTACAATTATGGCCCCGTCTACGGCAACTGACTGAACAATTGTCAGTTGGATGTCTCCTGTTCCGGGAGGCAAATCTAGTATCAGGTAATCGAGTTCACCCCAGAGGCATCCTTTAAGAAACTGCTGAGTGTAGCGTGTGGCGAGAGGGCCTCTAACTATTACAGGAGAATTGTCATCGATTAAGAACCCTATTGACATTATCTTGATGCCGTGACTTTCGATTGGAACAATTTCGTTCTGTTCGGTGGCCATGGGTCTGGCCTCTTCCTGACCAAACATGAGGGGTACACTCGGTCCATAAAGATCACAATCACATAGCCCAACATTGGGTTTGCCCTCAGATGAAGAAAGGGCAAGAGCCAGGTTCGCCGCTACCGTTGATTTACCGACGCCGCCTTTACCTGAAGCGACTGCTATTATTTTTTTTACACCAGGCAATGAGGCTTTATTGGCATCGATCCCAGTGGCAGTTTCAGGTGGATTTTTAATATCGAAATCTATCTTTATCCGTCCTACCCCATCAATGTTTGAAAGTATTTCCTGTGCTTCGTTATGTATGGATTGGGGGATTGAAGGGTCTTTTGTGGCGAGTTCAATTTTTACAGTCACATCGGCGCCTTCAATGGAAACAGATTTAACTAGTCCGAATGATACTATGTTTCTACTGAAACCAGGATAATTTACTTCTTCTAGCGTTTTTAGGATTTTGGCCTCATCTATCACGGGTGATATCTCCTCCAACTGAATTGTCAGGTCAAGTGAATCTCGCGGATAGTGGATTAAAATTTATGCTTAATAGGTTCTCCTCAGATGGCTTGGGAGGATTCCTATTTCGTCCCGATATTTTGCGACGGTTCTTCGTGCCAATTTAATTCCTGATTCCTTGAGTTCTTGAACAATTTTATCATCGCTCAGTGGTTTTTTCTTATTTTCATTTTTGACAAGTTCTGCCACAGCCTGCTTCACGCTCGTGTTACTCATTGAGTCACCGCTTTCAGTTTCATAGCCTGGCTTGAAGAAATATTTCATTTCAAAGACTCCGCGAGGAGTTGCGATGTATTTTCCTGCAATTGCGCGGCTCACCGTAGTTTCGTGAACCCCGACAACTTCCGCTATTTGAGCCATGTTCATGGGATGCAAATGAGCTACTCCATGATCGAGAAAGTCACGCTGTCGATCTACTATCTCTTCAGAAATTTTGCGAATCGTGTCTTGTCTTTGATGGATGCACTTTATTAAGAATTTTCCGGATTGAATTTTTTCTCTGATATATTCCTTAGCGTCTTTTTTAGCATTGCCTCCGGACATAATATCCTTGTAGACATTACTGATTCTTAAGTGAGGAATGGTCTCATTATTTAACGTAACACTATAGCCTGTTGAGGTTTTTTCGACACTCACGTCTGGAGTGATGTAATGGTTGTCGCCGAGTGAAAGCTCTCTTCCTGGCTTTGGGTTCAACGTTGCTATGAATTCGGCCGCGGCTGTAACTTTTTCTATATCAATGCCGATTTTTCGAGCAATTTGAGGATATCGCTTTCTGGCCAATTGGTCTAAATGCCGATCAACGATCCTATATTCTAAGCTGTGTTTTTTATTTAAATGATTAAGTTGTAGCAATAAACATTCTCTGAGATTTTGTGCTGCGATTCCGACCGGATGAAATGATTGTACTAGATCAAGCGCTTCCTTCAGTTTCATGAAGGGTATCGCATTTTCCAGAGCTATTTCCTCTATATTTTGTGATAAGAATCCATCTTCATTCACGCTTCCTATCAGCATCTCACCGAGTTCTTTTATTTCGGTATTTGAATCGGAGGTATTGAGCTGTTCAATTAAGTGTTCTGATAGAGTTTGCGGTTCGATGATTGAATCCATCATTCGCTGACGACGTTCATTGTCATCATCTCGTCTCGGCGTATTTGACCTGCTCTGTTGAAGGTATTCTCGCCACTCTTGATCTTGCTGTGATAATTCCGAAAATTCCTCATCAAAATCCTCCTCGTCCTTATCGAGGCCTTCTTCTTCGATGGAAATTTCCACAGACTCTTCTTCGAGGACTGGGTTCTGGGCCAGTTCCTGCCCGATCATTTGATTGAGCTCTAAGGTAGTCGCTTGTAACACATTGAGACTCTGCTGCATTTGTGGAGCAATCTTTGCTCGCAGTTCTAGGGATTGAGTCTGTGAATGTTGTAATTCAGGGCCAGCCATGGGTGCCGAATTGGTTCCTTTGGCTTAATGTGATGTTACATTAGTTTTTATCAAGCAAGTTTCTTGCCAATCTAGTAAGGAAAGTTTAATTATTTTATATTAACTGTTAAGTAAGCTTACTTAATTCTATGATTCGCTTACTGACTGGTGGATGTGAGTAATGCATGAAAACATAGAATGGGTGAGGGGTAAGGTTTGAAAGGTTATCTGCGGAAAGTTTTTTGAGAGCGGTAATCAGAGAATCTGCATTTCCTGTAACATTGGCGGCATAAGCATCTGCTTCGAATTCATTCTTTCTACTGAGTATGTTCATGAGAACGGAAAGAATTTTGCTTATGGGCTTAAATAGTAGAGTGAAAAACAACAACGAACAATAGACACTAGGTTTAGTCACTCCAAAGGCAGATGAAAGGGGTTCGCTTCTGATGAAAAAACCCAAAACGAAAAACAGGACACCCGTCTGAGCAATTCCAAGGAACAATGTTTGCATTATATGCTTCTTTTTGAAGTGCCCAATCTCATGGGCCAATACTGCGACTAATTCAGATGTGCTGTGATTGGCTATTAAGGTGTCGTACAATGCTATTTTTTTGTTTTTACCAAAGCCCGTGAAGAATGCATTGGATTTGCTTGACCTCTTTGACCCGTCCATCACTGATAGTTCAGTGAGGGGAAATTTACAGGTTTCCGCCATGTCATTGATTGCCGATTTGAGTTCTCCTTCTTCTAACGGTTCAAATTTATTAAAGAGGGGAAGGATAACTGCCGGTGCCAAATAGGCCATTAGTAAGGAGAATCCTGAAAGAAAAATCCAGCCCCAGAGCCAGGCGTTTTCAAAACTTTCAAATAACCAAATAATCAGGCCGAGGACAGGAAGTCCGATCAAGGCACCTAGAAAGAGCCCTTTAATTTTGTCACTGATGAATGTTGAGCGTGTTGTTTTATTGAAACCAAATTTCGCTTCGATTTTAAATGTCTCATGAATTTCAAAAGGTAAATTCATCAGACCCGCTGCGATGAATAATATACTGAAAAACAGTAACCCTGAAATGATCGGATTATAATCGAGTCCGATAATTATATCACTCAACCACCCGAACCCGCCAATGATCCAGAAGAACAGAAATATTAAGAGGTCGAAACTGGACTGGATTGCTCCAAATTTGGTTGTTATGCGAGTATATTCTAGGGATTTTGAGTATTTTTCCTGATCAAATACGTCCTTAAAGTCTTGAGGAAGTTCAAGTCTTAATCCCTTGAGGTTGAGCCATTCAGAGAACAGATCAAGCGCAAAAATTCCTACTATGGCAACGAGAATAATCCAGAAAAAGATATTAGGTTCTATGTTCATATTAAATGAAAGGGGAAAGGTTTTTATTATACTAGCGCAATGGGCTCGTTGAGGGCGGCTTTATTTTCATGGAATTTCATATGTTCTATCGAGAGATTCTCAATGTCAGCCATTGTAACAACAGTACTAAGCTTAGACCTTAACCGCTTACTGCCCGGGATGCCCTTTGAGTAAGCCATTAGCCTTGATCGCATTGCCATTAATGTTTGATTTTCATTGCCGTAACGTCCCCAATTAATGGCCTGGCGGCAATGCTTTTTAATTAAGTTCCATCGCTCTTCAAGTGGTGCTGGGGGCAATTGTTGGCCAGTCTTCAGATAATGTTTAGCGTCGCGAAAAATCCATGGGTTTTGCATCGCGGCCCTTCCTATCATGACGCCTGATACGGCAGTTGTTTTTTTTCGATGTTCCACATCCTCACCTGTCAAGATGTCACCGTTCCCAATCACGGGAATTGATACGGCATGTGCGCATTCGTCAATGACGTTCCAGTCAGCCTGTCCTCCGTAACTTTGTGACCGTGTCCTTCCGTGTATTGAAATGGCTTGCATTCCTGAACCTTCCAAGATCTTTGATACTTGAACAGCGTTGATGGATTCTTGGTCCCAACCAATGCGGATTTTTCCAGTGACTGGGACCTCCGATCCAATGCCTTTGACAACGGAAGTGGCCACTTTTTCTAGGACTGGGCAATCTCTCAATAATGAAGAGCCTCCATTTTTGGAAACGACTTTTTTAACAGGACAACCAAAGTTGATGTCAATGAAGTCAGGTCTTTTCCAGTCGAGAATTTTTTTAGCTGCTTCTGCCATTTTTTCGCCATCAGCACCGAAGAGTTGAACTCCTACTGGGCGCTGTGCATCATCAAATTCAGTGTATTTTCTTGTCCTGTCATCTCGTCTAATGATGCCTTCAGAAGAGACGAACTCGGTTACCATTACGTCTGCCCCAAGGTCTTTACAGATAGATCGAAAGACTCGGTCCGTGACACCAGCCATTGGGGCTAGATACAGAGGAAATTTGTCGTTATTGAACCAGGGAAGCATCAGATATACCTTAAGGAAGCCAGTTTAGCCTTGTGAGGCTTTTCAAGCAAGTGATGCATTTTAAAGCGCCCAAGGATTGAATTTTCCATAAGAATTGTGCGTTGACCTTGATGCTTTACTGCGTAGCGCTTTATATAATTATATTAATGGATTCACAAAAAAAATCGGTACTTCGTGAGCGGATCCTTGAAAGATCTGTAGAGATAGGGATGAGAATTGCTGACCTCGAAGAATCGACTAAGCCAATTTCTCCTGACAAGGGCCTTGGAAGATTGACTCGACTCGAAGCGATGCAAGATAAAAGCGTGAATGAAGCTGCGCTCGAACGATTAAAAGATGAAGAGGTCAAGCTTCAGAATGCCCTGACAAAAATATTAATGCCTGATTTTGGCATTTGCCAAGGTTGCGGAAATGAGATTAATTTTGATCGTTTAGAGGCTCTGCCGGGAAGTACACATTGTACGCCTTGTGCGGGATGAAACGATTTAACTCCAAATATGTCTGATCCTTATCAAGTTCTATTGTATTACCTTTACACCCCGATCGAGGATCCACATAAGTTCGCGAACAGACAGACCGACTTTTGTAATGAGCATGATTTGAAGGGGAGAATCATTATTGCGGAGGAAGGTATTAACGGGACCGTTTCAGGAACAAAAGATTCAACTGAGGCTTATATTAATGAGATTATAGAGTTTTTAGGAATTTCAGAAATGGAATTTAAGATTGATCTTAATGACGGCCATGCTTTCAAAAAGCTTTCCGTAAAGGTTCGTCCTGAGATTGTTTCTTTGCACTTACGGAAAGAACAAGACATTGACCCAGAAGAAATTACAGGGGAACGACTTTCCCCGGAGCAGTTCCTTGAAGAGATGGAAAATGATGACGTTTTGCTCTTTGATGGTAGAAATAAGTACGAGTCTGACCTTGGACGATTCAAGGGAGCCATTTGCCCTCCAGTTGACAATTTCAGAGATTTTCCTGAATGGATTAGAGAAAACTTCTCTGACGCAAAGGACAAAAGAATACTCTCTTATTGTACTGGTGGAATCCGCTGTGAGAAGTTGTCGGGATTTTTAATTAAAGAAGGATTTAGTTCGGTGGCTCAGTTAGATGGAGGAATCATCAATTATGGTAAGGATTCATCGACCAAAGGTAAAAATTTCGATGGTCAGTGTTATGTTTTTGACCAGAGAATCGGAGTCGAAGTTAATTCGACTAACCCCAAAGTGATTGCTACTTGCCGATGGTGCGAGATTTCCACTCAAAGGTATAAGAATTGCGCTTATAAACCTTGTAATTTGCAGATTTTTATTTGTGAAAAATGTGAATCTGAGAAGGGCAGATTCTGCGATGTGGATTGTCAATCCTCAGCCCATTCAGCGAAATAAATATTTCTGATTAAATCGTGGTTATAGGGTCCTCTAATTTCGCACCAAAAAGCCTAAGAAAAAATATTTCCGGGCCATTTATAACTACCAAATACTTCCAGTCTCAGGCGGGGGGAAGATTTGAATAAAAATCCTATAAATTTCGCTTGTGAAATTTTTCACAAGATACTATAGAATACTTAATTAACCATTAAATGGCCAATCCCTTTCCGCGTTGGATTAACACATTGCCCCTGCAGATTGTCGGTGCCCTTATTATATTAGGCATCGGAGTCAGTGCAGCGGTCACGTATTACTTTACTCCTAAGTACGCTAGGGTCGGATATCAACCCGATCAACCTGTCCCATACGATCATAAACTTCATGTTGGGCAGTTGGGAATGGATTGCCGTTATTGTCATTCATTTGTTGAGGATTCTGGTCACGCCAATGTGCCGTCCGCTTCGACTTGTTGGAATTGTCATCAGCATGTTAAAACGGACAGTCCAAAGATTGAGCCAATTCGGAAGGCAGTTGATAAAAATTACGAATCCTATGACGGGAAACCAGTCGAGTGGGTCAGGGTCCACCGTGCTCCTGATTATGTCTATTTTGATCACTCAGCACATGTAAATCGTGGAGTCAGTTGTGCCAGTTGTCACGGTGATGTTGGAGAGATGCGAGTAGTTCACCATGACAAACCACACAGTATGAGTTGGTGCCTTGATTGTCACAAGGAGCCGGAGAAACATTTGAGGCCCTTGGATCAGGTCTTTAATTTAAAGTGGAAGCCTGAAAATTTGGCACGTGAGGATTTTAAATCCTACATAGAAGAGAGGTTCGGATTAGAGCAAGCTGAGGAATTTGTTCCTGACAGTGATAAGCCATTAACGCAAAAAGATATAGGATCTGCTTTGAAGGATCTGTGGCACATTCGTCCGCCATCAGGCAATAACTGTAGCGGTTGTCACCGATGAATGTTCAAGGATAGAAACAATTTACGATTATAACTCAAAAGAATAAGTGAAGCGCGTCTTACAACACCCAAAAGATCCACTAGCTGGGAAGCGGATGTTCCGTAGTCTCGGGGAATTGGAACAGAGTCCGGCATTCGTTAGCCGACTCGAGAGGGAATTTCCTCAAGGTGCTGCTGAACTTAACAGGGAAGAGGGTGAAGACTCTCTTTCGAGGAGGAGTTTTATGCGTTTTATGGGGGCTTCTACGGCCTTAGCGGGCATGGGGTTAGCCAGTTGTCGCAGGCCGGTAGGGAAGATCCTTCCATACTCCGATAGCGTTGAGTGGATGGTCCCGGGAAAGGCAGTTTACTACGCGACTGCGATGCCTAGGCTAGGCGGAGCAACTCCGGTCATAGCTAAAGTTCATGAAGGTCGTCCAATACATCTTCAAGGTAATCCGCTCCATCCAGGGAGTATGGGTTCTGCTGATCAGTTTGCCATTGCTTCAATATTGGATTTCTATGATCCTGAACGTTCACGTTCTTACCTCAAGGGTCGGGAAGATTCTGACGAGGTCGAAGCTAATGAGTTTTGGTCATTTGTTTCAGAGAAGAAGAAAGAGTGGGCCAAGTCAAAAGGTAATGGCTTAGCATTCCTTCACGGCGCGAGCACATCACCTACTAGAGCAAGAGTTGCTGATCGACTTTATCAAGAATTACCTGAATTGGGTTTCTATGAATATGAAGCAGTTGATGACAAGAATCTAAAAAATGCAACTGCCTCTCTATTTGGTAAAGGCAATCATGTCCGCTATAAAATTGATAAGGCTCACCGAATTCTTTCAATAGGTTCGGATTTCATGGGAGTGGATCGTGTTTCAGACAGTGCAAATTCTGATTTTTCTATGGGCCGTAAGGTTGATCATATCGAAGGCGAAGAAAAGCCAGGGCCGATGAATAGACTGTACGTGGCAGAGCACCAATACACAGTTACAGGAGGAATGGCTGATCATAGGCTCCCAATCAAAGTAAGTGAACAGAGTGCCCTATTGAATGAGGTTGCTAAGCAAGTTGCCGAATTGACTGGTGATGAAAAATTAAAGTCTTTAGTTGGGGAGGGTCAAGTATCTGAGACTATTAAGGTTTGGATTGATGAGGCCGTTAAGGACCTATATGAAAATAAGGGCAAGAGTCTGGTCTTAGCAGGTAATAGGCAAGATGAGGGAGTTCATGCCCTTTGCTTGGCAGTAAATAGTGCTCTTGGAAATATAGGGTCAGATAAAGCCATTGAAATCGTAAGTGGATCTCATACAGCATCAGGGACCATAGGTGAGCTTGCTCAAGCCATTAATGATGGAAAAATTTCAACTCTGGTAATTAGTGCCGAAAGCGACCCCGTTTATAGTGCTCCGTCGGATTTGAAATTTGATGAATTGGTTTCAAAAGTTGAAACGGTGATTCATCTTGGTGTGAGAAATCTGTGTGCCACGGCTCGTGCATCTGATTGGCATGTCCCAGGCGCTCATTTTCTGGAAAGCTGGGGCGATGTCAGAGCTTCCGATGGATCATACTCTGTTATTCAGCCCATGATTGCGCCTCTATTTGATGGAGTGTCAGAAATAGCGTTCTTGCTTAAGTTGTTATCGGACAAGGAGCCCGAGGCTGGCGCGGATCCCGTTCAGGACGCAGTGAAGGAAACGTTCAAAACTATTGCCGGATCTGACTCTGAGCCTTTATGGAACACGACACTGCGAAATGGTTTTCTTCGGGACAGTCAATATCCTTCAGTCAATGCAGAGATTAATTACGAATCGGCTAAAGCAATCATCGACAATAATGTTACCGATTCGAATGGGTACGAGATTGTTTTCACGACAGACAATAAGATCTGGGACGGACGCCATATCAACAATGGATGGTTACAAGAGGTTCCTGATCCAATAACTAGCTTAACTTGGGACAATGCTGCACTGGTAGGAATTTCGACTATTAAGAAATTAGCAAAAGCTAAGGATCTGGATTGGAAGAATGATGATCTAGTCATAGAGGATAAGGCTCACCTCATTAAGGTCGAGATTGATGGGGGAGAACCTCGTTATTTCCCAATGCTTCCAGCATACGGGCATGCCAAGGATTCAATCAGTATTTCAATGGGTTACGGCCAAGAAAGTGCAGGATCCATTGCCGGAACTCCACAATCTGCCGGAGAAGATACTGGGGACACGACTGGATTTAATGTTTATCCCTTAAGGGGTTCTGATTCACCACTATTTGCTACTGGTGCTAAAGTTGAACTCGTCACTGATGAGGTCGAATTAAGAGACGGTTACAACACTAAGACTTATCCTATAGCAATTACTCAGGAACATTTCCTGATGGAAGGACGAGCACTTTACCGCGACGGAACTAAAGAAGAATTTGATGAAGAGTCCGTGAAGTCAAAGGAGGCTCATGCTGAGCATCCGGAAGATGAACACGCATCATCATTTCAATCCAGAGGAATGGATTCTCATATTCCTCCTGAGCAGGCCATTTACCGTGGTCAGGATGCTAAGAAGTTAATTGACGATGGTGTGCAGCAATGGGGAATGTCCATTGATTTGAACCTTTGCAATGGTTGCAACGCCTGTACAATTGCTTGTCAGTCTGAGAACAATATTCCGATTGTGGGTAAGGATCAGGTCATCATTGGAAGAGAAATGCACTGGGTTCGTATGGATCGTTACTTTGCGCCAAATACTGACAGTCATGGTAAATTTGATGAAGAGGAGGAAGACTTTGAAAATGTTCAGTTCATGCCTCAACCTGTATCTTGTACTCAGTGCGAGGCGGCGCCTTGTGAAACGGTGTGCCCTGTTAATGCTACAGTTCATACCGAAGAAGGACTCAATGCGATGGCCTATAATAGATGCATTGGTACAAGATATTGTGCCAACAATTGCCCATACAAGGCGCGTCGTTTTAATTTCTTCGATTATAACAAAAGACCACTCGACCAGCTCTATAAAGGACCTCTTTCTGATGAGGATAAGACTGGAGTTGCACCTAGCCTGAAGCTACAAAAAAATCCCAATGTCACGGTCAGGATGAGGGGAGTCATGGAGAAGTGCACTTATTGCGTCCAGCGAATTCAGGAGGCCAAAATAGATCAGAAGCGTAAGGCAAGAGACTCAAATGACGTGAAAGTGCCAGATGGTAAGATTAAGGTTGCTTGCCAAGTTGCATGCACCGCTGATGCGATTGTCTTTGGAGATATATCCGATCCTAAATCGAGGGTCAGTAAAGTGAAGGCGTCACCCCGGAACTATGAGATGCTTAAGTATTTGGGACTCAGAGCAAGGACTACCTATTTGGCGAGGATCAAGAACCCAAATATGAAAATGCCTGGCGCGGATCAGGTAGGAACCGTGAGTAAGAAAATACATTAATATTTATTATAATGGCTGACGCTCCAACATCTGAACCAATTAGACCAGTCCTCGCGAGAGAGCCGCTGGTCACTAATGGCCGGTCAATGAGTTGGGTCACAAATAAAATTTGTGGGATTGTTGAAAACCGTCAGCCAGCACTTTGGTGGTACCTTTTCATCCCCTCAGTGATTCTGATGGGAGTGCTCGGATATTGCTTAGCTTACCTAGTCGTTACTGGTGTAGGAGTATGGGGAAATAACCATCCGGTCGGATGGGGATGGGCGATAACAAACTTCGTTTTTTGGATCGGTATCGGTCATGCTGGAACATTGATTTCAGCTATTCTGTTTTTGACTCGACAAAAATGGAGAACTTCAGTGAACCGCGCCGCTGAGGCCATGACTCTCTTTGCGGTGATCTGTGCGGGTATTTTCCCTGCACTTCACGTCGGACGTTTCTGGATGGTTTGGTTCCTCGCTCCTGTTCCCAATGCGAATGGCATATGGCAAAACTTTAAATCTCCACTGCTCTGGGACGTGTTTGCTGTCTCGACATACTTTACAGTATCGGTAATTTTTTGGTACGTTGGTCTTATTCCGGACCTTGCCACTTTGCGGGACCGGGCAAAGAAAGGCATTAGTAAAATAGCCTACGGATTCTTTGCTCTTGGTTGGCGAGGAGCGAACCGGCACTGGCGTCACTATGAGATGGCATATCTTCTACTCGCTGCCTTATCAACGCCCCTAGTCCTATCCGTGCACTCAGTCGTGTCGTTTGATTTTGCGACATCTATCGTGCCGGGCTGGCATACGACTATATTTCCACCGTACTTTGTCGCTGGAGCGATCTTTGGTGGTTTCGCAATGGTACTTACATTGATGATTCCCGCGCGTAAAATTTATGGTCTTCAAGATCTAATTACACACAAGCACATAGATAATATGGCTAAGATTATCCTCCTCACTGGAACGATAGTCGGCTACGCCTATATAATGGAGCTATTTATCGCTTGGTATGGAGGCAATAAATATGAGATCGCAGCGTTTGAGAACCGTACGAGTGGATATTACTGGTGGGCATATTATGCCATGTTCTTCTGTAATGTCATTTCGCCACAAGTGTTCTGGTTCAAATATTGTCGACACAATCTATGGATTGTTATGGCAGTATGCATGTGTGTGAATGCAGGCATGTGGTTTGAAAGGTTCGTTATTATCGTGACTTCAATTGCGCAGGACTTTTTGCCAGGAGCATGGGACTTTTATCATCCGAGTAATATTGAAATTTGGACTTTTGTAGGAACTTTTGGTCTTTTTCTCGGCCTCTTCCTTCTTTTCCTCCGCTTCTTGCCAGTCATTGCGATTTCAGAAGTGAAGGGAGTTCTCCCTGAAAGTGATCCTCACTATTTACCTCCTGAGACATTTACTCATGACGCAGAAGGTAAAGAGTTGTCTCACAAGAACGTGAAGAAAGCAGCCAAGAAAACCACTAAGAAAGCTGCCAAGAAAACCACTAAGAAAGCTGCCAAGAAAACCACTAAGAAAGCAGCCAAGAAAGCCACTAAG
>SHBV01000078.1 GCA_004211885.1 Verrucomicrobiaceae bacterium
GAGTGCGTCCTACGACAACTACGATGATGGAATATCTAGGCTCACGTCATTAGGATCTGACCCCTTCACTTTAAATTCCGACGTCAGAGGTTCATCTCAACAGGACGCTCAAAGCCAGTCCCTCAGAATGTCTTATGAAAGCGATGAGCTAAATTTTCTATCTGTCACTTCACGAAGGAACTGGGAAATTAGCCCTTACCATTTCGATTTAGATTTCGGTCCAAATCCTGGTAACGAATCAAAAATATATCAAGAGCAAGATTCAATTTCTCAGGAATTCAGGTTTTCTTCAAATAACAATTCTACTCTTGAATGGACTGGTGGTGCTTACTTCGGCGAAACAGAACTTGATGGTAACACAAGGAGAGATTTCATCATCCCACTACCTCCACAATTTGGTGGCGGTTTTGCACCTGCCTCGACGACAACTGATTACATATTAAGCGAAAATTCTTATGCCTTATTTGGTCAAATTACCTATAACGGCATCGAAAGGACCGGTATGCATTTCGGACTCAGATTAGATCAATTCGAAAAGGGTATATACAGGAATGCCTTTGGTCTAGCTGGTCCGGTTCCTCTGATTGACCTTGAAAACGACTATTCATTTGCCAGCCCAAGAGCAGGAATTGATTTTGAGTTAAATGACACGTCATTAGTCTACGTCAACACAGGAATTTCTTCTAAACCTGGTGGATTTAGCGCATTCATTGATGACCCACAAAGCGCTGTATTTGATGAAGAAGAATCATGGAACAATGAGATTGGATTAAAGAAAAAATGGTTAGACGGAAACTTAAAAACAAACATCGCATTATTTCACAACGAAATTGATAATTACCAAGTTGAAAGATCACTAGTCGCTACTGACTATGCAGTACTTAACGCGGAAGAAGCTGAGTCATATGGCGTGGAGATCGAATTCAGCGCTGAAATTCTTGATGGACTGACACTTCAGGGGTCTCTAGGTAAAGTGAACACTGAACTTACAAAGTACACCGATCCACTAACAGGAGCCGATTTGTCAGGAAACAAAGCGCCATTCGTTCCAGAAATTGACGCCTCTCTTTCCGCAACATATCAACATGAAACAGGCCTCTTTGCTAGAGTCGAATTAGTCCACAAAGGCGAGATATTCTTCGATGATAGAAATGTTGGCGCGTTTGTTGAGGACGGATTCACCGTTCTTAATGCCGCCGTAGGATACAAAGCAAATTCAGGTCTCGAGGTTAGCCTATTTGGAACTAATCTAACAGATGAGGTCTTTTACCTCAATATGACTCCAGACCTCAATGCCGGTACTGTGGGCGCACCTCAGTTAGCAGGTATCAAAATCAAGTGGGATTATTAATATCTTGTCTTGAAAAACATTTAATTTGGCTGGATTTGTGAGACGGATTTAATACATTTTTCCGTTCAATTTGAATAAGCAATTATCAGAAACAGAAATAATTTCTTCTAATAAACTCAATGAGGACTTTGCACTCATTGAGTTATCTGATCGTAGAGTTTTTTTTGGAAGGGGACCATTCACGCGTTCAGCCGAACCATCCAAAAATGATGTCTCATTTTATGTAAACGATTTTAACTTATCTTCAACTGTCCCTTGGTACATCCCATCATCTTATGAGGAAATTGATTTTGCAGAGATCACTAAGCTCTCAAATAACAAGCCTCTGCCAAAACTTCAATGGGATGAACCTCACTATGAAGATTTCAAGCAATGCTTTGATCAAATTACTGATTTGAGGGTAAATGGGTCGCTACAAAAGATTGTGCCGGCCGTAATTTCAAGCGCTCCATTAGTTGACCCTTCTTCTTACTGTTTCAATTTCATCAATTCGTCTTTCCCTCATTTGCCTTCGTTATCTGCCTACGGGTTTTCAGAAAATGGACAAGGCTTTGTAGGGCTATCACCTGAACAGATATTCAAACTTAATTCATCCGAGTTGCAAACAATGGCCCTGGCAGGCACTTCAAATTCTGATAACAACACATTATTTGAAAATGACGATAAAGAACTGCATGAGCATCAATTAGTCGTTGATTCACTCAATAGGAGGCTAAATTTCTTTGGATCAATTCAAGAATCTCAAAGAGAAATACTTGATATTGGAGGAATGATTCATTTCCTATCCAAATTTTCTGTGACCCTATCTAAGGAACACAAAATCGATGACATCATTAGATCCCTTCATCCGACACCAGCCCTTGGAACCGTGCCCAGGACCAACGCTACCATTGACCTCCTCAATCAGTTCAGAAGTGATTTTAATGTGCCGCCCATGTTTGGATCGCCATTTGGAATAAAAATCGGCAACTTTTTCGAATCAATTGTATTAATACGGGGATTATTTTTCACTACAAATTCACTGCAACTACCAACTGGCTGCGGAATCGTTGAAGGTAGTCTCATTGATAAGGAATGGGATGAACTTGCATTCAAGAGTAGATGGGTCAAAAGTTCTTTGGGCCTTAATCAGTGAAACTCTTATAATTAATGAACGTAGCCAAGGACGCCGTCAGGGTCTGCCTCGAACTTGGGGCACGTGAGTTTGTAATTTGTTCAGGCGCAAGGAACCTAGAACTAATTTCACTCATTCATTCTGTCGATAATATCAATACACATCATTTTCCTGAAGAAAGGAGTGCTGCATTTTTTGCTATGGGACGATCAATTAAAACGCGCGCACCCATTGTCGTTGTCACCACTTCAGGGACCGCAGTGGCTGAACTTTTGCCGGCAGTCATTGAATCTTTTTATCAATCAATCCCCCTGATACTTTTAACTGCGGATCGGCCCAAAAGATTCCATGGAACTGGTTCTCCCCAGACCATTAATCAAATCAACATATTTGGTTCTTACGCAGAAAATAATACCATGGAATGGTCAGCAACAATGCCATTACATATAAATGTTTGTTTAGAAGAGCCTTCCAAAGATTCGCTTAACAAGGAGAAAACTCAAATACCAAGAACTACTACGTTACCCAATCCCACTGAAAGTACACATCAGATCAGTGTTGACACCGAACATTTACAAAGCTTTTTAAACAAGGCCAGTGACCTGTTTGTATTAGTTGGTAATATTAATGAGGATCTACAAGATGATGTATATAATTTTATCAGCATTAACAATTTATCTGTCTATGCCGAATCTATATCAGGTCTCAGAGAAAGACTCACGTCAGCTCTGCCTTCAGATATTAGCTCTAAATTTATCCTTAGAATAGGCTCTTTGCCTTCCTGTAGATACTGGAGAGACCTTGAAAGCGAGGAATCAATTGAAGTCTTTTCTGTGACATCGAACGGTCTTCCGGGACTCTCAAGAGAGTCAATTGCTGTTAGGAAAGTTAATTGGAATGAACTCAGTTACCCTTTTTCTAATGAAGTTAAAAAAAGATACAATTCTATAACTTTACTTGATGCTCTTATTCCTAAATACCCAAATTCTGAAATTTCTTGGTTCAGGAGATTGTCTGAATCTATCCCGGAAAATTCTATGGTTTTTTTAGGCAATAGTATGCCTACAAGAGAATGGGAAATTGCCGCTATCAGAACAAATAAGAACTTAAAATGTTATTCAAATCGTGGCACTAATGGAATCGACGGTAACATTTCAACTTTTTTAGGGGTAGCTCTTAATGAAGAAGAATCATGGGGGATTTTCGGTGACCTTACGACAATGTATGATCTCTTTGCTCCATGGATACTTAAAAATCACAATAACAAAAATATTAGAATTGTTGTCATTAATAATGGTGGAGGAAAAATCTTTTCAAGATTACCCGCAGTCCGTTCCTCTTCATACAAAGTCAAGGAATCCATTATGAATCATCACAACATTAGTTTCGAGTCATGGGCATCGATGTGGGGAATCAATTATATCAATGCGATGACTCCAAATGATTTGAATAACATTCCCAAAGGACCAACTATTATTGAGATTAAACCCGACCCCGAATCGAGTGAAGTCATTTGGAATAAATTGTAGCTTATGATTTTCTTCCTTCACGGTGCAGTTGGTCATTCAAGTGATTGGGACCCTATCATGGGCGCTCTTAACGCTGATCAATGTAATGCAGTAGACATCTATTGTTATAGCTCTGAGGAAATAGATATGGCCGCAAGAAGAATAAACTCATTAGCAAAACCCAATGACATTATTGTTGGGTATTCGCTAGGAGCTAGAATCGCCTTAGAATCATTGCTAGCTGACAATTCACCCTGGTCAAAAGCAATACTTATATCGGCTAATACTGGCATTACCGAGGCTAAAGCCAGAGATGAGCGTATTCAGCATGACCGAAAATGGTCAGAACTTTGTAATTTTAATTGGAGTCAATTCATAGAAAGTTGGGAAAGACAATCTATCTTTGATAATTCAAAACAAATCGCCGATAGAGACGGATTAGTGCCTAAGCAAAAAGAAATTTCTAATACTTTTATCAAATGGTCTTCAGGGATTCAATCAGCTCCAATCACAAAATTAGGTAAGATTAGAATTCCTACTCTTTGGCTCACTGGCCAATCTGATTTGAAGTACACAAAAATTGCTAAACACGCCTGCGATTTATTGCCTCTTTCAGAACTTAAAATTATAGAAAATTCAGGACACAGAGTTCCCTGGGATAACCCAGAAAAGACAGTAGATGCGATCAATGTTTTCATTTCCTGATTTATCGTGTATCGATAGAAACCATGTGGAATAAAATTTGTGATTTTGATGATATTCTTTTTGATAAGACTGACGATGGCATTGCCAAAATTACTATTAATCGACCAGAAGTAAGGAACGCATTCCGACCAGAAACAGTCAATGAAATCATTGAAGCCCTGGGAATGGTTCAAAACGACGAAAGTATTGGTGTTTTAATATTAACTGGATCAGGCGATAAAGCGTTCTGCTCTGGAGGCGATCAGAAGGTGAGGGGAGAAGCTGGTTACATCGGCAAGGATGGAATCCCAAGGCTAAATATACTTGAAGTACAAAAAAAAATTCGCTCGCTTCCAAAACCAGTAATCGCAATGGTCGCTGGTTACGCAATTGGGGGAGGGCACGTTCTTCATGTCGTTTGCGACCTTACAATAGCTGCAGATAATGCAGTATTTGGACAGACTGGTCCAAAGGTAGGTTCATTTGATGGAGGACTCGGCTCTAGTTATCTCGCAAGAATTGTCGGCCAAAAAAAGGCTCGTGAAATCTGGTTCCTTTGCCGTCAATACAGTGCATCTGAAGCAATGGAAATGGGACTCGTTAATTCAGTAGTTCCTTTGGATCAACTTGAGGATGAATCACTCAAATGGTCCCGCGAAATGCTTAAACACTCACCACTGGCCTTAAGATGTATTAAGTCAGCAATGAATGCTGATTGTGATGGACAGATCGGGCTCCAAGAACTAGCCGGAAACGCGACTCTCCTTTACTACATGTCTGAGGAAGCCCAAGAAGGCAAAGCTGCTTTCAATGAAAAGAGAAGCCCTGACTTCTCAAAATTTCAAAGGCTCCCTTAATTATGCATGATGAGAGTCTTTTTTTTCCTGCACTCTTAGCTGCGTCACGACCAAAAACACTCCTAGCAGCAGTTCTGCCAGTGTCACTTGGGACTGTCCTTGCTTACACGAGCAATGAATCTTTTAATTATATTTTATTTGGATCAATCATTCTTAGTACTCTGTGCATTCAAATAGCTACTAACTTATTTAATGATGCTATAGATAGTAAAAAAGGTTCTGACACGGATCAAAGAATAGGCCCCAAAAGAATGGCGTCATCTGGCATATTGACTCAACAAAGCCTCATCATCGCTGGATTAACTTTCTGTTTCATGGCCATGACATTTTCGTTACCTCTCATCGTGGCTAGAGGAATGCCGATTATTATAATTGGCATTATTTCATTACTTCTTGCTTACGGATACACTGGTGGGCCATGGCCACTAGCATACAAAGGACTTGGTGAAATATTTGTATTCTTATTCTTTGGATTAATTGCAGTGAATGGCACTTTTTATGTTTTTACCGGTCATATCAGTCTGGAATCTATCTTACTTGGAGCTCAATCAGGTCTCTTATGCGCAATAATTATCAGCATAAATAATGTTAGGGATATAGCTGAAGACAGAAAATGCGGGAAACTAACATTAGCGGCTAGACACGGTATAACATTTGCTCGAATAGAGATATTGATACTAAGTACACTGCCTTATCTATTGGGGCTTATTTGGATTCCTCTTGGTCATAAGTTTGCCGCACTCATTCCCCTCATGGGAATGCCTTTGTCCGCAATAATCGCTTTTTTAGTAATCAAAAAGGAACCAAGTCCTTTATATAACAGATTCCTCGGACTTTCCGTCATAGCGTACTTGAACTTTTCCATTCTTTTATACTTTGGGTTAGTAATCTAATGAAAGACAAAGTGCAGATTCACAAATATACGACCCATTTTGAATCTCCTCCAAATGCATTATCCTCATCAGGTACCATTGAGGGGGCTCTAATTTATCATGATGGAGGCTATGGGTGCCTCCAGCCATGGCCTAGCCTCGGTGACAATGATCTCAAATATCACTTACAATCTATAGTGGAAAATGATCTAACTGAACAAGCAATGGCCTGCTTAAAGTGCTGTGAAATTGATTCTATGGCTCGAGCCAAAGGAATTGACCTCTTTGATAACCTTATCATTCCACGATCTCATTTGCTTATCTCATCAGTTCCCGTTCAAGGAATTAGCGAGGACCTAAAAAAAGACCTTGAGGACTCCAGTCACGTTAAGATAAAAGGCAATAATGAAGTCCTTAACGTTGCTCATTACATAGAAACGATCCCTAAAAACATATCAATCCGAGTTGATTTCAATTCATCACTTGAAGTAGAAGAATTTATTCTATTTACCCATGAATTAACTCCTGAAGCTTTTCAGCGGATAGATTTTATAGAAGACCCATTCCCTTACGACCCCAATCTTTGGGAGCACTATTCAGATCAAAGTGGCCTTGATTTTGCTTTGGATAGGGGACCAAATGATGCGGACCGTGGATTTTCCGTTAGAGTATGGAAGCCTACCATATCTTCACATCTTCCAAATCATATGCCCTTCTGCATTACTCATAACATGGATCATGAACTTGGTCGGCGTTACGCTACCTACCAGTCGGCAATTGCTGGCAATGCTGTTTCTGTTCACGGGACAGGAACTTTCGACATGTCAAAGAACGGTCATGGCTTGGGCATGACTGAAATTCTGGATCAACTTCAATGGGAGGAACTCGCATGAGTCATTTTGATAGAGGATTTTGGGAATCATCTAAGAATTCAATTCAATCAAATTCATTTAATGAAGGTCTATTAAAATCAATTCACCTAACCATATCAGAATTAGAACTTTCAGGTAAAATTATCCTATCGACTTCAGGGACTTCCTCGTCACCTAAGTTGTCAGTTATTTCTAAGCATGCAATGCTATCTTCCGCGTCGTCAGTGAATCGTCATTTGAGTATATGCTCGAGTGATAAATGGTTATGCTGCCTACCAACAGCCCATGTTAGCGGCCTCTCAATACATGCAAGAGCATTCCTAAGCGAATCAGACCTTATAGAATCAACCAGTAAATGGGCGCCTCTAGATTTTATAAAAAACATCAATGATAATCAGATCACTTTATGTTCTTTAGTGCCTACTCAACTCTATGATTTGTTAAGCTCAGATCATAGACCTAACCCAGAACTGAGGGCACTAATAATAGGAGGAGATAAGCTCAATGAAGAAGCTCACAACAAGGCAGTGGACCTTGGTTGGCCAATCCTTCTCACTTACGGGATGACAGAAACTTGTTCTCAAATTGCTACAGAAACATATGCAGGAAAAGGAATGGAACCTTTAGATCTGTGGGACATAAATTTCAATAGCGAAGGCGAATTGCTAGTCAAGGGTGATGCGCTTTTTGATGGGTATTTAGTTCACAAGGAGAATAATTTACGCATGATTAAACCCTTTTCAGATGATGGGTGGTTCTTAACTGGAGACATTGGCAACCTGCACGATAATATCATCAGCATCAGTGGCCGAAAAGATGAACAAGTTAAAGTTTTAGGTGAAAAGATTAATCTAAAACATTTAAGATCCTCCGCCAATTCAATGTATGGGCACTCAATTACTTTATTGGCGGTTCCCGATTCAAGGAAAGGAAAAAAGATTATCATGATCGCAGAGAAGTCCTCAGATCACGATCGATTTTTCAAAGAATACAACTCTAAGGCAACAAGTATAGAGCAAGCAGACGAACTTATTTTAATCGATAAAATCCCAAGATCATCACTAGGAAAATTAGCTCTAAACGAACTTTACGATATACTGGAAAAGAGAATCGAAGCATGATTGCCCCAAAATCCAAGCGAAGTTGAAAGGACATGATTCATTTTCACTTTTTGAGAAGTCCCTTTGACAAGATTTAAGTTAATCTGAGGGTCAGGATTTTCAAGATTCGTCGTGTGAGGCAAATATCCCTCCTTAAGCGACATTACAGAAAGTACGGCTTCGAGACCAGGTGATGCCCCTAAACAATGCCCAGTGATAGGCTTTATTGAGCTCACTGGCACCTTGGACAGTCCCTCTATCTGATTGAATGCCTTAGATTCACATAAATCATTTAGGATTGTACCTGTACCATGAGCATTAATATAATTGATCTCTGAAGGATCAATTTGAGCCATAATTGTTGAGTTATTGATGGTTTTAGCAAGGCCCTCACCACTTTCTTCTACACCAACTTTTCCACTCTGACTAAGTCCGCTAGCCCATCCAGACAATTTAGCAAGAGGATAGGCTCCTCTCTTTATTGCATGGTCAGATGATTCAATGACTAAAAATCCTGCCCCCTCGCCGACCACTAATCCATTTCTATCAATATCAAATGGCTTACATGTTTTCTCATCATTTTCATTATATCCAAGTAGACCCGCAGATTTCATTACACTAATGATCGCTTCATTAATGACTGACTCAGAACCTCCTACTATTGCTGCATCACAAGTGCCACTAACAATTAGACCTGCTCCAACACTAATAGCCGATGCGCCTGATGAACAGGTAGATGAAAGTGTCAATGAAGTCCCTGTGACTCCTAAGAATTGAGACATCGACCCACTCAATGCCGCCATCGTCCCTGTCGCTGCAAATGATGGTAATTGCACCTTCCTTGAAACTTGTCTTTTATAGGTCTCTTCCCATTTTCCGACTGGCCCCCTTGATGTACCAGCTATTACTGAAATCCGGTCAGGATCAATTTCAGACTCGTTCAATCCAGATTGAAGCCACGCTTCATTAGCAGCTGTAATGGCAAGCTTTGCGGTTCTATCGAGCTTATTAATGCCTTTAAATTGAGGTAAACACAATGAGCCGTCATTCACTGAACATACAGGAATATTAGATTGTTCTTCCCCAGATCTAACTTTAATGGTCCTAGTGTTAATCGATGATTTCAGAGTAGCATTAAACAATGCGTTTGACCCTGCTCCTGCTGAACATATTGACCCAATTCCTGTAATCCAAATATCCATCAATTCTTACTTTGATATTCGCTTATCGTAATCAACATCGCAAACCTTGTATAATAGGTTAAATCCTTAATGCGACATAATAAATACATACCGTCAAAAGATATACATCTCACTGAATATGATGACATTATAGATGTTCGATCGTCATCGGAGTTTGCCGAAGACCATTTGCCAGGTTCTATTAACTTACCAGTTCTATCCAATTCAGAGCGAGATGAGGTCGGTACAATCTATAAACAAATCAACCCTTTCGAGGCTAGACGACGCGGAGCAGCACTCGTTTCACGAAATATATCTAAACACTTAGAGGAATATTTTTTTGATAAAGGAATGGATTATTCTCCTCTCATTTATTGTTGGAGAGGAGGAGAAAGATCAAGATCCATTGCTACGGTCCTCGAATCAGTCGGCTGGAAACCAACACTGCTCGAAGGTGGATACCAAGCATATAGGAAACACATAGTAGAATCATTCGATAAAATTCTAGAGAATAATTTTCATTTTAAAATAATTGCAGGCCTCACGGGTTCAGGAAAAACCAAACTATTAAAGCATCTGAAAAAGCAAGACATGCAGACAATCGATCTTGAAGGTTTGGCTAAGCATAGAGGTTCTGCATTAGGCCAAGAAATGAACATTGAGCAGCCAAGCCAAAAAATGTTCGAACGTATTTTGTATGAGGAATTGCTTAAGTTTAGTACTGACAGCCCCATTTTTTTAGAATCCGAAAGTTCTCGTATTGGAAATCTTCAGATACCTTCGAATTTCTGGACGATTATGAAGAAATCCCCCGTACTTGAACTCGATGTGGCCATTAATTATAGAGCCAATTTTCTTCTCAGCGAATATGCTCACTTCACTGAAAACAATGAACTGCTTAAAGCTAAGCTCGAGAAGATAAAACATCTTAAAACCGAACCTGTCTTTAATAGTTGGATTTCAATGATAGAAAAAAATGATCATTCAGGTTTTGTTGAATCCATTCTAAAGAATCACTATGATGCTGCTTA
This sequence comes from Verrucomicrobiaceae bacterium, assembly GCA_004211885.1. Classification (GTDB taxonomy): domain Bacteria; phylum Verrucomicrobiota; class Verrucomicrobiia; order Verrucomicrobiales; family DEV007; genus EC70. The sequence goes on from SHBV01000078.1 coordinate 10,571, forward strand.
TCTTAGCTCAAGAAGAAAAACATACAGGAGTCAACCGGATCACACATTCAGCATTAGTGAGATCAATGATGTCTCGCTTAGCGAGCTAGCAAGGAAAATCGCTAATACTGTAAAACCTTAATACTAAATCGTTAAATCAAACCTTAGTCTGACCATTGCCGGTAATTAGGTACTTGTAAGAGGTAAGTTCGCGCAATGCCATTGGACCCCTAGCATGCAGCTTATCAGTACTGATTCCAATCTCAGCTCCAAAACCGAACTCTTCACCATCACTGAATCTTGTAGAAACGTTCCAGAATACCGTCGCTGAATCTATTTCACTCATGAACTGATCCGCTTTTGACTCGGACGCAGTGACAATACAATCACTGTGATGAGAGCCATATTCATTGATGTGACGGATAGCCTCATCAATGCCCTCAACTACCTTAATTGACAAAATTAGGTCCAGGTATTCAGCTGTCCAATCATCCTCTACTGCAGGAACAGCGGGACTTCCAATTAAGGCAAGTGAACTCTCATCGCAGCGAAGTTCAACGTTCCTGTCAGCTAAGTCAGACGCAATGAGTGGGAGCAATGTCTCAGCGACTTGCTCTGATATTAAAAGCGTCTCAAGAGCGTTGCATACACTCGGTTTCTGAGTTTTAGAATCTATTACCAGTTTCCGCGCCATCTCGGAATCACATTCATCATCGATGTACAGATGGCAAATTCCGTCGTAATGCTTTATGACAGGCATCCTGGCCATTGAGACGACTGCCTCAATGAGTCCTGCTCCACCTCTGGGTATGATCAGGTCAAGATACTGATCCATTTGAGCCAAATGCTCGACACTTTCCCTCTCCGTAAAGGGAATCAGTTGGATACTGTTCTTTGGTAGGCCCGCAATTTCTCCTCCGCTCTGAAGAGAAGCAGCTATGGCCTTGTTTGAATGAATTGATTCCTTGCCTCCACGTAATATCGTTGCATTTCCGGTCTTCAAACACAAAACTGCAGCATCACTGGTCACATTTGGTCTTGATTCATAAATAATACCAATGACTCCGATCGGAACCCTCAGTTGTCTTATTCTCATGCCGTTAGGCCTTTCCCAGTCATCCATTACTTGACCAACAGGATCAGGCAAAGACGCAACTTGTCGTATACCATCAGCAATCGAACCGACCCTCGACTCATCGAGCCTGAGCCTGTCAATCATGGCACTCGTTAAACCGTTCTGTTCAGCCGCTGAAATATCAACCCCATTAGCTTCAATTATCGTATCTGTGTCAGCCACCAACTGTTCAGCCATGGCCATGAGTATTTGATTTTTTTTATCAGTTTCCAGAGTAGCAAGATCCCTGGACGCGGAAAGAGCAGACGCGCCCATCGTTTCTATTTTATCTTTAATGTCCTCATTCATAATTAAATCGTAATTCTACTGCATAAGCCTTCTCCATTGATCAGCTCGGGCAGTTGTTCGAATTTCCTTCCATTGGCGATGAGGCAAGGAATCCCAGAACGGGACGCCATGGCCAGAGCTTCAAGTTTTGTGGACATACCGCCCACAGAATATGATCCAGTTTCACTTCTAACGTGTTGAGTCATGCCATCAATGTCACTGATATCAGCAATGACATTTCCATCCGAATCCATTAACCCGTCAACTTCAGTTAAAATTATTAATAGTGAGGCATTAATTAGAATGGACAATGAAGCCGAGAGGGAATCGTTATCTCCAAATTTAAGCTCTTCTGTGGCAACGGAATCATTTTCATTAACTATAGGGATCACATCGTCGTGCTGTAACAGATTTTCGAAAGTATTGTTAACGTTTAAGATCCGGTTAGGAGTCGAGAAGTCTTCGTTCGTCAGCAACAACTGGGCAACATTTAACCCGTACTGACGGAAAAGGGTCTCATAGAAGTGCATTAATCGGGTCTGTCCCACAGCACAACAGGCCTGAAGTTCAGACAAATCATCCGGCCGTTCCTTTATACCGAAAGCCATCATCCCCGCGGCCGCAGCTCCACTGGAAACAATGACTGGCTGTTTTCCCATTGAATGCACATTGGAAACCGCCTTAACGAGTCCATCGAACTGAGCATCATCTAAAGCAAT
>SHBV01000079.1 GCA_004211885.1 Verrucomicrobiaceae bacterium
TTTTCATTTTTTTGTTAAGTGATTGTTGCAATTTTTTTAACAGAACTGTATTAACTTTTGCGGTCTGTTTCTTCAGTCGAAGATCTGATGTGTTAAGATTCATTATTCCTAAATTTTAGAATTAATGCCGAAATACGCCCTTATTTGCTATCGACACCTTGCTTTAAGTTTGCTCCGAATTGACTCTGACCCTCGCTCTGTAATGACTATTAATAACAAATTTGTTCATTGATTAGGTACTTATCCTGTATCTGTCATTGGATTTCGGCCACTAACCCATGCAGTGGATTTTGCACCGCAATCAGCCATTATGATGAATGTCTTATGATTGAATCAAATACGCTATTACCGTAAAATATAAACTAAACCCGTTGAAAATCATAACAAGAGACACTCAATGATAATTATACCGGAACAAAGAAAATTCCTCGAAGCTAAAATCAAATCTAATATATTTATTAACTAATGTTCTTGAGCAGTCTCCAATTCTTTCTATTCCTAGCATTGATAGGAACAGGCTTGACTCCTCTAGCTGGTCAAGTAGTGGATCCCGCGACCCGCTCATTAGAATTCAATACTAAGATTAAGCCGTTCCTCTCAAAATACTGCTACGACTGCCACGGAGATGGATCCGCTAAGGGACAAGTGTCCCTAGATGATCCTCAAAAAGGCGCTCATAAAATCGACAATCGGGATCTCTGGCTGCAGATATGGAAAAATCTTCGTAGCGACCTCATGCCTCCAGCCAAGAAGGAGCAACCAGAAATCGCAGAGAAGCAGGAAGTTCTCCATTGGATTGAGCAAAACGTGTTTTTGCTGAATCACGAAAATCCCGACCCTGGTCGCATCACAATGCGCCGTCTAAACCGGGTCGAGTACGGCCACACGATTCAAGACCTTTTAGGAGTCGAGTTTGATGTCAGTGATAATTTCCCCCCTGACGATACAGGCTATGGTTTTGATACAATAGGAGATGTTTTAACCATTTCCCCTCTCCTAATGGAGAAATACTTCTCTGCAGCAGAACAAATTATGAAAAAGGCGATCCCCGAGGACGTGGGAAGACCCCAGCCGTTAAGCATTGCACCGAGCGAGTTCAGGCAAGAAGGAAACGGTTCGAGAACAGCACGCTTCATGAGAGCCGGAATTAATCATATCGTTAGGACCGATTGGAAAGCCAACGCAAAGGGAGCCCATCGTCTCAAAGTAAACTACGAAATCACGGGAAGAGAAGGCGCACAAAATTACACATCTACTTGGCAAGTTTTAATTAATGGGAAAAAACTGGAAAGTCGGGAAATTAGTCTTGCAAAAAGCAAGACCGGGTCGATTAGCCTGAATCTTAATTTGTCAGCGGACACGCACCGGATCGAATTTGGAATGTTTCCTAATAACGGAGATGTGGACAATAACGTTCCTCTCGCCGTTAAAGTATTAAAGGTAGAAATCACTGGTCCGGCAGGATCTATCGATTGGAGAACCTATCCAGAAAGTTATCGACTAATTTTTTCTTCTGGCCCACCACCGAAAAACCCAACAGAACGCGACCAATATACAAGAAAGTTACTTAATCGCATTGCGAGTCGCGCTTTTCGTCGACCCGTTAATAAAGATACCCTAGATCGACTCATTAGTTTAGCAAAGGCAAAAGAATCAGCAATCGATGGTACTTATGAAGATGGGATCCGGTTAGCTTTGACGGCGGTACTGAGTTCTCCCCCTTTCCTGCTCCGTGGCGAAGAATCGATTGTTCAAAACAATGAAGGGCAAACAATCGACGAATATTCCCTCGCTTCTCGCCTTTCATATTTCCTGTGGAGTTCCACACCAGATGCACCTCTCCTCAAACTTGCGGCTCAAGAAAAGCTACGCTCTAACCTTAGAAATACAGTGGACAGGATGCTGAAAGAATCAAAATCGGAGAGATTCATAGAAAATTTTGTAGGGCAGTGGCTATTAACACGAGATGTGGAAGGAAAATTTTTCGACACTCCACGCATTCTAGGTATCGATGATGGCAACAGGGCCCGCCAAATTTTCAATTTATTCACACGACAGGATATGAAGAGGGAAACCGAATTATTTTTTAACCATATCCTCATGGAAAACCGACCAGCCATTGAATTAGTTACTGCTAATTACTCATTCATTAATGATAGGCTTGCTAATTTCTACGGAATAAAGGGTTTTGAGGGCAAGGAATTTCGCAAGGTGAATTTTAAAGGAAGTCCTCGCCCCGGTGGGATTCTCACTCATGGAAGCTTTCTCGTAGTAACCTCTAATCCGACCCGAACTTCACCAGTCAAGCGTGGACTTTTCGTCATAGATAACCTCCTAGGTGTTCCAAATTCAGCGGCACCCCCTAACGTACCTGAACTGGAAGAAGCACGTCAGAAAATTGGCCAGGATGCGACGATGAGAGAATTGATGGAACATCATCGTGCCAAACCCTTATGCAGTTCGTGCCATGCACGAATGGATCCTATCGGCCTTGCTCTGGAAAACTACAACGCAATTGGTCAGCGCCTCGATAAAGAAGGAGAAGAAATTTTCGATACGTCAGGCATTCTTGTCACTGGCGAAGAATTTGAAGGAATATCTGAACTTAAAAAAATTATCGCTGGACCTCGGAAAAAAGACTTTCACCGATGCCTGACAGAGAAACTTTTTACCTATGCCCTAGGGAGAGGAGTCGAATACTATGATAGTCCGGTCATTAACAAAATCATCAAAGACGCTGAAAATAAGGGCGGAGGATTAAAAGAATTCATTTATGCCTTAATTGAAAGCGTGCCATTTCAGATGAGGCGGGCAGAACAAGCAAATTGACCTTGCTTATCAGTGAAGGTATTGCGAAATTAAATATAACAGGTGAAATCATGAGTTCGAGAATTGAACAGATTGGAAGACGACGATTCCTTCGCGGGGTAGGTGCCTGCGTAACTCTTCCATCAATGAGTTCGATGGCAATTGACACCAAGAGATCTGAGCGAGGCACTACAGATACTGGAGCCCCGCTCCGCACAGCTTATCTCTACGCTCCTAACGGAGTCATCCTCGACAAGTGGAGGCCCGAAGCCTTTGGGACCGATTTTCAGTTCAACCAATCAATGAAACCATTGGAAGGTTTCCGCAAAGATCTCCAAATTTTAAAAGGATTTGATCAGTTAAATGGCAGCCCAGGCCGCGATGGCGCCGGTGATCATGCTAGAGCCAATGCAACTTTCCTCACAGGAGCACGACCATTGCGGACTTCAGGAGCCAATATTAGAGTTGGAATCTCAGCCGATCAATTGGCCGCTAATTTCCTAGCCAAAGAGACTAGGCTATCCTCCCTCGAGCTTACCTGTGAAAGAGTGCGTAATTCTGGAAGTTGTGACGCTGGTTATTCATGCGCTTACCAATATAATATTTCCTGGCGCTCTGAGAATAAACCAATGAGTCCAGAGTCTAACCCCCGGGCAGTCTTCGAGCGCATTTACGGTGTCGGCACTCCCGAAGAACAAGCTGCTAATCTGGAACAGCGAAGGGCAGAAAAACGTTCTATCCTGGATTTCGTTCGTGATTCCGCGCAAAAAATGGAAAGAAGTCTGGACCGGACTGATAAAGATAAGCTCGATGAATATCTGACCGGCATTCGGGAGGTAGAAAAGAATATCGAGAGGGCCGAGAAACTTGGGCCTCCACCTGACCCGGGACGAACCGCGCCTGAGTCGGGAGTCCCGCGTAACTATCGTGAACATATCAGAATTCTCTTTGATATGATGATACTAGCTTTTAGGAGCGACTCGACACGCGTGGCAAGTTTTCTAATTGGTCACGATGGAAGCAATAGAAGCTTTAATAACATTGGAGTTAGTAGCGGACATCATGACCTTTCCCATCATGGTAACAACCAAGAGAAAATGGATCAGGTCAGCTTAATTGATCGCTTTTACATTGAAGAATTCGCTTATTTTCTCGAGCGTATGACTGCAACTAAGGACGTCGATGGCCACTCACTTCTTCACAACTCAATGATCGTCTGGGGAAGTGGTCTATCGGATGGAAATCAGCACTTGCATAGGGATCTTCCTATCATTTTAGCGGGTCATGCAGGAGGGAAATTCCAACCAGGCCGCCACCTTGATGTCGGAGCCAAGCCCCTCAATAACCTGTTCGTGAGAATGCTCGAAGAGGTCGGACTGCCAAAAGCTCAATTCGGCGACTCTACCGGTTCAGAAAGCCGGGTATAGAGTCCCAGAAAAGAAATCTGGAAATTCTCTAATATTTTACCAATAAATCAATTTATGGTCATTTAAAGCCTGGGCAATAATGTTGATGGCAGCATTAATCAGGTCGAAAATGAGGAGCATTCTTTTTTGGAATCCATTTTTTAAGATTTTCCTTAATTTCCGCGTATTTAGGATCCGTAGCCAAATTGTGTAACTGATTCGAGTCATTTGACATGTCATATAACTCCTCTCCACCCTTATTATATTTAATATAATAGAACCTGTCTGAACGAACAGCGTGGTTAGAACCGTGCCAGTGAGGAGAATGCGTTATTAGCGCTGGGAATGGCCAATCATCTTGAGGGTTTCTTATCAAAGGAACAACACTACGGCCTTCAATCTCCTCATTCTTTGGCAAACCACAAAGATCAACAAGTGTAGGATAAAGATCCATTAAGCTCACTGGCCGTTTGCAGTTATCATTAAAAGTTTTACCTCCTAGTCCCTTTGGTAGGTGAATTATGAGCGGTGTCCTTGTGGTCTGTTGCCACAGGGCAGACTTAGCGAAGGTCTTTTCGCAGATATCGTACCCGTGGTCACCCCATAATACTACAATGGTGTTATCCTTATAGGAGCTATCATTGAGCGCATCAAGAACATGCCCCACACAGTCATCAGCAAAAGATCCGGCAGCAAGACAGCCCTGAACAGCATCTCTCCATTTGCCACTGTTCCGTATAATATCAGCCGCATCTCCGATCATCCGACGTCCACCTAGCGGAATGTCATCCATATCGTTAATCAGGTGTTCAGGTAATTGTATCTTCTCCAAAGGATGCATATCAAAATATTTTTTTGGTACATGCCATGGCAAATGAGGCAAATAAATACCACATCCAAGAAAGAAGGGCTTTTCATGTTTGCGCTTCAAAAATTCTGCTGCCCCCGCAGCGGTCCTCCAGTCAGCGGACTGTTCCTTCGGCTTCTCGAGGGGCTCCCAGTCAATGAGTCTAGCAAGGATCGGGTTTGAAAACTTTGCCTTGAGTCCATGAGTGTACCTCCTAGCCGGTTCGGGACGAGGCGTTCCTTGACCTAACGAATACTGCTCATCCCAAGAACTGGGATCAGAAAATTTGCCCTTTGGTTGATGGAATAATTTACCACCCCCGTGCGCTTTGTACCCGTGCTTGCGGAAGTATTGAGGCAGAGTGATCCAGTCCTTATATTTTGGGAGGTCCCTGAACCAATTAAGGTTACCATAAATGCCTGTAGTGGATGGACGAAGTCCAGTCATTACAGCGGTACGAGAAGGACTACACAACGGTGCAGCACAGTAAGCATGTTCAAATAATACCCCACGCTTAGCAAGAGCATCTATGTTCGGTGTCTTTGCCTGCGGATGACCACCTAAACATCCAACCCAATCATTCAAGTCATCAACAGAAATGAATAAAACATTTGGTCTGATTTCTCTTGTATTATTACTTCTGTCCTCTGACTTATCCTGTTCTTCAGCTTGGGACAAAACACTCAGGAATAATCCTGAAGTGATTACTAAAATAGTATGAATCATTGTGCTAAATATTGATTGATTGGGATTTATAATTACCTCCTCAGCAATTGATAGAATTATCTTGTCTTTTTAATTCTTATCAGTCCGTCTTCCCTCCAACATCCTCAGAGATACCATAGACCGATACCACATCAAGCGGATCCAGATTAATCCAGTAGAAAGAATTATCTTTAACGAGTAATTTCTTACTATCAAGCATCAGCCAATCAGCTCGCAAGCGAGAACCTGATCTAGTATGCAGTTCAAAGTTTGCATTATTATTATTAAAATCTCTGAGCTTGATAAATTTCACCTGCTCAGATCTAAAATCTTTTTTTCCAAGGAGTCCCGATCTCATTCTAAGAGAATTCCGATCAAAAGAAACAAGTGATGACTCGAAATAATCTCCTTCACTTAACATACAACCAGGATCCATTTTCGATAACTCTTTATAATGAAATGAACTGATCGGAGAAAATTGTAACCCACCGACATTCTTTCTCGGTATTTTCAATTCCTTCCCTTTAAGGTAAATAATTTTTACTGACTCATCATCTACCTCAGAGATTTCTCCTGAAAGGAAAGATCCACCTTTCAAGAAAATTCCGGTTCCTGGCGCACTGATCTGACTTTCACCGCCAAATCCTTGGTAGAACCGATCACCCTCAATGACTCGCTTAGTTCCTCCCGGCGGAGTCCATGAAAGGGCTACAACTGCGAGTACCTGCCCGTCAAAATAATCGAGTCTGATTGGATAGCGCCGACGAGCATCAAGCTCAATCATACCACTGTGTTCGCTTTCAGCCTGTGGCCGCCAACGGTCAATGACTGACCTCCCATCAACAAAGAGCCTTGATCCATCATCACTGCGAAGGTGAAAAGTATAATTACCCTCGTTGAGAGTTTCAATTTCTCCTTCCCATCGAATGCTGAATCTATCTGCAGGAATTCCTGGCATCGGCGAAGCCGTTCCCCAGCGAAAATTAATTTGAGAGTCAACTCGCTCAATCATCTTACCATTTAATTCTGGCGTACCGTAATAATGCCCCCTGAGCCCGGGGACCCTTTTTAGAACCTGTGGATCACCTTCCATGTGCATACGAACTTCCTTCAATTTCTCTGCTGTGAACCGATGCTGTGCATTACCATCAAGCTCAGTTAAAATCATCGTCTGGCGTTCGAAACGAAGCCACCCCTCAAGTTTCTGTCCGTCCTTCATCTCGGCCATTCCGCGTAACTGAGATCCTTCTGGCACCTGCGCCATGGCCATTACAGCGAATAAGAATTTCAAGAAAACAAACGTAAAGAATTTTTGCATTCTTAAACTAAGAGATTGGAACTAGGGGAAGTGGAATACATGCACTTTCTAAAATAATGCTTCAATTGGGTTCCCTCTACTCGCTGGAGAAGTGAACCCATCGAGTCCAAGGGGAGATGCCGGATTGATATTCATCGCTGCAAATAGCGTTGCAGTGAAATCCTCTAACGTGACCGGATCGGATTTTACGTAAGCTGCCTGTTTGTCTGATTCTCCGTAAACGCTACCTCCCTGAATGCCAGCACCGGCAAGCATTGCTGAATAGCAATTAGGCCAGTGATTTCGACCAATGCGTTTGGCGCCTTTGCTGATCTTAGGAGTGCGGCCAAACTCCCCCACCAATACAACAAGCGTAGAGTCAAGGAGGCCACGGTCCTTGAGATCCTCTAGTAAAGTTGCGACGGCCTGATCCGTACGGGGCAGCGCAAAGGGAAGCCCATTCCATCCGTTTTCAAATATACCAACATCAGCATTGCCATGCATGTCCCAGGTTTCAACGCTAACAAATTTTTCACCTGCAGCGAGTCCTGTCCATGCCGCAACATTAACTAGTCTCACACCCGATTCGATGAGTCGCCTTGCAAGTAATAAGTTCTGCCCTAAGGGATTCCTGCCGTAACTGTTCCTGACTTTTTCACCCTCCCTTTCAATATTAAATGCCTCCCTAGCTTTCTTACCATACAACAAATCAAAGGATCTTTGCTGATGAGTTTCAAACGATTCGAATTCTGGGGTATTTGCCACTGGTGAAAGCCTTTGAGCTGACTTCAGCAAGTCCAATCGATTTTGTAGCTGTTCTTTTGATAAATCTTTGGGCGAATCGAACGCTCTCACACGAAATTGCGTAGAGGCCGGGTTGTCATCATGCTTCTCACCAATCAGCAAGGGAGCATAGGCCGCGCCTAATCGTCCGCCCGTAAGATAAGTATGATCAGGAGGAGCCGCACCACCTCCAAATTTCTGCAACCATACATGGTCAGGAATACTAGCACTTGAGGGTCTCAACTTAGCGACCATCGCTCCAAAAGAAGGGTCATCAATTGCAGGATCCTCACGACCAGCCAACAACATAGAATTGGCTTTTTTATGATCTGATTGCTTATGCGTCATCGAACGAATGACTGCGTACTGCTCAGACAATTTTGCTAGGCGCGGCATTAGCTCACAAATCTGAAAGCCTGGAGTCGCTGTCTTAATTGGTTTGTAAGGACCACGAACCTCCTGCGGAGCATCGGGTTTCATATCCCAAGAATCGAGCTGACTTAACCCGCCATACTGATGAATAAATATGCAAGACTTAGCAGATTCACCTGAACCTATATTTTTTTCAGCATGAAGTAAGTCGGGTAACGTTAAACCCATGGCACCAATACCTCCCAACTGCAAAAGACGCCTCCTTGGAAAAGGCCGTTGAGAACAGTGGTCTAACTGCGACATTTACTACAGAGCGGATGCGACGATTTCCTGCAAATATTTTTCCTCTGGTAAGGTTCGCGTTTTTTGTAAATGGCGATAAATTTCAGTAGCGTCCTTCTTCGAGATTTTCTCTGCAAATTTTAAGCAATAACTGGCAGCCTTAATACGCGAAAATCCTTTTTCCTTCTGATCAGCTTTCAAAAAAGATCCCAGAGTGGAAGAATCACCGATCTGGGTCAATCCCCACAAACCTAAGAGCCTACATTCATCATCTTCATTTTTTATAGCCTCAAGAAAGAAGTCTTTCGAAGACTCATCAGCTAACTCGGCTAAACCATGCAGAACATTTCGGTAAAGAATCGAATTATTCTTAACTTTCGGCAATACTTCACGGAATTGCCCGGCTGAAACTTTTCCTATGGCAATGAGGGCCTGAGCCGCATCATCAGCAATGCCTTCCACAATCAAGAACGCTCCGATCAAAGGGACTACTTCCTCTCCACCACAGATCTGAAGCTGACGAATAACAAATGCCTTAACCCTGTCAGGATGATCCCCTGAAAGTGCCTCCGCAAGTACAAGAGAAAATTTTGCGCGTTTATTATTCTTTTCTTTCCTACTATGGTGCGGAATTCGAACTGCCATAGTGTGTAACAAATGACGGGCCTGAATGTCATTTCCTTCCACTCCAGGATCTAGGAGTCGCTTCACAATCTGTGAAGCAACTGCTTCTGGATCTTTCATTGCTTCCTCAATCGCTTTGTCTGTTTTTTCTTTGTTAACATCACTCAAAATTCCGCGTTTGGCCGGTAACGGGAAGGAGTCAAGATAAGGTTGTATGTCCATGGTATTATGATAAAAGAAAAAGTGTTATTAGAGGTGCCAGGGTGAGCGCATCGGAACATTAACGAATCGGTTTGCCTCTTCGTCCCCAACGAACTTCTCCTTGTCAGGATCGTATTGTAATTTGCGACCGAGGCGAATCGCTAAGTTAGCAAGATGCAAAATGCAAGCTGCTCGATGAGCTGCTTCGGGATTGCCTCCTGCTTGCTTGCGCTGTTTAACGGCCTCCGCAAATGTGAGTAAAGGCTCAGGGTCAGGCATGGCCTTGATTTTTTCCTGATTCTCCTCAGAGAGCTGAGACAAGGAGACCTGTTTTGATGCTTTCCTATCATAGCCTGGCCCCCACTCGGCACTGTCCATGACAAAAGTAAACCCATCAGCATAAGTCAACTCGATCCAGGCCCACATTCCAGTCACATCAGGGTGAGATGGAGGAGCAAATGCTTCAATAGTGACTGGACTAGTATCATCCTTCCCATAAATCCATTGCTGCGGATCAAAATGGTGTTGTCCCATATCACACATTCCTCCCCCCTCATAATCCCAGTAATTTCGGTGTGTACCTCCAACTCGAGGTGATACGTATGGCTTGAACGGGCTAGGGCCACAATAGAGATCCCAATCAAGATCCTCAGATGGAATTTGCGGTTTTAAGCCGGGCTTACCACTCCAGTTATGCAACTTAAGACCACCCTTCTTGATATGCACACCAGGGTTCGGATTAAGCAGTCCACTACGCATGATCTTGTGAATGGTCCTACTAGTTCCGCTTCGGCTTGCCCCAAAACGTCCAAATGTCCCAATTTGAAACACTCTCTTGTAACGCTCAAAGGCCTCAACGACTGCCCTACCCTCAGCGATGAAACGAGTCATGGGTTTTTCGCATAGGACATCCTTCCCCGCCTCAGCCGCAGCTATAGAAATTAATGCATGCCAGTGAGGCGGAGTCGCGATAGCAACCAGATCAACGTCAGGATTCTCCAATAATTTCCGAAAATCATTATATGCTTTAGCCTCTGGGTTTTTCCTCCTTATGTAACCATTAACACGCGACTTTTGAACGTCACAGGCCGCTACCAGTCTGGATGGCAAATCGCGAACCATGCCCTCATAGGTTCCAGGTCCGCGTCCACCACATCCGATGAGTGCAGCGCCATAGGTTTCACTCGGAGGTGTATGACCCTGACCACCTATTACATGTCTAGGAACGATCTGGAAAGAAGCCGCGCTCGCAGCAGAAGTCTTAAGAAATTTTCTGCGGTTACTTTTCATTCCTAGGTTTTACCTAAAAAATCATGACACTACAAGGATACTGTAGAATTAAACTTGTATCTTGCTCAGCAAAGCTAAAATAGAGCTACAGATCATTAAAAATTTCTTCCAAATTGCCTAACAAAGAAATTAACTTTAATTCTCATGAGACCTCTGAAAGATCTGCTTGGATGACAGGATCTTCATCGCAAAGACTTGAGGCGAACAAGGAATCTTCTCCCAGGCGCAATGGAATCAACAAAATGAACCGCCAGGACCCTAAGAGGAGCCTACTCACCCATCAACTTCTTCAGAGTCGGCTCAATAGATTCAGCCCATATTGTGTAGCCTTCCACGCTGAGGTGTAAAAGGTCAGGCATAATCTTTCGAGTCAGAGTGCCATCAGGCTCGAGAAACTTAGCGCCAATATCGAGATAATGAACATCATTACCGTCAGCTAGCTTTTTGAAAATTGCATTAGCCTTCTCATTGACCTGACGCCTGCCATCGTCCTTGTTTGCTCCTCTTGGAAATATTCCAAGTAAAAGAACTTTAGTCTTGGGAAGTTTCTTACGCAGTTGCTTCGTTATCGCGGCCAAGCCATCAGCAATCTCCTCTGGAGAATTATTGCCTGAATTATTGGTTCCAATCATAACTACAGCCACTTTAGGAGAAATACCTTTCACGTTTCCATTATCTAGTCGCCACATGACATGCTGAGTGCGGTCACCGCCAATTCCAAGATTAACGGCATTTCGTTTACCGTAGAACTTTTCCCAAACACTTTTTCCCTTACCTTCCCACCCATGCGTAATTGAATCTCCTATCAATACTAAATCCACTTTCCCCTTAGCAACACGCTGATTAAAAGATTCGTGACGGTTCATCCATCCACCTGACCTTGGAACAGGCTTGACGGCAGAATGCAGTTCATTTGCTTCTGCTAAAAATGATGGAGACAAAAAGATAGAGAGGATCAAAGAAAGATATGCAATTTTCATAGTTTCAATTTTCATAGTTAATAATAGAGCATCAGTCAATACCGATCTACTTAAGGCATACAAAAGATTCAATTTAATATCAATGTTTCATGGCCTTGGTTTATTTTTCTGATCTACCTTAAAATGATGAAGAACGTTCTTAAATAAAGCGCTTAGATGTTCATCATAATACATCGCCCAGGCAGTAGCGATTGATCCAGTATGAAAGACTCGTCCACCTTGAGGACGTTCCCAATAAATGATCTCCGCAATTGTCTGCTCGCCCCCAACTCTCTTTATGTGATTCTCCGCATTAAAATCAAGAATGTTCCGATCATCATGACTACTAGCTACGGTAATAATTCCTGCAGGTTCGACCAAACCTTTCAACTTAGGATTCTTGGTCGCCCTTAATATTGTTGAGAGCCTAACATCATATTCATGCCCCACCGCTCCGATCCTATCAGTTACGAAACCAAACTCATCTCCCTTCTCTAATTCTATCTTGTGAGGTTCATTGAAGAGAAAATGGTTTGGAGTATCAACTCGGTAAGGTTTAAAGCTTCCACCCGCCCATCCAATGCAAGTCAACCCCACTAGCTTCCATGCAGGATAGCCACAGAAACGCATCAAGCTACCCCGTTTAAAGTCATGGCTATGATAAAGTTCTCCTACCTTGGCCTGAGCCCGACCCCCGATACTCTTTCCAAATTTCCTGCACTCCATCACTTCACCTGTCTCATCAAAACTCACTCTCCAGAACATGGTATTACCTGACGTCACCACAGCAGCGCCTCCACTTTTTAAGTAACGATCAAGGCCATCATAGGCTCGGCTTGACCAGTATTCGCTATGCCCATTTATGCAAACCGCCTTGTAACCATTTAGCAGCTCCGGATTAGAATCCAAGTCGTGGTCAGTGATCACGTCGTATTCATAGCCATGCTTATCTAACCAGAGGTGAAGAAATCTTTCGCCGCGGAGAAGATGACTGTACCCGCCGCCTATGTAGGTTCTATTAGGACCTGCAGCA
>SHBV01000008.1 GCA_004211885.1 Verrucomicrobiaceae bacterium
TGAGTCGGGAACTGGGCCCTGCAGACTCGCCAGCGCTTGATGAAATGACGGCTCGAGCAATGGCGGGAGAAGACAATATGCGATCTGTCCTTAAGAGGATAGCCATGAGTGAGCCTTTCCTAATGAAAAATAATTTTAAGAAAAAAGTTTCAAGCAATTAGAGTCAATTAAATGCTAAGTGAGTATTTTAAAATTGTAAGCTCATTGATTTACCATACAATAAACAAAGCGCATTATTAAGATGAGAAGTAACCATACTATTGAAACTGTTTCGCGTCGTAAATTTATAGCATGTGCCGGTGGAGCGTCTTTGAGCTTGCCCTGGTTAGAGAGTTTTGCCGATACGAGTAAAAGCAAAAATGAGAATCCAGCTCAACGCCTAGCCTTCTTTTATCTTCCCAATGGGATCACGCGACGTGGTTTTTTCCCTGGTGAGAGTGATCGTCCTTTGCCTGGTTTTGCAGGTCAGAATAATGTGTGGAGATTCGAAGGGAAGACGGTTCCTCCTGGCAGTCATCAACTGACCCTTACGCCGACATTAGCGCCTTTGCATAAGATGCGAGAAAAAATATCGCTGATCACTGGAATGGATCGAACGTTCCAACACGGTACAGATTCTCATGCTCAGTGCGCGTCCTGTTTTCTGACAAGCGTTGCTCCATATGAGGTCAAAAACTCGGCCTATCCACTGACCCGTACGCTGGATCACATAGCGGCTGATAGTATTGGTACGACGACACCATATTCGACACTCGAATTGAGCTGTAATGATCACAAGAATAACATAGAGTCGATTTACTTTGATAATATGTCGTGGTACGGGACTGGCCACGTTGCGCCTTCGATGAGGAATCCACGTAAAGTCTATGACCGTTTATTTGGGACTCAATCACACACTCGTTTTCGTAATATAACCGACCTTGCCCTTGGCAATGCGAGCCAACTGCAAAAGCGATTGAGCGCGGAGGACAGACAGAAATTCGGAGAATATTTGGAATCGATACGAACCATAGAGACGAGAATGGATCGAATCGAGAAAATGAAGTCAGAGTTGGCTGAAGCTAAAATTAAACGGCCCGCTGAGCACTTGCCGCGTAACGAGTACATTCATTTAATGGGGGACCTTTTAGTCACTGCATTGCAAAATGGACTCACAAATGTGGGGACTTTGATGCTTGGGCCTGAGCGTTGGACGACTCCCACTAATTGGGAAGGTATTTTGGAAAAGCCTTACAGCCATCATGCAATGACGCACTCCATTGGTAATCACCTTGAGCATCTTCTTCTGTTGGACCGTTTCCATGTGTCTGCCTTTGCTAGGCTCCTCGAAAACATGGATCAAATCAAAGAAAGTAACGGCACTACGCTCCTAGATAATACTATCTTTACGTTAGGTGCAGGCATGGGCGATGGAACGACTCATCAGTACAATGACCTGCCATTAGTTGTTGCAGGCGGAGGTGGAGGTAAGTTAAAAATGGGCAAACACGTTCATTGTAAGAGGGGCACGCCTCTAGCGAACCTTTGGCTGACGCAGCTCAGGGCCTTGGGCATTGAACGAGACAATTATGCCGATAGTACTGGGACAGTCTCTGAGATTCAGGCCTGAGTGGGGTCAAACTTCCCGATTAAAGATCCAACTAAATTTCCTCTGCTCGACTCTGGACGTGCGGCGCTGACTCCGTTCGGCCAATTTCGCATAACGAGAACCTAAGAGGCATAAGTAATCCTGAGCCTTGGCCGACTCGCCGCTGAGCCCTGTCAAGTTTTCGACGTTCCAAGTACTGACTAAGTGATCGACGATTTCGGCATAGTGTTTGGCAGTGTAGACGCCTAACTGTTGTGCGACTGCGGAGAAATCTTCGAATAAGTTGGGATCAGTTCCGTCCTGCATCAAGTGTGAGGGCATTACAATTTGAGCGCGCATTAAATCGTAAAACGCCATGACCGAGCCGTTAGGGTCTTGCTCGAAAATGTGACGCATGAAATTTGTATATACCTTTTCGTGGCGCGCTTCGTCTGCAGCGATCGCGCTACAAATGCCTTGCAAACTGTCGTCGCCTTCTGACCGTGCGAGTTGGGCCACATTCTTGTGAGAAATTTTGGTGGCCCGTTCTTGGAATGAAGTGTAAACAAATCCTTTGTAAGGGTCCTGCGCCGTGCTTGGGTCAAAACCATTGCGTATCAAATTCTGAATCGTCACTTCTACTGCACGCATATCAACGCGTCCGGTGAGGTACAGGTATTTGTTCAGCAAATCTCCATGCCGGTTCTCTTCCGCAGTCCAGCCACGAGTCCACTTTGCCCAAGGACTTGGGTCGGCGCCGGTCTTGTCCGTGATACCTTCAAATCCATTGATCAATGTTTGATACGTTGGTAGGGCCTCTTCAGTTACCATGTCACCAACTAAAACCACGAGGACTGCGTCTGATAGACCCTCAGCGGGTTCGCGGAATGCCTGTACGCTGTCGATCCAATCTTCACTGGTCAGATCCGGTAACCAGTCCTGAGGCTGCCAGCTCTCTTCTACTGATTTCAAATACTTTAGCTGAGTCGACACGAAATCCTCCATTCCAGATATGACTTCCTGCTTTGGGCCTGAAAAATTATTCATCGTTAGATTGATTCACTGGAGAATGTCTCCGTGCTAAACCATATACATAGTCGGATCGCTGGCTAGTACAATAATCTCTTCTGACTGATCTATTGAATTAAACTAAATAAATAGTCTAAAATCTCTACATTTGATATAGGATTTGGCCTATCAAAAGAAACAGTAGCTAACTTTGCGATTCGAATGAGTGAATGCTAATCAGTTTCCTTTTTTGGTAATTCTTTCCAGATCTTCTTTTCCATTTGTTCCAGGTCCGAAAGTGATTTGTTCACATCTTCAGGGAACCATCTTGGCTTGCCTCTGATATGACTGCGGCTACTGGGCTGGGTCTGGCGATTGCCATAAAGAAAAGCCCAGTTAGTGGGTAACCAGTATTGGCGCCATAGGGCGTTCTTAGTAATGAACGCGTCCCGTAATGTTTCGTTGCCGGTAGAGAGTTGCGATGAAAATCCAAGTTGTCTTGCGATTACTTCAGCCGCAAGACGGTGACCTTCAGTGGAGAGCATCTGACCATCACTGGTAACGGGCTTACCTTTAAGCTCAGTAAATAAATTGACTACAGGTAAACCTCGATCATCGGCAAGTTCACGGATTGTGGCAACATATTCAGCGAGATTTATGTTAAGCTCCTTGGGGTCCAAGCCGATGCCGAGCGGATCCTCAAAGGGAGCCGGAGTGAGGAGCACAACGCGTCCAGTATAATCGTCAAGTTGGTTGAGGATTGCTTCGTAAGATGTGCGGAAACTCGCAGGATTTTTTTCACTGCCAGTTTCCAGTGACTCCATCTTGCCGAACCAGAGGAAGATAGTGTCGGCGGCAATCGTGGGTCGGTGATCAGTTTCACCGTAACTGGGCTTGGAAGTACCGAAGAAATTTCGTGGACGTTGTTGTTGGTAAACGGTGTCCGCAGGCCAGGCCATGTTGCGAAAACTCAGTTGATGTTTTGGGTGCTTTGCTGAGATGAGTGTCTCGATCCAACCGTAACGGCTACTTTCAGCAGCATTGGCTCCGCCGAGAAGGATGATAGTCTGATCATCTGTAATTTTGAAGCCTTTAGCAAATGCGGGCACAGGCTTAGCTGGCCTAGTGAGTGGACGAAGGAAAATATGAACCTCAGCTTGTTTATTGAGCGCATTCAAATTCGCTCCGGGGGCATAGTGCCACAGATTGGCGAGGGGAACCGTTTCCTTTCCTAATTCAAGGAAGAGTTGCTCTGGGTTTCCGGCGATGCCTCCGGGAGCACCGTGGTCCATGACTCGTACTGCAATCGTGTTCTTTCCAGTTTTTAGGAGGCCCGCAGGAACGGGATAGTTGCGTACCGTGTAATGGTGGCCGGGATTTTCGTAGCCACCGACCCGCGTGCCGTTGACCCAAGTAACGTCCATGTCATCGATTTGGCCGAGATGCAGGATGGCCTTGGATTTGGCCTGTTCGGGGGAAAGCTTGATGGTTTTGCGAAACCAAACTACTCCATCGAAGTTAGGCAACTGAGCAGTGTCAAAATGACCAGGGATTTTCATGGTTTTCCACTTGGCGTGATTGAAGCTGCTCTTGGTCCATGCGTCGCCTTGGGAGCCTGGATCAACTGCCATAATTAACCTCGTCCAGTGGGGCAATGGGGTGGAGTTTGGCTTTTTGGGTGAGGGTTTCGATTCGGCAACTACGTGAAAGGCGCACACTCCGGCAATAATTAGCAAGGAAGCCAGAAGAGATGCCAATGGTGCTCTAACATGAATGAAATAACCCAATGGATGCATCTTCATGGTTGCGGTTCTTTCACGGTTTCAAGAGTGGTGAGGTATTTAATCAGATCTCGCAATTCAGTACGCGTCAAGTTAGCTGTGAGTTGCGGTGGCATCACGGTAACGCCTTTGGTCCGTTGCTTTATGTTGTCAATTTGCAGGCTGGCGATTTTACCGGTAGTGAGATCGCGGATACGTAGAACGGTTTTATCTTCACTGTGAACGAAGCCGTTTAATGCTCGGCCATCTTTTGTTAATACTGTAGTTGCCTGATAACCTTCTTTGATTTGCCGGTCAGGCCAAAGTACCGATTCTATGATAATATCGACCGGTAGCCCCGCCGCCAGTGCTGTGAGGTTTGGCCCCTTCAGGGTCGTGACAGTACCTTCTATGCCGTCCACTGCGTGACACGCTGTACAACTGATGATCGGTAACTGGAATATTTTCTTACCGTTCACTGCATCACCTTCATTTAGTGCTTCTTTGGCCAGCTCGGCAACATAGTCAGGATTGTATTTCTGTGTAGTGACCTTGAGGCCAATGATCTTATTGAGCAATTCAGTGAGTTTTGGTTCATTGCGCCCGGTGCTGTTGAGCCAGCGAAGCATGAGTTTAGCGGTGTCAGCAGAGATTGTTTCTGTAGCTAGCGTGGCTACAAGTTCATCAGTGCCTCTGGTGCGTTGAAGTAGTGCTGAGAGTAATGGCTCGATTTCTTTCGCTTCAACCTTTGTGAGGAGCGAAGCGGTTAATGATGCGGCCCGTTTGACATCACGCGTGGCAAGGCTTCCTATTGCCGCAGCGCGAATGATGGGAGGGCTTTCAATTGCCGTTAATTTCTCAAGTGTTTTAATGATAGATGGATCATTCATTGAGCCGAGTGCTTCAGTGGCTGCTAGGCGCAGTGCTAATTTCTCGGGCCGGTCAGTGGCGATCGAGCCGATTGTCTCACTGTGTTCATTGAGTGACCACAAACCACTGAGCCGGATAGCTTCAATCCGGATGGCGTTGTCTTGGCTCACTAGGGCCGGGCTAATTAATTTCGCCGCACCGGCCGGTGCTTGTAGGTTGCGTGCCCGAGCAGAGTCAGTCAGTGCCAATAAAACTCCGGGATTATCAATACCAATTTTCAGTGCCAGCTCTGCATCGGCAGAGTTTCCGATACCAGCTAGAAGTGCTATTAATTTTGTGGTTTCTTCAGGTTTTAGCTTCTGGGTTGCTAGTTTTTGACGTATTACCTCTGCCACTTCATTTCCGCCGATGGTGCTCACTACACGTAAAAGGTGTGAGGATTGGTTAAATTGTAGATTCCCGGCCATCAGGGCTGGCTTCCAATGAGTGGCAAGAGCGTGGACTGCTTGAGTGAAAGCGAAGTCTATAAATCGGTCCTTTGGACCGTCAGTTGCCTGGGCGGCAATAATGATCGAGTCAGCTTCTCGAATATCGCTAGCAGCGACGATCGCCTCAAGGCGCACTCGAGAGTGTTTGTCGGTTGCGCTGTTTTTTAAAAGAGATAGGGGGTCTTCAAGTAGGTGATGCCACCGGCCAATCACGCGAGTGGCATAGGCACGGGCGCGATGATCCTTTGCTGTTAGCAATTGTTTTAGAAGTGAGACATTCACTGTTTCATGGGACTCGAACACACCAATTGCCTCGAACAGCTTATGTTCGAGTCTTGGATCGTCGGACTTAAGTTCATCGATCCATTTTTGGATTGCGGGAATGGCATCGATTTTAGGTAGGTCCATGAGACGCAGTTTGGCGAGTTTACGGGTTCGCCTGAGCGGTGAACCGAGTTGCTCACAAAGTTCCGAGGCTTTCATCTTGGCCAGTGAAGGAGGCTTCAATGACGGGCTGCCCTTGGCACTAATGCGCCATATTCGACCATGATCCTTGTCCCGATCGGGATGCCGCAAAGAGGCCTGGTAATGTCCAATGATGGGGTTGAACCAGTCGGCTATGTAAAGAGCGCCGTCGGGACCGATGTTCAGGTCTACTGGGCGAAAAGCGTTGTGCGAAGAAGTGAGTAGTGGTGCGAGTGTTGTTAATTTATGTCCAGCTCCATCAGTTGTGGGTCGGAGCCGAGCAATGTTGCGTGCGAAATACCCAGCAATCAGGAAGTCTCCCTGCAGATCCTTTGGAAGGTGCGGTGAGTCGACAATATTAATGGCCATTGACTTGATCTTCGTTGCGCCAATCAGCATTGCGCCGCCCCAGTAACCACCGGCAATGTGGTCGGTATGAATCATGCTCGGCAACAGTTCACTGACTTCACCGCCGTTGCTCTTAATGAAGGGTTCTCCCCAGTCACCAAATGCAAAGCCCCATGGGTTGCCACCTCCCGAAGTGCGTCGATAGCTGTGCAATTGACGGCGAAGTGGTCGTAGGCGCCAAGAGCCGTGCTCATCGAGTCGGCGAATGCCCCATGGTGTCTCTACGCGTGAAAAACAATGTAAACCTTGACTAAAAAGCAACTCTCCACCGGGTGTCCATGCGAAAGAGTTGATATTCTGATGCGTGTCACCAGTGCCAAAACCGGTAAACAGGATTTTCTTTTGGTCGGCTTTGCCGTTCCCGCTCGTGTCTTTGACATGAATTAAGTCTCGACCGTTCCCTATATATACGCCACCGTGCCCCAGAGCGAATCCGGTCGGCATGTTTAACCCGTCGGCGAAGGTGGAGCTTTTATCTGCTCTGCCGTCCCCATCGGTATCTTCAAGGATGATTAGTTTATCGTCTGGTTTTGTTCCTGGCTTTAATTGTGGATATGCCCAGGTGCATAATACCCAGAGACGTCCGAGTGGATCCCAACGGAAACAGATGGGGTTGGCAATGCCCATGGTTTCATCTGCAAAAAGGTTAACCTGGAGACGCGAGTCAATCGAGAAAGAGGCTAATTCAGCTTGGGGTGAGTTATTCTTCTCTGGAGGGGAAACGGAGAGGGGATTCTGTCCACGAGTTAAAAGGCTCGTTGCCAGAAATGTACCTAAAAATAATCCAAATCGTCTCATTCTAAATAAATAGACAGCACAAAAAGTGCTCGGGGCAGGAATCGGACCTCCACCCGATAGCTTGGACAAAATTCCTAATCTTGTCTGATCCTATATTTTTAGGGTTTTGTAGTAAATCTTTTAATTTCCGAAATCTCTCCCGATTTGAGAGGTTACTGTAACGCTTTGTCAATTAAAGTGCTCGGAACAGGAATCGAACCTGCACCCACGTGAGTGGACTAGATCCTTAGTCTAGCGCGTCTACCAGTTCCGCCACCCGAGCATTATTAATGGATCTGAAATTCTGAGTTGAGAATCTGCAACGTGCTAGGCCATCGATCAAGTATATCTTTTTAACTTACTTGGACTTCGGGCTGTCAGTTCTTTGAGGAGTCGCTTCACAGATTTGGCGCCAACCAGGGAAACGCCATTGGTTTGGAAAATTGCGACATTGATTGGGCTTTGATTGATGTATTTTACAAGATTTTCCTTCAAGGAATATACAGGATCCATCAGATTTTTCAGCCAAAGTTAAACCAGATCGAGACTGACGAAGTGTAGTAAAATTTTGGATAAATTCATTTTCGCTACAGGCCAGATGTTCAGACATTCTGCTGATTTCGCTTTTGCTGAGCGGAACCTCCCCCGGCCATTTGCAGCAATTACCGCACCTATCACATTTATATTCAATTGAATCAGGATGCATAGATTTTGTTTATTTATAAATGTTCTATGTATTGGACTGATTTCTACAGATAAAATCGATCAAATTAGACTATTTCTGAATAACATAAATGTGATAAATAATAACGTAAGTGCTTGAACATTAATTTAATAGATGAGAATTAAACTTAATTTATCTACTTATCAATTTTATCGGAGCGCTAGACGAGGGAGCCGTTCAGAATAAAAAAGTCTACAATATCTTTATTTTTAAGTTTTCTTAATTGGATTTGTTAGTTAATAATAAATTATCCTGATTTATTAGCCAATAATTCGGGTCGTGTTTTGAATATTTTATATAAACTTTTTGGTCTACTAAATATGGATATTGGTATCGATTTAGGTACCGCAAATACTTTGGTCTACCTTAAAGATGAAGGTATCAAAGTTCGAGAACCTTCAGTCGTTGCCGTTAAGACAGGCACAACTGAGGTCGTCGCGGTCGGTGATGAGGCGAAGCGAATGTTGGGCAGGACACCTGATACGATATCAGCCATTAGACCATTGAGGGATGGAGTCATTGCTGATTTTGAGATTACGGAAGCTATGCTTAAGCATTTCATCAGGAAAGCCAGAACCAAGGAAAAAGGAAAAGGAACTAAGCTCATCAGAGCTTCGAGGATTAGAGTTGTCGTTGCAGTTCCATCCGGAATCACTGAGGTAGAAAAAAGAGCAGTTAAAGATTCAGCAAAGCAGGCAGGTGCTGATGAGGTTTATTTAATTGAGGAGCCTATGGCGGCTGCGATTGGAGTGGGTCTTCCTATACAGGATGCGAGCGGTAACATGATTGTTGATATTGGTGGGGGCACAACAGAAGTAGCTGTCATCTCTTTGTCTGGAATTGTTCAGAGCAGGAGTCTCAGGGTAGGAGGTGATAAGCTTGATGAGTCAATCATTGCTTATATGAAACGTAAATATAATTTAATGATTGGTGAGCGGACTGCCGAGATGGTTAAAATCAAAATAGGGTCAGCCACTGTAGTGGATCAAGAATCAACGATGGATGTTAAGGGACGCGATCTCGTTGATGGATTGCCTAAGACTATCGAAGTGTCCTCCAAAGAGATTCGTGAAGCGATGGCTGAGCCTTTGGCAGCCATACTTGGGTCGATTAAAGAAGCGTTAGAGCGGTGCCCTCCTGAATTAGCTGCTGACCTAGTTGACCGTGGGATTATGCTGGCCGGCGGAGGCGCCTTATTGGGTGGTCTTGACGTATGGTTAACAGAGCAGACTGGCGTTCCGACTCATCTTTCTGGGGACCCTCTCATTGCGGTAGTCGAAGGTACTGGCCGAGTCCTGAGTGAAGTTTCATATATAAAGAAAATGACCTCAGGTGGTGTATAAATACGAGAATCAGTATTTGAATTGTTGAATTTTTAGCAATGAAAAAGTCCAGCCTTGTAGCCCTTGTAGTGTTTTCATTGGCATTGGTTTGGGTATTTACTCTTGATAATAAAGGAGTCCATTCTGTTCAGTCCAAAGTTCTTGGGCTTTTTGGGCTTGCTCATGAAGTTGTCGTTAATATTACTTATGATGAAGATGTTATTAATGGTGAGCCAATTTCTGCTAATGACCTTTATCAGAAATATGAAAAGGAGCAGCTCGCGTTGCGTTATAATAAATTACTGAAGGAACTTTTTGAATTGAGGGCCTGGCAAGGGCAAATTGATCTTCTCAGGGAAGAGAACATAGATTTAAAAAGATCTCTTAATTTCATCGAATATAAAGGAAAGCAGAACCAGCAATTAGTGGCTGGCCGTGTCATAAAAAGACAGAGCAGTAGCTGGTGGAGGACCATTATTATTGATAAAGGGTATGAAGACGGAGTAGTTATTAATAGTCCAGTAATGACCCCAGTTGCTGTTGATCGAGCCGATCAAGTCGAGGGTGCGTTAGTTGGAAAAATTGCTTCAGTGGGGGAAGGTCAATCGACTGTAGTACTGGTAACTGATGTTGAATGCAAAGTGAGCGCCTATGTTCATGGAGTCTTTGCAGAACCGTCAGAGAAGGGCCTTGAAAGAGTTCAAGGGATACTCTCTGGTGCTCCTGGTGCTGGTAGGGATGTCACGCATCTATTACTTCAGAATTTACCTAAGGAGGCTGATAGGTATGGCGTTTCTGCTGGCGCTAAGATTTATTCTTCTGGAGTAGCGAATTCCGAAACTAAAGGCATTTTTCCTCCCGGACTAATGCTTGGATACGTAAAAGAATTTGAAGTGAGAGATTTCGATGCTGCTGCGCGTGTTCAGCCGGCCATTAATTTCAATCAGCTCAGCTATGTTTTTGTTTTGGTGCCAATAAAAACTCAAAAAGTTAAGGATCAGGCTTCGATTATCACTAAGCCAAGTTCAAATACAAATAGACTTTCTAATGGAAATTAATTTTAATGCATTTATCACGGATAGTCTTCACTCTTAGCTTAATTTCCTTAATTGGAATTGCATTGATGTTGGATGGTTTTTTTGCGTCTATTCTTAGTCCTTTTGGTGTGAGGATTTTACTCGTTCATACAATATTTTTAACTTGTTCGCTCACATTCTCATTTCCAATGATGTTAGGTTTAGCTTTTGCTGTCGGTTTTATTTGGGATTCATCTCAAATGGCTGTCACCGGTGTAAATGATGTTGGCTTTGGTTATTCTATTTTTCTTTTTGGCCTTACAGGATCTCTGATGCAGGGAGTGTGTCCGTTATTTAAAAGGGGGCGTTGGGAAGTGCCGGTAGTGTTGGTAGGCGTTGCAACTGCACTGCTGTTAGCCATGGAGTGGTTTTTTGTGAGCTTTGGTAGAGCCAAATTTATTGTTCCAGAGAGTTTTTGGAAGGAGCTTTGGGTGTCTTCTTTATTAGCAATGCTCACATCTCCAATTTTCTTTTACCTGATATTCAAATTGAGCCGATTCACTGGATGTCCCATACTTTCAATTACGGGGCGTCTAGAAAGTGAAATTCCAAGATTATGACATTTGGTTATAGAATAAGGTTCTATCTCATTGGATTGATTCTGATTGGAGGTTTTTCTGCCCTCCTGGTTCGTTTATTTGTCATACAGATTAACAGGTATGATGAATTTTCTTCTAAGGTCCCAGGCACATCAGAAGTCAAGGTTAGGATACCAGGAGTGAGAGGCATTATTCGTGACCGAAGAGGGAGGGTCCTAGTTGAGAACATAGCTCGTTACGAGATGCAGTTTAATCTTAAGGAGATTCTAACTAATTATAGAAGAGTCATAAAAGATGAGAACATAGCTATCACTAAAACCAACAGGACAGCTTCAGTAAAAAAAGAACTCAAAGAAGTCCCTGTGAGTGTTTTTGATTTTAAGGATGGGAGTGGAATTAGAAGGAAGAGGAAAGAGGAGGATATGGTGACTATAGTCTCTGAACTAATTTTTCCTTATTTGGCAAGGATCGGTCTTTATAAGGAATTCCATGCTGGAGATCTGCAGAGGCACTGGCGAACTCACGGAGGACTTGTTCCTTATACTTACCGCGACGATCTCACTTTTGAGGAGTATGCCATTGCTGCTGAGCATTCTTTAGATTTGCCGGGCGTTGCAGTGACGGCGCGGCCCATGCGGAAGTACGTTTATGGAGCATTGGCATCCCATATTTTAGGATTTGTGCGTCAACCCGATATCAAGAAAGTCCCAGCCGAAGAACGGAAGGAATGGGAGTATTATGTGCCTGATGATTTTGGAGGAGATGGAATTGAAGAGACAATGGACCATTTTTTGAGAGGCAAGCCAGGGCAAAGGACAATGTTAAAGGATGAGAAGGGTAGGGTTTTGGATTCTAAGAACGATGATGGTGAAGTCATTGGTGAAATAGCTTATGAGCCTCCGCAGAGCGGTTCTGATGTTTGGCTTACGCTGGACCTTCGCTATCAATACATTGCTGAGCAGGCATTAAGAAAAGTTGGAAGAGGTGCCGTAGTAGTAGTAGCTCCGACATCATATAAAACGAAATTAAAAGCCCTAGGAAAAGAAGAAGAGCATTGGGTTTACGCTGGAGACATCTTGGCTATGGCTTCTGTTCCTTCCTATGATCCTAATAAGTTTATCCCATCGATCAGTGAGGCGGATTGGAAAGGTTATTTGGACAATGATAATGACCCTCTTATTAACAGGGCTTTAAAGGATCATGCCCCAGGATCGACGTTTAAGATCCCTGTTGCCTTATCTGGTATGTTAGGTGACTTTGAAGTTAGGGCATTTGAGTGCGCAGGCGGAGCTCGCTACAGCTCGAAGGTCTTTATGAGATGTTGGGCAAGGGCAAAGGGGTACACTCATGGTTCAATAAAAGTTCGTGGGGCTATTAAGACATCATGCAATGGTTTCTTTTACCGGTATGGGAATGCCACGGGCATTGACAATATACTGAACGTTTCAAAATGGATGGGCCTCGGTACAAGATCAGGAATTCCCCTTAACAATGAAGATCCAGGTTTCATTCCGAGTCCACAATGGAAGAAGGTGCAGGGTTTAGGAGAGTGGGGCGCAGCTGACACGGCCCAAGTTTCGATTGGGCAAGGTGCTACTGAGGCGACGCCTCTTCAGATGGCTATGGTTGCTTCAACTATAGCTAATGGAGGTAAATATTATCGGCCAAGGTTAATTCATAAGACAGTTGAGGAGGGCGAAGAAAGGTTCAAGGCTTCTGAAGTTCAATATGACCTTACAAAATTAGGGATTCCTTCAGAAAAAATTGAAATTTGCAGGAGCGGAATGTGGGATGTGGTGAATGAGGTGAGAGGCACTGCTAGGCGTGGAAAGTCCCAAATCGTTCAATTGTCAGGTAAAACAGGCACCGCTCAGACCGGGCGCAAGCGGACCAATGGAATGAATGAAACTAACGCCTGGTTTATATCATTTGCTCCTTATGACAAGCCAAAGCTTGCAGTATGTGTTATGGTTGAGAATGGTAAGGCTGGAGGTACGGTTTGTGCCCCAATCGCGAAAAGAATCATTGATGAAATAATGTCTGTCGAACAATTCAATTTTAACCCTCAAGTCGCTTCGGTAAAAGAATCGGAAGGGAATTTTGACTTTGTGGACCTTGTGAGCTTTGATGATGACCCTACTGAGGCTTTTGTCGGTGATGATGATGGCGAGGATGGTACAGCTGTAGCGGCAACGCCAGCCCCTGATTCTAGCCTTGGTATTAAGAAGGTCCGAGTGACTCCAACCGTAAAAAAAGCTCCAGATACTAGGGGTTCGGTTAAATCAAGGACCGTAAAACAACGAATAGGAATATTAGATAGGAAAGGCAGAGGGCGCTAGTAGCTACTGCTGAATGAATTTTGGTAATTAATTACGTAAGAAGAATTTAAACCTGAGTCATCATTATGGCTTGCAAAATTATTTTGAGAAATGTTCAAAAAACTAAGGGAGGCAAGGCGCCAGAAAGCGCTAGCCGCAGGATATCAAATCATAGTAAATGTTGAGAAGCTTGAAACTAGAGTAGCTCAACTAAGAGAATCAAAGTTAGTAGATTATACAATAGAGCGGACCGGAGATGAAAATATTGTTGGAAGTATTTTCAAGGGTCGCGTTAAAAACATAGAGCCTGGCTTGAAGGCTATGTTTGTTGATATAGGAACGGAAAAGAATGCTTTTCTGCATTTTTGGGATGCCATACCGGCAGCTTTGGATAAAGGCCTAGAGGAGGTTAGTCGGAAAAAGTCGAAGAAGAAGCCGAAGTACATTGCGGCAAAAGACATACCAAGTATTTATCCTGTAGGCTCTGAGGTCCTGATTCAGGTAAGTAAGGGAGCAATAGGAGAAAAAGGACCTAGGGTAACTACGAATATAAGCCTTCCGGGTAGGTGCATGGTGTTAATGCCTCTCAATGATCAATTCGGAATATCTAGGAGAATTGATGATCCTAAAGAGCGGCAGAGATTACGAAAGATTACAGAGAAAATGAATGTTCCTGAAGGGATGGGTGTAATTTTGCGTACCGTTTGCAAGGGACAGCGTGCACGGTTTTTGATAAGAGACTTACGTATACTTTTGAGCCAATGGGAAGAGATTGATCAGCTGAGGCAAACTGAGAAAGCCCCAGCATGGGTTTTCCGCGAGCCTGAGCTCGTAGAAAGGACAGTTCGAGATTTTCTTACTGATGAAGTGGCTGAAGTTCTTTGCGATGATGAACCGACTGTCGAGCAAATGCAGGAGTCCGTAGCTAGGATATCCCCTCGGTCACGAAAGAGAATTCATTTTCTCCCAACAAAGCAACCTATTTTTGAGAAATTCAATGTTGAGAAACAAATAAAAAGTGCCTTTGATCGACAGGTTTGGATGCCTTGTGGAGGCTATATAGTTATTGATGAAACGGAGGCGCTTATTTCTATAGATGTTAATACCGGAAGGAATCGGGGAGGGAAAAACAATTCAGACAAGATGATTCTGGAGACGAATCTGCAAGCCGCGGATGAGGTCGCTAGACAATTGAGATTGAGGAACATTGGAGGCCTTATTGTCGTAGATTTCATTGATATGAAGGGTCGAAAGGATCAGAACGCTGTGTATAGACGCATGTTAAAGCAAACTGACACGGACAAGGCAAAGATTCAGGTTCTACCTCTTTCGCAGCTAGGGTTGATGGAAATGACGAGACAAAGACTCAATGAGAGTTTGAGTAGATCTATGTTCAATGATTGTCCTTCTTGTAAAGGTTCTGGGCGGATAAAATCGGCGGAGAGTATTAGTGTTGAGCTTCAGAGGAAGCTCTCAGGGCTAATTCAAAGGGCAGATGATAGTTTGAGTGATCTTGTTATTGTTGTTCACCCTGAGGTTATGCAGAGGTTAAAGGATGAAGATTCTAACGATTTATTGGAGATGGAAAGACGCCATCATGGTAGGTTAACTTTTCGCAGTGACCCGAGCGGTGCGCGGGAAGATTTCAAGATCGTGTGCCAGTCCACTGGTAAGGAGTTCAACTCTTGATCCTAATTAATTTTTTTAAAACGTTAATCATTACTGCGATCAGTGAGATTGCTCCGAGGATCATTGAAAAAGAATCTCCAGCCCGAGCATATAGAGTCGTTTTTGGGTTCCTTGGGATTCGAATGAGCTCCGGTAATGAGGACGTAATGAAGGTGTTTTTTTCAGTGTCGCCGTAAATTATACGTTTTCCTCCAGGGCTCGATGCCCAGCGGTCGTGAAAGTTTCCGGTAGAGTCAATGATGCAGCTAATTCCAGTATTAGCGCTCCTGATCATTGGCCGTCGCAGTTCGATGCAACGGAACATTGCATTTGCTAAGTGCTGCTCAGAAGCTGCGCTCTTTCCAAACCAGCCATCATTAGTAACGTTAACAATTAATTGCGGCTCATTTTTAATGAACTTTCTTGCTAAGTCACCAAAGGTATCCTCAAAACAGACTAATGGTATTATGCTATAAGTTTCTGGCAGATTCATTTTTATAGGTTCAGCCTTTTTGCCACGAGTAAAGTCAACGCCAATTGCGTTCGATGCTAATTTTTCGAGAAATGGCAGAGCTGATCTTAATGGAACGTACTCGCCAAAAGGAACGAGGTGAATTTTCCGGTAAGTTTTAGCGGTAGAGGTGTTCTCCCTGAGGACTACAATGGAATTATAAATGCCTTCTTGGGGTATGTTTTCATTCAGACCCAAGACAAGTTCAAAATCATCAATTGATAGGATTCTATTCAAATAATTTTGTGTTTCTTTGTCATGTAATGAGTAGGGCAGGGAACTTTCGGGCCAAACCACTAAATCAAAATCCGCATTTTCAAGGCTAAGGTAAGGGGCAGTTAAGTCCCAGTATCTCTTATAAATTTTCTGGGCAGAATTAGAGTCCCATTTTTCGTCTTGATCGATTCCTCCTTGAACTAGGAGAACGCTCACTTCGATATGATTCTCTTCTTCTTTTGTTAGGCATTTCGTTCCGTAAATAAAAATAGATGCAATAAATATAATTCCTACAGCAAAGTCTGGATGAGCTCTGAGCCTGCTCGTCTTTATTTCTCTTATGATACGGAATATTAATGAAGTTAAAATTGAGGAGCAGAATACAATCACGAAAGAGAGCCCAGTGACTCCAATAAGATCCGTGATTTGTATCATCACTAAATCACTTCTGAGCCCAACTCCTAGCCCATTCCAAGGGAAGCCTGTCAGTAACCATCCTCTAAGCCATTCTAATCCGCACCAAGCAGAACCATTTAGGAATGCACATTTTAGGCTTTCAATAGAATCGGCAGAGATTAATTTTTTTGATTTAAAGGAATCATTATTGCCTTTTTCATCAAAGAATGATGGCCTGCCTAGAGTTGAGGCAAATGCTCCCCATATCGCAAAATATAAAGCTAGAAATGCTGGTAACAGGGTAGAGGCCGCTAAATGAATGTGATGCAACCACGAGAGATTTATGAGGAAAAAAGTTAGACCTGTTACATAGCCCAGAGCAGCTCCTCTGAGTGCTCGGGTTTTGGAATTATTTTTAGCAGTGCCTAGCCATATCGCAGAAATGAGAGGTATTAGGGAAATCCAGATGAGTCCTCCGAGGTTGAATTTTGGATAACAGAGAGAAAGAATGATGCCGGATAACAAAGCGGTAATTGTTGCCCGGGGTCTGAAAATTAATTTTAATTTTTGGAGCAGAATAAATTTAGGTTAGTTGCCCTAGGATAGCCTCTTTTGAATGTCCTCTTGAATCCATTCCCAAAGAGAATTTAGCCTTTCGGATGTTTGTGATTTTATTGCATTTAGGTTCTTGTTTTGAATTTCTTCTTTTGGTGCGTGGCCATAAAAGTAATATTTTATTTTGGGCTCAGTTCCAGAAGGTCGTACCGCAAAACGACGCCCATCATTGAGCTCAATGAATAACATTCTTTCTTTTGGAATAAGATCACCTTCAGCGTCTTTAATTGTTTCTTCAGCAAAATTGATAATTTTACTTACCTCTGACCCATCACATTTAATGAGTGGTTGATTGGCATAGGATTGGACTAGATTTGCTATTGATTCAGCGCCATCGGCACCTTCGAATACCTTATTAGTATTCATTTCTGTGTAGTATCCGAATTCAGAATATATATTGTCTAGAAGCTGAATTAAACTCATTCCTTTTGACGCGGCGAATGCAGCTGTTTCTGCGAATAAAACAACAGCACTATTGCCATCCTTGTCGCGAGTAAAGTCACAAGCGAGATAACCGTAACTTTCTTCTCCTCCAAAGATGAAGAAGGTCCCTTTGTTTAACTGAATTTCTCGAGCATCTCTAACGTTGAGTGACTTATATGTACTATATATATCTTCAGGTAAGGACCTTTCATAGGCACCTAGTTTTTGACTGATGTATTTAAACCCAGTCAAAGTATCAATAACTTTAATGCCGTAATGGGCCGCAATGCTTCGTTGTAATTCAGTAGTGACAAAAGTTTTAATGACTACAGAATTATGCCGGTTCTGTTCATTTAGAATGTTTAATTCAAATAGTGTTTTGATTCTATAGTAGAGGAGCAGTGAACCTATTTGATTTCCTGTCAATAGCTCCATGTTCCCTGATTCGTTTCTCACTGCAACGCCCATCCTATCACAGTCCGGATCCGTTCCGATCACTAGATCAGAACCGTTAGATTCAGCCAATTCAATACCCATTTTTAAAGCGGGTCCATTCTCTGGGTTCGGTGAATCTACGGTCGGGAACCGGCCGTCAGGAGAATCTTGTTCGGTAACGGTTTCGCATTGAAAGCCTAAGTCATTCAGTAGTTGAGGCACATGAACGCCGCCCGTTCCATGCAGAGCAGTAAAAACTATTTTTAATGAATTGTTTTGATTGACGAGATCGGGCTGCAGGACTAGAGACTTTACTCGGTCAAGGTACTCTTCTTCGACAATATCAGGAACAGGAGACAGGGTCCCTTGTTCAGGTTTTGGGAGCGGATCAAATTGTTCAGTGGAAATGCTGTTTACTCTTTCAATTATTCCTTCAGTGTGTGGTGGAATAATGGCTGCACCGTCAGAAAAATTAACCTTATACCCATTGTCATGATAAGGATTATGGCTGGCCGTTATCATGACGCCAGCGTGGCAATTAAGTTCCCTAATTGCGAATGACATTACGGGCGTTGCTTTATGGTTATTAAATAAATAGACGTCAGCACCTATCTTTGTTGCTATGTCGGCGCACAGTTCTGCAAAATCCTTCGAGAAGTGTCTTGTGTCGTGACAAAAAACGATTCGAACCCTTTCATCAGAGCCTTCACTTTTGAGCCATTCCTGTAAGTAATGAATGAGCCCCCTAGTGGCTCGGTTCAGGTTATATGTGTTCATTGCATTGCTGCCAATGCATGGATGTTCAGGCCTTCCATTCGGCCCCCCAGACCCTTGCTCTGATCTTGTTATGATGCGCCCTATGGTTCTACCTCTGAGTCCTCCAGTGCCAAAAGATAAGCACTTGTAGAAACGATCATTAAGTTCTTCCCAATTATTGTCTTGTGATAATTCTTCTACGGATGAAATGTATATTGGATTGGGGTTGGACCTCAGAAAATCTAATATATTCTTGAGGGAAGAATCAAAAAGTTTTCCTTCTGAATTTGCGAGGGTCAGCCTTGTAGTTAGATCTTCCATGTTGTTTTCTGATAACTGTAGATTTTGAATAATCAAATAAATACTGCCTTTTTAAAACGCAAAGAGATTCTTTCTGAAGCGACAGATTCTTTTAGGCTTTTTGATGGTATTGGCGATGGTAATTCGGATTTCTTTATTGATGTTTTTGCAGGTCATTGGCTCGTTTCTTATTTAGACAAGGAGCCTGAATCTGTGGCCAAATGCGAATTGCCTCGTGAAAGTCTGTGGTTCAAGAAGTTGGATAAAAACAACAAAGAATCTGCTCGGTGTGAAGAGGGCGACTCTTCAAACACACAAATTACAATTAGAGAGAACAATGTTAGGTATCTAGTTGATCTTAAAATTGGATATTCACAAGGTATCTTTCTCGATCAGCGTGACAATCGATTTGAAGTCAGAGCCAGATCATCCGGGATTAGGATTTTGAACTGTTTTTCGTATACTTGTGCATTCTCAGTAGTTGCGGCACTAGGTGGAGCCGCTTCAACGACAAGCATTGACCTATCCAATTCATATCTTGAATGGGGAAAGAGTAATTTTGAACTGAACGGGATTGATCCGAATCAGGATGAACATTATTTTTGTAGGGGTGATGTTTTTGAGTGGTTACGGCAGTTCAGGAAGAAACAGAGGAAGTTTGGAGGCATTATTCTAGACCCGCCCTCTTTTTCTCGAGCTGGAAAGCAGGGAGTCTTTAGTGCTGAAAAAGACTATTCCTCACTAGTGACTGAGGCGGCTCATCTAATTGAAAGGGGAGGGTGGGTTCTGGCCTCTTGTAATCATCGAGGTATTTCCAGTGAAAAATTCGGTAACGAATTAATAATTGGGATGGATAATGCTAGAAGAAATATTAAAACAATTAATCAAAAGCCAATGACTAGTGACTTTCCTGGCGACGACTATCTTAAAAGCTTTTGGATCGAGATAGAATAAAATTTAATAAAACCATCATAGAGGTCTTTGCAATTAACGCTGGGAGAGCTTATCGATTCCTTTAATGCGTATTCTCAAACATGATGAAGCAAATTTTGAGAGGAAGGCTGCTAAAATTTTCAAAAGGCGAGCTATTCCTACGGACGACTTGAGAGTTTCCGTTGAAAAGATCATTTCAATGGTCCGTAGTGATGGAGATAAGGCACTTTCAGCTTTAACTCAAAAATTTGATGGGGCATCCATCAGTTCTAATGATTTGCTTGTCAAAAGGAAAGAGATCAACAAGGCCAATGACTCCGTTTGTGGGCAGGTAAAAGAAGCTGTGGATATGGCCCAATCCAATGTGAAAGGCTTTGCGATAAGAGGATTAAGAAAGAACTGGGAAATGAAAAATGCTCAAGGAGCTAAGGTTGGTGAGGTCTTTTTGCCTTTCTCACGTGTAGGGGTCTATGTTCCTGGAGGATCGGCTCCCCTAGTTTCAACTTCCATCATGACTGTCGCCATCGCTGAGGCCGCAGGAGTTGAGGAAATTGTGGTTTGTACACCTCCCAATAGGGAAGGTGAAATTAATTCAGAATTACTTTATGCTATTGAGTCTTCGGGGGCTACTGAGATTTATAAGGTCGGAGGCGCTCAGGCCATCGCAGCTATGTCTGTGGGTACTAAAAGCATAGGCCAGGTTGAGAAGATTTTTGGTCCAGGAAATTCTTTTGTCGTTGAAGCAAAGAGGCAATTATTTGGAACGGTCGCGGTTGATTTGCTCCCTGGTCCTAGCGAAATCTTTGTTTTGGCTGATTCTAGTGGACGTGCTGATTGGATAGCGTCGGACCTCTTGGCTCAGGCTGAGCATGGGGGAGATAGTCAGATCGCTTTTGCAACCACATCAATTAAGCTCCTTGAGAAAGTTAAGATTGAATTGAAGTCTCAGGCCAAGATTCTTAACAGAAGGAAGCAAATATCCGAAGTAATTAAGAGTGGAACTAGTCTTGTGCTATTGAAATCTATTAAGCAGGGAATCGATTTAGCGAATGATTTTGCGCCGGAGCACCTTTCTTTAATAGTAAGGAACAAAGATGAAGTGATTCCAAAATTAAAGACATGCGGAGCGATCTTTATAGGTTCCTATTCGCCAGTTTCTGTTGGTGACTTTTTAGCAGGCCCTAGTCATACATTGCCGACGGGAGGAGCTGGAAAATCTTTTCCGGGTCTAACTGCTGATATGTTTCAGAGAAGGACAAGTATCATTGAGTTAGATAAAAAATCGTTAAAGAAATCTATACCTGCAGTTGAGATCTTTGCAAAGATTGAAGGATTAGACGCTCATGGAAATTCTGCAAAAATAAGAGGTGCTGAATGAGCGGAGTCGGTATGCCTCTAATTTTTTAGCGCGTGGATAAGTTATTGATTTTTTCATCAAAGCTTAGAGTTATTTGTTCGATGTCATCAGATATTAAGGACCAGTCAGAGTATAGTTTTTCCACCTCAGCATGAATTTCTTTGTATTCTTTAGCCGTGCCCGTTGATTCTTTTGACTTAAAGAAATCTGGATCAGCCATGGCTTTTTCGATCTCTAATTTTCTATCTTCAACTAGTTTAATTTCGTCTTCGATTCTATCTAACTTTTCTTGAAGTGGCTTTAGTGTTTCGGCTTTCTCTTGACGGATTTTGCCTTGTAATTTTCTTGTTTCTTTTCGGTTAGGGGATGAAGCGGTTTTTTGTTTGGGTTTTTGTTCGCTTAATTGTGGATTAGAAATTTCTTCTTCTTTTTTCTTTTCAATATAATCAGATAGATTGCCAAGGTAAGTCCTTGGAGGCGTGTCGTTAGAATAAAATTCTATAACTTTGTCAGTTATTGGATCTAAGAAATCACGATTATGGGAAACAATTACAATGGTTCCTTGATAAGCAAGTAATGCCTCTTGCAAAACATTTTGAGACTGCATGTCTAAATGGTTAGTTGGCTCATCAAGGATTAGGAAATTTGCTGGCCTTAGGAGAATTTTGGCTAGGGAGAGGCGGCTCCTTTCACCTCCAGAGAGGACAGAAACTTTCTTGAAAACATCATCACCCCTAAATAGAAAACAGCCCAACAGTGATCGTAAATTACCTGCATTGTCTCTCCCTGCTACTTCTTCTATCGTTTCTAATACAGTCATTGAAGGATTAAGCTTCTCTGCATGATCCTGTGCGAAATGAGAAATGCTCACTTTATGACCAGTTTTGCGTTCGCCTGAATTGACTTTATCTGCTCCAGATAAGATCCTTGAAAAAGTTGATTTTCCAGCACCGTTAGCACCTAAGATGGCAATCTTTTCGCCTCTATCGATTCGAAAGTCTAAGTTTTTGAAGACTGTGTTTTCTCCATAGGAACGAGTAACATTGGTCAGCTCGATGACTATTTGACCTGACCTCTCTGGTTGAGGGAATCTAAGTTTAATTGCTTTTTCGGATTCTTGGGGAAGTTCAATTCTTTCAATCCTTTCAAGTTGTTTGAGGCGGCTCTGTGCCTGCGAAGCCCTCCGAGCCTTTGACCTGAAGCGATTGATGAATTGTTCAGCCTTGGCGATGTCCTTTTGTTGGTTGTTGTAAGCTCTCTGGATTTGTTCTCTGAGAATTACGCTTTGTTCAATGTAGTAACTATAATTACCTGAAAATTCGTTAACTTTCCCACTTTCGAAAGCGAGTGTTTTTCTGACTATGGAATCAAGAAATGCGCGATCATGTGAGATTAAAATAACTGCTCCTTGATAGTTTTGAATATAGGACTCAAGCCAAAGTTGAGAATCCATATCCAAGTGATTTGTGGGTTCGTCAAGTAGCAGGATTGAAGGTTTTTGAAGTAGTAATTTGGCTAATGCGATGCGCATTTGCCAGCCCCCCGAAAACTCTTCTGTTTGGCGGGTAAAATCACTAGCCTTAAAGCCGAGCCCAGTGAGAACCTTTTCGATGGTAGGCTTCATTTTTCCTATGTCATGATTTTCCAGATCAAGTTGCAGTGAGCCAAATATTTCTAGTGTCTCGGAATATTCAGCCGAGGATGTATCTAATGAGCCAAGCTGATCGCTTGCTTCTTCTAATCTTTCTTTAAGCGCTAGAGCGTTTTTGAACGCGGATTCGACTTCATCGAAAAGCGTGCATCCTGAATGTTTTATTCCGTCCTGAGGGAGGTAACCAACTTCAATGTATTTGGCACGGTTAACATTGCCGGAGTCAGGTGTCATTGTGCCGGCAATGATCTTCATTAGGGTTGATTTGCCTGCCCCATTAGGCCCGGCGAAGCAAATTCTGTCCTTTGAGCCTACAGTGAACGAGAGATCCTTATAAAGAACTCTCCCTAGGAATTGGACTGATATTTTTTCCACAGCCAGCATTGCTGGATATTAAATCTAATCAGCGGTGTTTCAATCGCTGAGAGCAAATATTCACAGATTATGAAATAATATCGTTAATTACCTTGCCGTGAACGTCAGTGAGGCGGAAGTCTCTACCTGCATATCGGTATGTGAGCTTTTCGTGATCAAAGCCTAGCAATCGAAGAATTGTTGCATGCAAGTCATGCACGTGAACAGGATTCTCAACAGCTTTGAAGCCAAATTCATCCGTGGCGCCATACACATGCCCGCCTTTGGTGCCTCCTCCGGCCATCCAAACAGTAAATCCCCAATGATTATGATCTCTGCCATTTATTTTGCCCTGATTTGAGCCCGGCTTAGGCATTTCGACTACCGGAGTACGTCCAAACTCACCTCCCCAAATGATCAATGTTTCGTCGAGCATGCCCCTTTGCTTTAGATCAGTTAAAAGGGCTCCTATGGATTGGTCGCATTGTTTTGCCAGTTTGCGGTGATTGATTTCAAGGTCGTCATGGCTGTCCCAGGGTTGGCCAGCGCCATGCCAAAGTTGTACGTATCTTACTCCTCGCTCGACTAGTCTCCGGGCTATTAGAGTTTGTCTGCCATGTATTCCCTTACCGTAAAGTTCGCGAATTGATTTAGGTTCTTTTGAGATGTCAAATGCGTCAGTCGCATCTATCTGCATTCGATAAGCCAATTCAAATGATTGAAGTCTAGATTCAAGGTCAGCATCATTTGATCTTCTTTCTTGATGCCTCCTATTTAATTTCGCAATTAGGTCCAATTGCGAACGTTGCTGACGCATGGTTAATTTTGAGTTTTTTATATTATTGATGAGTCTATCAATTGTTGTGTGTTTTGAGTCTATATAAGTTCCCTGATAAACTCCCGGAAGGAAGCCAGCTTGCCAGTTCTGAGATTCTTGAATCGGGTATCCTCCTGGACACATAGAAATAAAGCCTGGAAGGTTTTGGTTCTCTGTCCCTAGTCCATAACTTACCCATGAGCCTACGCTTGGCCTTATCAGTCTAGGTTCCCCGCAATTCATTAGTAGGAGCGAAGGTTCGTGGTTAGGTACATCAGCGTACATGGAGCGTATGACGCATAAGTCGTCAGCGGAACGCGCAACATTAGGGAACAGTTCACTTATTTCGAGACCGCTCTGGCCATGTTTTTTAAAGTTGTAGGGGGACTTTAGCGCGGCTCCTGTTGGCCTCTCTGTTTTCAAATAATCAATTGGAATTTTTTTCCCGTCATACTTTGTTAATGCGGGTTTCGGATCAAATGTATCGACTTGAGAAGGACCACCATTCATGAATAAATGAATGACGGATTTTGCTTTTGCTGGGAAATGAGGTTTTTTCGGTGAAAGCGGATTAATAGCTGATCGTGCTTCTTCTTGTAATAAAGCGCTCAAGGACAATGCGCCAAATCCGTTCCCTAATCGATTAATAAAATCTCTCCGAGTGAAAAAATGATGATTATTGCTCGGTAGTTCTTGCATTGTTAGTCTATGAAAATAAACTCATTAGTGGATAACAAGGCCTGTGCGAGTTGATCCCATACTGGATAATTAGTATCGGTCCCTTTGGTTTGTTTCTGAGTGGATACTATAAAGTCGGCCGAGTCCTGAAGTTCTTCATTGCTGGGATCTCTGGACAATATTTGTTGATAAAGCAATGTGATTTTATCGCTATCTTCTGTTAATTGTATGAACCGTTTAGAATTGGCAACGGCAGTAGATTGGTCCTGAATTAATTTATTATTTAAAACAAAAAGAGCTTGTTGAGGGACCGTAGTTTCAGGGCGCTTTGGTGAGTGAACATCAGGGCTAGCAAAATCGAATGTCCTGAAAACGGGGGGTAGATTTTGCCGTTCTATACGAGCATATATTGAGCGTCGTGTTGAGTAGTTGGATGAAGTTATATCGACAGGCCGTCCATACATTGTTGTGTCAATTTTTTCGGACACATAGAGAATGGAATCTCTGAACGACTCGAAATTGAGGCGTTTCCTATTTGCTTTAGTGAATAGCCGGTTTTCAGGATCTATTTGCTGAGCCTCTCCTTCCTTTGAGTCTAAGGATGATTGTTTATAGGTCGAACTTAGCAAAATAGAGCGGATAAGTTTTTTAGTGGACCATCCGCCCTTGATGAAATTGAAGGCTAAATAATCTAGGAGTTCAGGATGCGACGGATGATCGCTTCTTAGTCCAAAATCACTTGGGGTAGATACTAAGTGACTGCCCATGAGGTGACCCCAAACGCGATTGACCCAAACTCTTGAAGTTAAGGGATTTGTGTCACTGGCAATTGAACGAGCCATTTGAATGCGCCCGCTGCCATCTGTGTATGGAGTTCTTTCTCTGTTTTCAAGTAAACCAAGAAACTGGCGAGGTACTTTTTTGCCCTTGTTGTTGGGGTCTCCTCTCTGAAAGATTCTGGGTTCACGGGGAGCCGGACGATCAACTAATACCATTGCTTTAGCAGGGGCTCCATGGTGAGTAGTTTTTATTTTGGCTAGATTCTTTCTTAGATTCCTGACGTGTTGTTGTCCTCTGGTTTCTAGTAGGGGAAAAATTTTTGAGGATGGTATTATGACGTGGTCCAGTTCTTTATGAAATTCACTCGTGGCTTTAGTGTCAGACAACAAAGAAGCATATATCTGAGCTGTCTCTTTGATGCTCTTAGGGGATTTTTCTTTCAGTAATGAAAGTATGGTTTTGTTTGGTTCTCTTTCGTTCTTCTCAAGGTCTTTCAACGAGATCTGTAATGATTCGGTGAATGAATCTTCTTTAAGAGAAAATAATTTGAACCATGCCGCGTAAATAGGATCTTCAGATTTCTTCTTTGCTTTTAAATGGTCTCTCCATCTGATCGTTGGTTCATGAAGTAAGGACTTCGATGATGCGAGTTTTTTTAATTGGTCGGTACTTAGATTTAGTCCTTCTGAAGCAGTCAAAAGATATTTTCCAACATAGTTTTTTTTAATTAGTTCTTTGGATCTTTTTTCCAAGTAAGAGTCAATTTCAGACTGTTTTGAATCTATAATGCTTTT
Source organism: Verrucomicrobiaceae bacterium (assembly GCA_004211885.1). Lineage (GTDB taxonomy): Bacteria > Verrucomicrobiota > Verrucomicrobiia > Verrucomicrobiales > DEV007 > EC70. Next base: position 26,007 of record SHBV01000008.1, read on the forward strand.
AAAGGAGTTGTACGCTTCCAGATCATTTGGGGGTCCCAAGAGTGGTAATTCAGAAGGTTCAACAGAGCTGTCAAAAACTCCATAGATTGAATAGTAATCACTGATAGGAATTGGATCGTACTTGTGATCATGGCATCTAGAGCATGCTACAGTAAGGCCCATTAATCCTCTGAAGGTGACGTCCATTCTGTCGTCAATAATGTCGGGGTTTCTGTTTAGAAATCTTCTTCCGACCGTAAGAAACCCCATCGCCGCTAGATCTTTTTTATTCTTATTATTTTTGATGATTGTGTCTGCAGCTAGCTGATAGATTATAAACTCATTGTAAGGTAAATCTTGGTTCAATGAATTAATTACCCAGTCCCTATAACTATAAGCGTAGGGATATTCTCTGGATTCCTGAAAAACGTATCCTTTAGTGTCTGCATATCTAGCAATGTCAAGCCAATGCCTGGCCCACTTCTCCCCAAATTCCGGTGAACTTAATAGATTGTCGACAAGTTTAGCGTAAGCATTTGGGTCCGGATCTTTAATAAAGCTTTGTGTTTCGTTGTACTTGGGAGGATGGCCGAGAAGGTCAAAGTAAATGCGTCTGATTAGAGTGTTTCTTGGAGCTTCCTCTGATGGGCTCAGTTTTTCATCTTTAATTTTTCGTAAAATGAATCGATCAATATTTGTTTGAGCCCAATGATCCTGTTGGAATTGAGGTGGGAGAGGGTTTTTGATTGGAGAAAAGGCCCAATGTTTCCTGCTATTTGAAGTTTCTTCAGAAATGGCTCTTCCAGTATCTGCGTTTGGTAATAAAAAAAGAACGCTAAGCGCGGAGATGATTGCCGCATGTCCAATTTTAAACAACTGAAAAAATGTGAATAGAGACTTCAAATTCAATTCTTGTACCTTCATAAATTTGTAGGATATAAGACTTTTCTGCAAGTAATAGCTAAGTTATATCAAATATTTTGTGGGAATTATTGATAATTCGATCTGGTAATGAGGATGTATTTGCAGAAGAATTAAATGATTCTAAACTGAAAATAATAATGAATTCGATAATTAGAAAATTTATAGCCTTAGCTTTATTGACTTTATGTGCTGATTCTTTTTCACAGGAGAAATTGCCATATGCGGTTCAGAAATTGATTAAGGATTACGAGGCTTATGAAAAGGATATTAATGAAAAAGCTTCAGAATTAATTAATAAGAAGCGTCTTGCGACGATTAAGACCTTAGAATTGGAATCGTCGAAGCTGACAAGGGCTGGAAATGACACTCTAGCGCGTGCAGTTTTGGAGCTGGCATCGGCAATGACTGAAGGGAAGCAATTAAGTGTTTCAAAAAGCAATGAAGCTGCGGGAAATTCTAGATGGAATCCTTTATTCAAGCCGGAATCTCTTCCTAATTCATGGATCATTCCTGAAGACCCCGATGGCGGTTGGGATTATACAGAGGGTGTGTTGTTGATGAAGTCAGTGTTTGAGGATTCAGTTGTGCTTCATGAAGCGCCTGAAGGAGACCTTGTTGTAAGGCTTAAATTGAAGATAGAAGACAATGACAATAAAGACACTGAGAATGAGAGGAAGACTGCTAGTGTTGGATTTATCAATTCGAAAGAGAGCCTTGTTTTGGCCAGCGTGAATCTATCAGGAACCGTTAACGGTTATACAAATGTTACTCCAGACACGGATTTGGGTAATGAGAAGAGTGGCCTTAGAGAGGGTAAATTTACTGAAGTTCAGATCGCATGGGTCGCTACTTACTTTCTGGTATTTGTTAAGGATAAAATGTTAATTAGATCTGATGTAGGAATTCCTAGGGGCACTGCCAAAATATCTTTATTAGCAGATAACAGCAATGCCTCATTTAGTGATGTCGAATATTTAAAACCGACACTAGATGATTTGAAGCAAATGGCTGCGGGAAAGCCTCTCGATTAGGTTTAGATTTTGATTAAAAGCTAGGCGCTACTTGGCATCGCTCTAACGGCACCAACAGAAATGCCACCATCAACGAGTATGGTTTGGCCAGTGACGTAGGCGCTAGCGTCCGAGGACAGGAACAAACACGTTCCGTCAAGATCATTTGGTTTGCCTATTCTTCCTAGTGGGATTTTTTCTTCGATATAATCGACCCAGTCCTTATCTTCAAAAAGTTTGGCATTTTGCTCTGTCTTAAACCAGCCAGGGGCCAAACAATTTACTGTGACGCCCTTGTCACCCCAATCATGTGCGAGACTCATGGTCATTTGCTTGATTCCTCCGCGGCTAGCCCCGTAAGGAGCTAGACCCGCGTATCCGGCGACGCAGGTCACAGATCCGATGTTAACGATTCTGCCGTAATTTCTTTCCGTCATTCCTTTTGCAATGGCCTGGGCCAGAAAGAAAGCACCTTTGAGATTTGTATCGACAACTGTGTTCCAATCTTCCCAGGAAACTTCAAGAGCCGGTTTTCTAATGTTACAGCCAGCATTGTTAATTAGAATATCGATTTCGCCGAGTTCTTGCTCGGCTCTGGTTGCTGCGGACTGTATGCTTTCCAGATCCAGAACATCCATTTCTAGAGGTACACATTTTGAACCATTGGATTCAAGTTCTTCACGGGTTCCTTCTAGAGAGGATAACGTTCTGCTTGTAATTGCAACATCAGCGCCGGCCATTGCTAGTGCATTTGCAAATTGACGGCCTAGTCCTCGACTAGCGCCACTCACAAATGCTTTTTTACCTTCGATACTAAACATTTTAATGATAATAGGTTGGTTAATGATTTAATTTATTTCAGAGTCAGGTCTAAGAATGACTTTGAGCATGTCTTCCTTACCATCATAGAGGCGCTTAAACCATTCTGACCCTTCAGAGAGTGGAGCAATGGTGGTGATCATGTTCCTTACCTTGATGGAGCCATTTGCAATTAATTCAAGGGACTCCGAGTATTCACATTCCGAAGCACATGATCCGTAAATGGTAATTTCGCGTGTGACTACTGATTGGAGGGGAAACTCTGTCATGCTATGTAAGTTTCCAATGACGCCAATGCTTCCACCCTTACGAACACTTTCAATGGCAAGGTTAAGGGTAGGGGACATTCCCACTACTTCCATGGCTATGTCGGCACCGTCCCCTGTCAGTGCATTTATTTCTTTTAAAGCATTTTCATCGCTGATGATTCCATGGTCAGCTCCAACACTAATTGCAGTTTTGATTTTTTCTGGATCAAGGTCTACGGCAATGATCTTAGAGGCGCCTTTGATTCTTAGGGCCTGAATCACTAGTAATCCAATCATTCCTGAACCTATGACCACGGCAGTGTCACCGTCCTTGACTGGGGTCCGGTTTACTCCGTGAAGAGCAACGGACACTGGCTCAACAAATGCGGCCTCTTCGAAGGGCAAATTATCCGGGATCTTATAAAGAATTCTTTCTGGTACGGATACGTATTCTGCAAATGCGCCGTGCTGGCGATATTCTCCAGGCGAAACTCCTAGTACTTTTCGATTCTCGCAAAGGTTCACTTTGCCTTCATTGCAATATTTGCATGAGCCACAGTAAATTGTTGAATCGAATGTGACTCTGTCTCCTATGTTCCAGTCGGTCACCTCTGAACCTATAGAAGAAATGGTCCCGGCAGCTTCATGCCCCATTATGATGGGAGGAATTCTTCGACCCGTGGTTCCGTCCATTCCGTGAATGTCGCTGCCGCAAATTCCGCATGCATTGACTCGAATAAGCACATCATTGTTTCCATATTCAGGGTCCGGGGCGTCACCGTAACTTAGTTGATTGTAGGCTTCTAGTGTCAGTGCTTTCATGAGAAATATAAATTTATAATCAACAAGTTGAGTAATAGCTATGCAAATATATTGATTTTGCAATAGGGGGATTATTTGAACTAGACTTACATTTAAATATGGAAAAACGTTTATTTCTTCTTGGTATTTTTTGTTTTCTAATTCCTTTCTCATTTATATGGGCAAAAGAAAATAGACCGAATGTTATTTTAGTCTTTTGTGATGATTTAGGTTATGCAGACATTGGTCCATTTGGTTCAAAAACACACGCGACACCAGTACTTGATCAAATGGCCAAAGAAGGGATGTGCCTTACTGACTTCTATTCTACATGTCCCGTGTGCACTCCTTCTCGCGCGAGTCTAATGACCGGTTGTTATCCTCGGAGAGTTAATATGCATGTAGATGAAAAGAACTTATGTGTTCTTTTTCCTGCCGCACGCAAGGGTCTAAATCCTAATGAAATAACGATAGCCGAAATTCTCAAAAAAGAAGGATACCGAACAATGTGCATTGGGAAGTGGCACCTCGGAGACCATCCTGATTTTATGCCAACAAACCAAGGCTTTGATTCCTATTTTGGTATTCCATACAGCAATGATATGAATCGCAAGCAGGTGCCATTACCTTTAGTTCGCGACCTGACAGTAATTAGAGACAGTGTACAACGTGATGATACGATCACCGAGCAGTACACGAAGGAAGCCGTTAAGTTCATAAAAGATTCTAGTGATGAGCCATTCTTTCTCTATCTCCCGCATACGGCTGTACATTTGCCTTTGGTGCCAGGAAAAAAGTTTAAAAATAGTAGTAAGGCTGGAGCTTACGGTGACTGGGTGCAGGAAATTGATTGGTCGATGGGGGAACTTTTGAAGGCGGTGAAATCTGAAGGAATTGATGGAAATACTCTAATCTTATTCACTTCTGACAATGGATCCGCCAGGGAAAAGCAGGGAAGTAATTTGCCGTTGAGAGGCCGCAAGGGGCGTACTGATGAAGGAGGCATGCGAGTCCCATGTGTAGTTCGCTGGCCTGGCAAAATACCTCCTGGAACAAAAAGCAATCTAATTACCAGTACATTAGACTTACTTCCCACATTTACTGCTATTAGTGGGGGTAAAATGCCCAATGATCGAACCATTGATGGAGTCAATATCTGGCCAATTTTGAGTGGTAAGGAAAAATCAAATGTCCGTGATGTTTTCTTCTACTACCAGATGGATCAATTGCAAGCCGTTCGCTCAGGCAATTGGAAACTTTTTGTCGAAATGGAATCAAAGAAGCGTAACTGGGGCAAACCAGAGGGAAGAAAAGAACTTGCCCTTTATAACCTGGCTGAAGATATCCATGAAGACAAAAATGTTGCCGCGGACAATCCAAAGGTAGTTAAAAGTTTACAAAACTTGGCCAATGAGGCACGCAAAGATCTTGGAGACTTAGGGATTCAAGGTAAGGGACAGCGCAAAGCGGGATGGGTTGAAAAAGCATCTCCCCGAATCCTTAACCGTAATGAGTAATGTCCCTAAAAAAACGAATCAAGTCTATCACTAACCGAATTCAAGATACGACCATTTGGTATTAGCAATTCTATTAAAGTTCAACTCGTAGTAGAGGTGAATTCTCTCGATTTTTGTTTGTGCTTATGGCAATGATATAGACTATGGCTTCAAATTATATACCTGATCCTCAACGATATGATGGACGAATGTATTACAGGCGATGTGGTCAGTGGGGACTTAAATTGCCAGCCATTACGCTCGGGTTTTGGCATACTTTTGGAGGTGATAATGTCACTGAATTGCAGCGAGAAATTGTTTATACAGCATTCGATCAAGGGATCACCCACTTTGATCTTGCTAACAATTACGGGCCACCTTATGGGACAGCAGAAGTAAATGCCGGTAGGATATTAAAAAATCTTCCCCGCCATGAAATTGTTGTTTCGAGTAAGGCGGGGTATGATATGTGGCCAGGTCCTTATGGAGAGTGGGGCTCACGTAAGTATCTTTTAAATAGCTTAAACCAATCCCTAGAACGGCTAGACATGGAATATGTTGACCTTTTTTATAGCCATCGCTTTGATCCTGATACACCGATGGAAGAAACGCTGGGGGCTCTCAATTCAGCAGTCGAACAAGGCAAGGCTCTGTACGCTGGTATTAGTAGCTACAGTTCGGACCAGACCATTAAAGCTGTCAGCATATGTAAAGAAAATGGCTGGGCGCCAATCATTATACACCAACCAAACTATTCAATGTTCAATCGTTGGATCGAAACAAGTTTACTTGATACTGCTGAAAATAACGGAATAGGAATCATTGCCTTTTGTCCACTCTATCAAGGACTATTGACAGACAAGTATTTGAATGGAATTCCAGAGTCTTCTAGAGCAGCAAATACACAAGGATTGATTAGGGAAGAAGAATTGAATGAGTCAATTATTGGTTGTTTGCGTAAATTGAATGTTGTAGCAAATGAACGTGGCCAATCATTAGCGCAGATGGCTCTGTCTTGGGTACTTCGTGATGGACGGGTCACGTCTGCTTTGATTGGGGCTAGCTCACCGAAGCAAATAATTGAAAATTGCAAAAGTGTTCATGCTTGCGAGTTTTCACCTGAAGAAATAGAAAAAATTGATAATCTATTATCTAAGATCAAAATGCCGCCGTCTTTATGGGCAGGAGAGGCTTAGTTAATTGCTTTTTCACAGCGAGGGCATAAATGATGTTCATGTTGGCTTTCTAATAGTCGCCAGCATCTGGGACACTTAGGGTGTTCAGATTTTGTCGTTGTTGCTTTGGGCCCTTTATTATCCTTATGGATGGTAAGTGAGCTGACCATGAAAAATTCATTAACATCTTTAGAGCTGCCTAGTAATTCTTCTGGTGTGGAACTGTTTTCTGGTAACGAAAGTTCAACAGAAGCCTCGTAATTGGATCTGATTATCTTTTCTTGTCTTAATGGCTCAATTGATTGCTGTATTAAGTTCCTGTAATTTAACAATTGATCGACTCTTTGAATGGCATTTCCCGGTACATGCTCTGGGTCAGGATCGGGGAACAAAGCACAATGAATGTCGCCTGGTGAATGGCCAGCATGTTCCCAAGCTTCGTCGGCTGTGTAGCAAAGTATTGGGGCTAGCAAATGACACAGGTCATTGAAAACTTTAGACATGCATGTTTGAGTCGAACGTCTCCTTCGAGTGTCAGGAAGGTCACAATACATTCTGTCTTTAGTTATATCGATATAAATACTGCTTAAGTCGTTGGTGCAGAAGTTATTGATAGAGTTATAAGCTTTTCTGAATTGAAATGTTTCGTACCCTTGGGTGCAGTCAAGAATTACCTGATGAAGCCGCTCAAGAATCCACTGATCGATGAGTGACATTTGATCATAAGGGACCGCGTCTTTTTTATCATCGAAATCATGAAGATTCCCCAAAAGAATTCGCAGCGTATTACGAATTCTTCTGTACGTATCAGAAGTTTGTTTGAATAGGCCTTCTCCGAAAGGAACTTCAGTCTCCCAGTCAACACTTGCTACCCATAGGCGAAGAATGTCAGCTCCAAATTTGGAAACGAAATGATCCGCTTCCATAGGTTTGACCTTTTTCTTTTTCTTTGTGTCTTTTGAATTTGCTTGATCTGATTTAGAAACTTTCTTTCCAGTGTCCTGATCGACAACGAAACCATGAGTGAGAACAGATTTATATGGTGCAGTTCCCCTTGTGACCATACTAATCATTAAGGAACTCTGGAACCAGCCCCTGTGCTGATCCGTTGCTTCAAGGTAAAGGTCCGCGGGGCAGCTAAGTTCCGGGTGACGATCACAAACAGCTAAGTGGCTAGAGCCAGAATCGATCCATACATCTAGTGTGTCTTTGCAGCGTGACGTTCCTTCAGGAAGATTTATTTTATCAGCCCACCAACTATCATCTTGCTCGAACCATAGGTTGGAGCCTTCTTTTTCAAGAATTTCGGCAACTTTACGAGCAAGATTACCATCAATTATAGGGCTCCCATCAATTTGATAAAAAACGGGTAAAGGAACTCCCCACGTTCTCTGGCGTGAGATGCACCAGTCAGGCCTTGACTCGACTGTGCCGTAGATTCTGTTCCTATTCTTATTTGGCAGCCATTCTACAGTGTCAATTTCATCAAGGGACTCTTTACGGAATGCATCAATGGCAATAAAAAATTGAGGCACGGCACGGAAAATAATTGGTGTTTTAGACCTCCAGCAATGGGGATAGGAATGTTCATATTCTTCTTGGCCAAGTAGGGCTTTTTCAGAATCAAGTATTTCTATAATAGATTCGTTGGATTTGAGTACATGTTTTCCAACAAGTTCAGGTATTCCTACTTCTTCAGTGTAATTTCCGAGGTCATCGACAGGAGACAAGATATTCAAGCCTGCTGCTTTCCCAGCTAGGTAGTCATCACCACCGTGACCAGGTGCAATGTGAACAGCGCCTGTTCCAGTTTCAGTTGTGACGAAGCTTGCAAATATTACTGGTGAGTCTCTAGATATGAAAGGATGTTGGGTAATTGTATCTGAAAATTGGCTACCCTTTATCTCAGTGTACTTTTCTTCGAGTGTAAAATTTGTAGCCGAGGAGAATTTTTCGACTAGCTCTTTTGCAATGACTAAACGCTCCGTTAGTCCATTTTCATTTTTGAATTTGCCATCAATATAAGTTAATTGTTCATGAAGAGCGATTGCCATGTTTGCAGGTAGAGTCCATGGAGTAGTGGTCCAAATGACTAGTGATGACTCGCCTGCAAGGTGTCCGGACTTGATTGGAAACTTGACATAAACAGAAGTGTCGGTGACATCCTTGTACTCAACTTCCGCTTCAGCCAGAGCAGTCTGAGCCCCGAAGCTCCATTGGACAGGTTTTTTGCTAGCGTAGACTAAGTCCTTATCGATAAATTTTGCGAACGCGCGGATAATGTCAGCCTCGTAAGTAGGATCTAGCGTGAGGTAGGGGTTTTGCCAATCAGCGAGAACACCCAAGCGACGGAAAGAATTTCGCTGGATATCTATAAAGTTTCGTGCAAACGAATCACATCGACGTCTAATCTCTGCAGGATCGAGCCCCTGAGCTTTTTCAACCACTTTGTATTCGATCGGTAGTCCGTGGCAGTCCCAGCCTGGAATATAGGGGGTTTCCATTCCGAACATTGATTTAGATTTAATGACTAAATCTTTGAGTAGCTTATTGAGAGCCGTTCCCATGTGCACGTCTCCATTTGCAAATGGAGGTCCATCATGAAGGATGTATTTTTCAGATTTATCCTTCTTGCGTGACGTTTGAATTTTTTCGTATAGACCAATTTCATCCCATCTATCTAGCCTTTGAGGCTCGCTTTCAACAAGACCCGCACGCATTGGAAAATCGGTTTTAGGTAGATTTAAGGTATCTTTATAATTTTGTCCCGTGTCGCCCATAACGTTTTGAAGAGCGCGGACATTAGCACCTGCAAATTTATGGGTCAATGGGTTCGAAGCTATTTCCCGTTGATAGAATGCGACTGACGGCTTAAGTTTCTTCTATTAAGCAAAAAATTAAGGCTAAAAGATGGATAAACTTACTAAGATCATTTTGGGAATAACGGTTACGGTCACTGTTATTGGTGTTGTTTCTATCATGAGTTTAGTGATGAAGCTTTCTGATGAAAAAGAAAAGAATGCTAATTTGGTTGGGCAAATAAATGATGAAAATACAACTAGGCAAGATGATAGGGTCGGTGCAGTTGAGAAACTGATGGTTCAGCAACAAGCTGAGAATGATAAGCAAATCGCTAAGCTCAGGGAAGAGATTAAGGTGGCTTCAATCGAATCTGCAAATGAATTGGAGGCAGTTAAAGCAGAAAGAGCTCAATTATCAGAGACGATAGCTGCGACGGTAAGGAAAAAAAAGGAAGCCGAAGAATTGACTCCTTTACAGAAAAAAATAAGAGAAGCGCCAGCAATCGGCAAAGTTACTGATGTTAAAGAAGGGCTTGGGTTTGTTGTAATTGATGCAGGCTCTTCTAAGGGCATAGAAAAAGGATCTCGTTTTAATATTAGAAGAGATAAATTTATTGTTGCAGAAGTAGAAATTAATGAAGTTGTCGATGCTGATAATTCGATTGGAAATATTGATTCAAGTAAAAAACCTCCTGGAATTAGTATTCGAAAAGGGGATGAAGTAATAGGGCACCCTATCTTTTAATTGATCTTACTAATCACGGTAATGTATCTGTTATAGCATCGAGCATCGAAGAGATGCTCTCTTTTGTTTCATCACCCATGTTTGAAATTCGGAAAGTAGTGCCTTTTATTTTTCCATAACCACCATTTATTATTAACGAGTGCTTTTCTCTCATTGATGATATCCATGCCGGAACGTCGATATTTAAGTTATTGGCGACGCAAGTGAGTGATTTGGATCGGTACCCTTCTGGGGCGAAATGTTCGAAGTTGTGTTCTTCTACCCAGTCGTGAACCATTGAGTTTAGCTCTATATGTCTAGCGTATCGTTCTTCTAGACCCTCATTGAATATCTTGTTCAATTGGTGCTGCAGGCCGTAGAGCAGTGAAATGCAAGGAGTGCTAGGAGTCATCATTTTCTCCCAATTCTTTTGAAATTCGAGAAAGTCAAAATAGTAACCGCGGTTAGGAGTGCTCTTGGCGCGTTCGAGGGCCTTTTCTGAAACTGTAAACAGAGCAAGGCCTGGTGGAAGAGCTAAGGCTTTCTGGCTACCGGTCAGTACGACATCGATTCCGTTCTCGGTTGTGTTAATTGGAGTCGCTGAAAAAGATGACACTGTATCGACTACTAGTAGCACATCAGGATATTGAGATACTACTTCAGCAATTTCATTCAATGGATTCATTACTCCTGTCGAAGTTTCATTATGAACTAATGTGACTAAATCAAACTCACCTTTAGAAAGTGCTTCGTTTAAACTTGAAGGTGATATGGGGGAGCCCCATTCAGCCCTTAGGGCTTCGGCTTCTAGCCCGCAACGTTCTGAAACGTTAAGCCATTTGTCCGAAAAGGCCCCGTTACAGCAGTTTAAGACTTTTTTTTGTGTCAAGTTTCTGATGGCCGCTTCCATGACTCCCCATGCTGATGAGGTGCTGAGATAAACTGGTCCTTCTGTGCCAAATAGCGTCTGCAGTTTGGGATGAATGTCCTCGTAAAGTTTAACAAAATCATTTCCACGATGACCGATCATTGCTGCGGCCATGGCACTGAAAGTGTCTTCAGACACATTGATTGGTCCTGGGTTGTATAGTTTTACAGATTTTTGAGACATGGATTAATATTTATAGGATGATATTGCTGATAGATGTCGCCCATCTTCGCTTCCATGCAAGTGTCGGTTCTAACCAAATATTGATCTTGTTTTGACTGATTCTTTCAAAAACATTTTTTCAAATGGCCGAAGCTTTCTCAATTTTGATAAATAATATACAGGTGTCTATTTTGAGTGATTTTTCTTGTTTCTAATATAATTGGACCTATAATTATTATAATTAATCATATTCATTAATATTAACCGCAATTAACAGTTAAATTAATTCTCAAAAAAGATAATAACTATGGCTACAGAAGATGCACCTGAGTTAATGACAGTTAAGGAAACGGCCGAATACCTTAGGATTCCTTTGCCTACAGTTTATTATTTGGTACAGAGGGGGCAACTGCCAGCCATTCAAATAGGTGGTCGTTGGCGGATAAAGAGAAGCTTACTTGATACTGAGGTATTAAAAAAAGAAGAGGGTGGACAACCTACTGTACTGGTAGTTGATGATGATCCTGCCCTTCAAACTCTGTTCAAGCAATTTTTGAAGAAAGCAGGGTTCGGAAGAATTGTTGTGGGTTCCGGTGCAGAAGCCATATCTCATGCTGAAAAGCAGGAATTTGATTTAGTGTTTCTCGATCTCAAACTACCCGATATTTCGGGTGATGAATTGTATGAAAAGTTAAAGGCTATTCAGCCTGAGCTTCCTATAGTTATCATTACTGGTTACCCGGACAGTGAAATTTTAATTAAGATATTAGCAAGTGGTCCTGTAACGGTTATTAAAAAACCACTCGAGTTTGAGCAATTAAACCGAACGGTTAAAATTCTTGGACATAAAGGTGCCGATCACGAGGCCACGGCTTAAAGGTAATAAGAATTGGTATTTGCTGTTAGCTAGTTCTCCCAAATTTGCTAGGTCCACTTATGCAAATTTTTACCACTGTTAATTACTAGACATTTGCTTTCCGATGGAATTTGGAGATCTGCGCGGCATTTTACAATATGTACCTCAATTTAGGGACAAGTTGTTTGTTATCAATGTGGACGGTTCTGTGGTCGGGTCAGATAACTTTTCTAATGTGGTTCTTGATTTGGCGGTTCTGTATTCGTTGGACGTTCGCTTCATTATAGTGCATGGAGCCGATCAACAGATTAAGGATCTGTACGCTGAAAAGTACGGAGATGAATTGCTTGTGCATAGTGATGAACCAACGGATCCAGATCTACTGGAGATATCCATTGATGCTGTTTCCAGAGTCACGAACTTAATAATGAAAGAATTGACTGCAGTTGGGCTAAAAGTGGCTTCTGCTGATGTTATTATTGCTAGAAGTTGTGGAGTCATTAGCGGTGTTGATTGTCTCCTCGATGGCGTAGTTGAAAAAGTAGATAAAGATTCTCTAAGCGCATTCCTGGAAAGTGGAATGGTTCCCATTCTAACGCCGATTTGTTTTAATGAAAGTGGTGCCGGTCTAGTTATGGATGTTGATTCTTTAGTTTTTAAGGTAGGAGAATGTTTGGGAGCAAATAAGATAATTATGCTCACTGAGGATCCATGCATAGCCACTTCTTCAGGGGTTGAGTATTCTGTTTCTGCGGCTCGTGAAGTGACTAAAGATCAATCCGAGTTATCTGATAGGGTTAATTTATTACTAGGAAAAGCTGCTCAGGCATGTGAGTGCGGTGTAGAAAGAGTTCACATTCTCAATGGATTGAGTGATTATGCCATTTTGGCTGAACTGTTTAGTAATGAAGGGGTCGGGATAATGGTTCATCGCGATCCTTATGGGCAAATACGACAAGCCAAAAGTAGTGATGTTTCAGAGATTCTATCAATCACTCGTGGTGCGGTAATTGGTAGTGAGCTTTTGCCAAGGCATAGTGCTGATATATTCTCTTCTATCGAGGATTATTTTGTTTTGGAAATTGATGGCAACGTTGTTGGAACCGTAGCAGTACATTTTTGTGAAAGCTTGGTTGAGCTTGCATGCCTTTTCGTAAAACGCAATCATGAGGGCGTTGGCTATGGAACGCGGTTGGTTGCGCATGCAGAGAAAATAGCTAATGCTCGTGGAGCGGATAAGATTTTTGCTTTGTCGACTCAGGCGACAGGCTTCTTCGAGAAGCTAGATTGGAGTGAGGGTAATTTAGAAGATTTGCCTATTGATAGGGTAGATCAATTGACTATGAGTGGCCGGAATTCGAATATCTATATTAAATTTTTGTCTAAGAGTGAGCCTAGGGTCTCTGCTTTAGACTAACGGATTAGCTTTGTGGCTTGTCTTCTTCCTCAGTCTTGATCGCCTCTTCCTCTGCCGTTTCGATAGAATGCTTAAATTCGTTCTGTGCTTTTTTGAACTCTCCAGAAGCTTTGCCGATTCCTCTGGCAAGTTCAGGGAGTTTTTTTGCTCCAAATAAAAGCAGAACCACTGCTCCAATAGCTATGACTTCTGGTCCTCCTAATGCAAAGGCAATTAAATATGAATTAATCATAATTTTATTTAAATTTTTTTATTCTTTTGAATTCGTATCTTTGGGGGTCTCTTCTATTGCTTCCTTTAATTCTTTTTCTGATTCTATGCGACCCTTTTTGAGTTCTCCACTCGCCTGACCAATGCTCCTTGCTAACTTGGGTATTTTTTTTGCTCCGAACAGGACAATAATTATTATTGCTAGAATGATGATTTCTTGTCCGCCTAGAAAAGCTAATAGCTGTGTAGTAATCATTTAAATTAGTTTAGTAGGATTTGAATAAGTGCGCAAAAGGAAAGTTTAGTGGTTTCTTTACATGTAACTCTAAAGAATTAGCATTATGAGCAATGGGGCCTGATTCTCTTCCTATTTATGATTCTGAAGAAGCGATTATTAAAGCTTTTTCGGGGAAAGGTGTAATTAGGCTCGTTCTTGAGGCTCCGACAGGTTCAGGCAAATCGACTCAAATTCCTCAAATATTGCTCAATAATGGATTAATTAGCAATGGGCAAGCTGTCATTTTACAGCCTAGGCGAGTCGCAGCAAGAATGCTTGCAAGGAGGGTCGCTTATGAAAGAAGAGGGGCATTGGGAGAGGAAATTGGATATCAGGTTCGCTTTGAAAGAGTTTACGGCACAAAAACTAAGGTCCGATTTGTGACTGAAGGAATTCTTCTTAGGCAGTTCCTAGAGGATCCTAATCTTAGGGGTGTTGATGCTATCATATTTGATGAGTTTCATGAGAGGCACATACATACAGATGTCATGTTGGCTCTGGCTTTGAGATTACAAGAGACTGCCAGAAAGGATCTGAAAATCATTGTGATGTCGGCAACGCTAGATTCAGAAAAAATAGCAGAATATCTTGGTGGATGTTCAGTCGTTCGTTCTGAGGGGAGGGCATATCCAGTTGACGTGATTCAATTGAAAAAAAAATCTATTAATGAGCCTTTGTGGGATTCGGTCGTTGGTGTTTTCAAGAAAGAGATTCTAAAGAAAAACATTGAAGGCGATGTGTTGATATTTCTCCCAGGTGTTTACGATATTCGAAGGACTGTTGAAAGGCTAAGAAAGCTGCCCAAGCTCAAAGGGTGTCAGATTCTTCCTTTGTATGGCGACTTGTCTCCATCAGACCAAGACCGAGCTATTGCCAAAAGTGAAATAAGGAAGATTGTTGTTTCTACTAACGTTGCAGAAACATCTCTTACTATTGACGGGGTTAAGATTGTTATCGATTCAGGTTTAGCGAGGATTTCAAGGTTCGATAAGAGTAGGGGAATTAATACGCTAAGGATTGAAAAAATATCGCAATCCTCTGCGGAGCAACGTACTGGTAGGGCGGGCCGCTTATCTCCAGGTAAATGTTACAGGCTCTGGTCTGAAAGTGATCATGCGGCTCGAGAAGTTGATCTTATGCCTGAGCTTTTGCGGCTAGATTTATCTGAAGTATTACTTTTGCTGTTGGTAGCTGATATTAATCCTGAGCATGATTTAAAGTGGGTAGATTCGCCTCCAGACGAATCATTGAGATCGAGTTATTCTATGTTGTCTTCGCTGGGGGCAGTTGAGGTTGATACGAATAGAATAACTGAGGTTGGCCGGAAAATGGCGGCGTATCCTGTTCATCCGAGATTCGCGCGAATGTTCATAGAAGCATTAGAAAATGAGTGTGCGGCTGAAGCCGCTTTGTGCGTAGCTCTGTGCCAAGGACGTAGCATTTTTGTTAACAGTTCATCAGTTGATTCGAGTGATTTTTGTCATCCCGATGACATTTCAGATTTTCAGCCGATGATCAGGTCGTGGCTATTTGCTTTCAGGGCAAAATTTGATTTTAATAAATGCGATGCATATGGGATCAACGCGAAGTCAGCGCGTGAGGCTGGGGCTATCATGGAAAGCTTATTAAGTATAGCAAGGGGTCAGGGATACTCTATTGAGCCACTACGAAGTGATTGTGATGGTGAGACTTTAGCTAAGGTTCTTCTTGTTGGCTTTTATGATAACCTAGCAGTTAGAATGTCTGAGGGTACATTGTCTTGTAACTTAGTTGGTTCTCGCAGAGGGAAGTTAGCAAAGGGAAGCGTTGCGTCTTCTGAGCAAATTATAGTGGCTGCAGAAGTGGCTGAGATTGAAGGTAAAGATGTAAATGTAATAATTTCCAAGGCTACTTGTATTAAGATGGATTGGTTGAAGGATGTTTTTCCTGAAGAGGTAAAAGATGGAGAAATTTGCAAGTATGATGTTGGAACGAAGAGAGTTGTAGGGGCGATGGTTACAAGATTTATGGATCTTGAATTGAAGTCTAAATTTACACAGAACATCCCTAAAGATCAGGCTGCATTAGTTTTGGCGAATGCTGTCATTAAACATAAATTAAAACTCAAAGGGTGGAACAGTAAGTGTGATTCCTGGTTAAGAAGAGTGGATTGTGTGAGGAGGGGTTGTCCTGAGCTGGGTCTTCCGAAGTTTAACGAAGAAGATCGAGAGTTAATCATTAATGAGGTTTGTCGGGGATCGCTCAGTTACAAGGAGATCAAGGAGCTTGAAGTCTGGCCATTTCTCAAAGTTTGGCTTTCGGCTGACCAGAGGTCGTTAATCGAGAGTCTCGCGCCTAAGAAAATAATGCTCAGTAATGGCCGCGAGATTAAAATTATTTATGAAGAAAGTGGGCCTAAAATTTCTATTGTTTTGCAAAAATTGTACGATGTGATGAGTTCACCGACTATATGCAATGGCAAGGTATCTGTTCTTATTGAGATACTTGGCCCAAATCACCGTCCTGTGCAAAGGACAGAGGATCTTAAAGGTTTTTGGGAATCGAGTTATCCAGAAATTAAAAAACAGTTAAGGGGTAGGTATCCTAAGCATGAATGGCGGTGAATTAATATTTTTGTTAATTGCCAACTACTGGCTAGTGTAGAATTCTTGTAGTATTGAATTAAGTTATGGATGTTATATATCTAATAATTGGACTAGTCGGCTTGTACTTTGGTGCTGAATGGTTAGTTAGCGGAAGTTCACAGCTTGCATTGAAGGCCGGCGTTTCGCCTTTGGTCATTGGATTGACTGTAGTTGCTTTAGGTACAAGTGCTCCAGAGCTTGCTGTGTGTTTGAGTTTAAATTTTAATGGTAGTCCAGATGCTGCAATAGGGAACATTGTTGGATCTAACATATGTAATATCCTTCTGATACTTGGATTCAGTGGAATTGTTATGCCGCTTACTATTCACCGGCAAGTCTTGCGCAAAGAAATGCCTATATTACTAATAGTATCATTTTTGCTTGTGTGCATGTTGGTTGACAGTCGTTTGTCGAGATTAGAGGGGTGCGTACTTGTAGTGGGTATATTGCTGTACATTGCTTCTAACTTTGGATTTTTAGGCAAGGGCTCGAGTGCTGATGAGGCTGAGGGAAATGAGCAAATTAATAGAAATGACAGGTCTTTTGTATATCTATTCTTTCTTATTATATTTGGATTAGGACTACTTGTGGTGGGAGCCGATTGTTTCCAGAGAGGTGGAATTGGGATTGCTAAATCGTTAGGCGTTTCTGATGCGGTCATAGGCTTAACGGTTTTGGCCTTTGGGACATCATTGCCTGAGCTGGCGACTTCTATAGTAGCATGCTTGAAAAAGCAGGGGGATCTTATTGCAGGCAACGCAATAGGATCATCAGTTTTCAATATCTTGGCAATTCTTGGAATTACCATTGTGGCTAAGCCAATGCCTCAGGTTAAGGGAATAGATCCTACGGACTTAATTTTTATGGTTGGTGCTGTTTTCCTGACTGGAGTCTTAATGATGGGTAAGCTAAAATTAGGCAGGTTTAAAGGTGGAGCAATGATAGGTGTATATATTCTCTACGTAATTCTGATTGTGAGAAGGCCTTAGGGGGTGCCAGTTTCTAAGAGTTTAAGGATAGAGCTTGATGGGATACATGATTTGATGACCATTTGCAAATTACGTTCAATTCCTTCGCTTTTGTTGTAATAAATTGAATTAGTTGCTGCCACTACGCCAATGACCGATCCGGTAACATCGAAGACCGGTGATCCGCTGGACCCTTTAGCAAAGTCGGCAGTGATTGCTAATCTGGGAGAGCCCTTTTCTTTGCCTCCCCTTTGCTTGTAGTACCTCGAGATGATTCCTCTTGAGACTGTGTAAAATCTTCCTTCTGGATGACTTATGACAATGACATCTGAACCTATCGGCGCTGATTTTGCGATGGGCAGTGGTGTGAATTCATCGCCTCTGAGTTTGACGATGGCAAGGTCATCTTTTTCAGAGGACGCGACAATTTTTTCTATTGGATACAGTTCGCCTTGGATGTTCATTGCGCCGAAGGCTCCAGCTTTTGCATTTTTCATGACGTGATAATTTGTGACTGCGAGGCCTTCCTTAGTTATTATGAAGCCTCCTGCAATGTTCCCATGCCACTTAGAGCATTTGTCACATTTGTAAATATTGCCCAAGCAGAGGACGCCGTCTTTTCGGTTCTTGTAAATTTCCGAGCTGTGAAGTCCTGAGCTGGGAACTTTCGGTAGATCGGCATGAATCTTGTTTTGTTCTTTGAGTTGTTCGGAGATTAATGAAGCGTCTGTGGTCTTGTTGTCATCTTTCAGTTCACCTAATTTTGTTTCGAATAGGACTTTAATGATAGCATCATCTATGGGTCGGTCATTACCGTCACTTAGTGCATTGATCGAAAATAGACCGATCAATAAAATGGTAAGGAACAGGTTCTTTTGAGGAATTCTCATATCTAATTTATTGATTTTTGGTATTTGTTTTTAAAGAGTTTAATAAAGTTAGAGCATCTTTCCAGTGAACTTCATCTTTGCTGTATTTAATGTAAATATTAAGGGCGGCTATTGCTTCTTGGGTCTTGCCAAGTTTAGCTAGTGCATATCCTCTTGGCCGATAGTAATTATAGTAGGTTGGATACTCTGTAACGGCTCTTCCTGACCATTTAGCAAGTTCTTCCCAATTCTCTTCATATTCTGCATTAATTATTCGAAGCGAGTAACTGTCTCTTTCTGATTTTATCTGCGAATCTAAGTATTTAAACCAGCCTTCGGGAATAATGCTCTTATCGTTGAGGCGATTTGCGGAATCATAAATAAAACGTATAGATTGGAAGTCCAGATAACGTGCTGCTTTAGCTATACTTTGAGAAGTTGATTTTTTAGCGAATTCCTCTGCCGTTTTTGTTTTATCGCTAAGTTCACTCATAATGAGAGCGGGCCAGCTAACATCTAACAAATTTGATGAGAAGAGTTGATCGTCTGAAATATTTAGTAAGGTTTCTTTCAGTTGTTCAACGTTTTTGTGAGCCATAAGTATCCCTAGTTTGGTAGGGATAAGTATATTTTCTAAGACAGGATGTTTTAAGCCGTTCCATGCTTGATCGATGTTTACAGGCCGTCCCAGACGGATGTCGCCTGCTTGTGTTTGTGTTATTATTGTTGCTGCATATGAGAACGGTTCCTTGTCTTTGTTTCTGTGTTTCTTGAATATTTCAAATAGTTTTTCGCGTAAACCTTTGTCATCAGTGTCTATGATTGAAGGAGAAGAAAAAAGGCTAAATGATTTTTCAAGGTCAGGAATTTTGCTTAGCATCAAGTTTTCGATCAATTGAAATGAAAATCTAACTTGCGTATGATCACGCGGCATCAGTTCAGCCAAGTCAAACCAAAATCTTGGTGAGCTTTCTATTATGTTATCGCTTAATGCCCTCTTGAGGAGTAGATTGAATGCATCCTTTTCAGTTAGACGCTTCAAGTCTACAGATTGTTTATATTTACTAATATCAATAATTTCATTGGGGCTTGAATCGGGATAAAGAGCAGTTATTAATCTATGCATTGATTTTCCAAAGGGGACGGATGCTTTTGCTCTTTGTAATGAATTTTCAATGGCTGAAATTAATATTTCTTGTCTCTGTCTTAATTGATTTGGCACTTTCCAACTTGGAGATTCATTGAATATCCTTTCTGCTAAATCTAATGATCCAATTGATAAAGACCTTTCAAATATCTGAGCGATGACGGCAAAACTTGATGCGTCTAGAATTCTTGAGCTGGTGTTTTGATAGCATTGAGATAAGGATTCGCTAGAGGATAGGTCAGTACTAGCAAATGAGCCGTAAGTCTGTATTGCTGAGGCTATTCTAGAGTTTTTTCTGTCCAGTAAGGGGTGTGTGATTGCGTGTGTTATGTCTCTTTTTCTCGACATTGTTAGTGCTTCATCCATAGAGAAAACCAGAAGCAATTGAATTAGTTGTTGGGGGAATCGGTCGTCTGAAATCAAATCACGTAACATTTTCCTGGCCGTCGAATATTTATCGCAGCTTGAATAAATTTCAGTGAATGCTCTTTGAAATGAATCTTCTCTGAGTACTCTGGGGTATTGCTTTGAGCTTGCTACTAGTACATGTAGTTTTAAATGCTCTTCCCTTGATATTTTGAATAACGATGGATTTGATAAAGCTTTTTCGATACTAATATTTTTCAACCGTGCATCATTGAACCCTTCAGGAAGAGTAAAGTTAAGCCATTCTGGAGAGTGTGACTGAAACCAATCTAGTATTGCTTTCGTGAATTCGTTGTTTGTTACTATGCCTGATCTAATTTCGTTGAGTCTTGATGTGAGGGTCTGATGAATTTGCTGATCCGAACGGACTTTTGGTTCCTTAACTTCTTTGGAGAGGAGTTGCTCTTCTTTTATGTAGTCTTCAATCTTTCTATAGATTTGAGCCAGTGACAGTACTGTTTGAGGTCTATTGCTTAGTTTTTTGTTTGAATATAGTAAATTTTCCAATGCACTTTTTGGTCCATGTGTCTCTGTTTTTCCATTGATAGCAAGGTGAGCCCATAATCTAATAATGGTTTCAGTGACTTCATCATTCTCTGCGTCTTCATCCAAAAAACTTTTTATGTTTTTGATGGCGTTGTTATGATCATTGATGACTGAGAAGCTGATTGTTTTGTATAGCTTTGATCGTCTATAAAATTCTTTGTTACCTGAAAATGTTCCGTCACAAATTATCATGAGAAGTTCATGAATATCTTTTTGCAGGTTGTTTTGGATTTGAGGTAATAAAAAGCAAAGAGTTGTGCCTACTTGGTTGAGAGAAGATGGGCACCATCTGAGGCGATGCATTAATAGATCGAGCTGATCATAGAAAAGGATCTTATCATTAGTAGCTATTGACTGAGCTATGTTTTTTTGGATCTTCCCGGATTCAGTAAAATTAGGGATTCTTAAATCTTTTATATCTAATTTGACTCCTGTTGCATTCCGGAAATTTAACCATTTCGGCCACCAAGTTTTGGAATGTTTCCAATAAAGGCTTAATTGATTTTCATTGGAGGATAGTGATAAGAGTGTTTCTAGTGCTTTCGGGGATGATGTGACTTTTCTCAATGAAGGCTTTGTATCTTTTAGTGAGAGTAATTTTTGTATAGCCTCTCGGTTCTGGCCTAATTCGAGGTGAATGATTGCCGACCTTAGGATAAAGTCGATCGGTTGTGGATATGAATCAATGCCATCCTTAGTGGACGCATATAGTTTAAGTGCATCAGTGAATAGTTCTTGGGATTCTTTCAGTTTTCCGAGCTCTCCGATTGCAGTGTACCGAGCTTCTAATGAAATTTTGGATCTTTTGAGTATTTCATTTAATATTTCTTCCTGCTTTTGGAATTCCCGTTTTCTCTCATGATATCTAGCTAATAGGAACCGACCTTCCAAATTAAAGGTATTGTCTGGAGGTAATTGACTGCAGGCGTTGATCAATGCAGGGAAGAATCGTTCGGTTAGTAGCTTGCATTTTCCGTTCTCTTCTCTCAGGTCAACTATAGCAGCAAGTTTCCATAGCCTTTCAGCATAATTTGGATCGTTTGGGAATTTTATTAAATATGCTGCGCTATATATAATGAAATCGTCAATTCGGTTTGGGTTATCGAGTTGATTTATTTTGTCGGAGAGTTTTTTTTGTGTATCGAAATCCTTTAGTATTTTTGAAAACTCAATTTCTTTGTTCAGTTTAGCCTGGATGTAAGCCTTAAGATTTATGCTTATACGAATGCAGCTTTGTTGTAATGCCTCATTCCCAGTTTCTGGGTTCAATAGCTTGTCTATGGCCCTCTTGATGGAAGGCGGAGGTGATTGTGCTTTACCTTGGTCTGTTGACAAAAAAATTAGTAACAGTGTGAAGGCAAGCATGGCCATCATTTTGAAGAATGATGAGGTCAGTCGCATTAGGTAATTTTTAGGGTATTGATATAGATATATCAATATTAGGTTTGCTTTGAATTTAGCCAACGTGGGGGGCGTGCTCCACTAATGACAATAACGATCTCACCTTTTACTGGCTTTTGTGAAAATAAATTAGCTAGTTCAAGGGTATTGCCTCTTTTGAATTCTTCGAACTTTTTTGTCAATTCTCGTGCCACAACAATGGGTCTATCTGGTTCGAGCGTGGATAGGATTTCAAGTGTAGATGCGATTCGATATGGAGAATCAAAGAAAATTGAAGTTTCCGTTCTTTGTAAAGACTCTTGAAGTTCGTCTTGGCGGGCTTTCTTTTTGGTAGATAAGAACCCACCAAAATAAAAACGATCAGCAGGAAATCCGGATCCTGCAAGAGCTGCGGTAACTGCTGATGGGCCAGGAATTACTACGACTTCACAATCTTCTGAGGAGGCGAGATGGACTAGTCTTGAGCCTGGGTCAGAGATTAATGGTGTGCCGGCGTCGGTGATATAAGCTACATCAAAGCCGCTTTGCATCTTTAGAATGAGATGGGCAGTTCGCGACGCTTCGTTATGTTGGTGTAAGCTTATTCTGTTGGTATCAATTCCGTACTTACTTAATAATTTTCCGCTGTGGCGGGTATCTTCACACGCGATAATGTCGACAGCTTTTAAGCATTCAATTGCTCTGGGTGAAATATCCAATAGATTTCCGATGGGTGTGGAAACTATGAAAAGTGTGCCTCGTTGGCTCTCCATTAAGATTATGAATAATTAGAAGCCCTCACTTATGCGAGCCGATATTTTTTTTGCTAAATCATTAGCGGCTAGTTGTATGGCTTGTCGTTTAGTTAGTTGAAAGTTTGAATCTAAATAACTAGTGCTATTTCCTTTGATTGTACCTTTGTCTAAAATTTTCCCTGTACGATTTTCTTCAACTGAAAAAATGACATCAATAATGATTTCAATTTCTTTGGTCTTTAAAACGTTTTCACGCGTTGATCTTAATTGCTTTCGTGAAATGTTTTTAATGGTAGCGAATAACGTGGCATCAGAAAGTTCGGGTTTAGATATTCTATAAGTTCCTGCCTGTTGAAGTGCTTTTACTGTAGCATTCGTTACTAGTGTTTGTAGACGAGGCTCGAGAGTTTCATTTTTAAATATTGGTACAGAGACTGAGTTTATTCTTTGCAGATTAGTGGGTTTATTGTTTCCAAGCTTATATCCTATGCATGAGCTCATTCCAATCAGGATAATGATGGAATTTATAGCTAATTGTTTTCGTTTTAGTCTATATGCAGTCAAAGCTGAATTTTAATGAGCGGTTCTAATTAACGGGAATGGAATCTAACTTTCTGGAGGTGGGGGTGGAAGTATTAAAGGTCCTTTATTCTCATTGGTTATTGTTTCTTCTGACTCTTTGGTCAGTGAAGGAGGCAAATCTTTCTTTAGTTCAGGTTCTTTCTTTATTTGACCTATAGGATTTGATGTTTTCTGCGTTTGGGAATTCCCTTGAATTAATGAAAGCTTCCTTAATGCATTATTGCGGACAATGGGGTCTTTGGCCTTTGATGCTTTTTCGTAATAAATTACTGCGCTTCTTAATTTATTTTGTTTCTCGTAGAATAGGCCTGTGTCATAAAAATGTTCTGCCTCAATCGATTCAAACTTTGCTAGTGCAATTTTAGCTTCTTTGGCTCTGGGGCTATTTTCATAAGCTACAATAACATCTTCCATGGCGTTTCTTGCTGATACAATGTTTGCATGGTCTCTGCTGCCGGATTCGATTTTTTGTCGTGCAATTTCTCCGATTCTAAATTGTGCTTCTGGTGCTTTAGGGTGGTTAGGGTGTTTGTCGACTAGTGACTGGTAAGCTGAAATTGCCATGGATGTCTTGTCGTCTGCTTGATAAAGTTCAGCTATTGCGAATTGAGCTAATGGTGCCAGGGCAGAGAATGGAGCGTTGTCTATAATGGATGTGAACCATTCAAGGAGGTCAGATTGTTGAAACTTTTTTGGGAGAAAAAATAATTTATTTTTGCTGTTCTGCTGTTGTGCAGAACGCGCAATATCGTATTGAGCTTGAATTGCTTTTATGAAATATGGGCTCGACTTGTGTTTATCTGTAAAGTCCTGAAAGGAAGAGAAAGCTTTTTTCAATTTTCCTTTTTGCATAAAACTTTCTGCAAGTTTAAATTGGCTTATTGGAGCTGAAGAGGTGAATGGGTAATTCTTGACGATGTATTGATACTGTGTGGCGGCCTTGGATCTCATGCCCTTTTTTTCATAAATTAAAGCTTGGTCTAATTTTTTTTTGGCAAGAGGTTCCTGAGTCTTAAGTTTTTCTTTAGTGGGAACCTTAGAAAGATCTTTTTTGAAGTAGTCCAGTATTTTTGCATGAGATGAGGGTGTCACACATACAAAGAAGAATGAATAAACCAAAAAAAGATTTAGACGGAGCTGGCTTTTGGTCATTATAGATCGTATTTGAATCATTGGATAAAATCAAGGCAGAGTAGTGATCAGATTTAGCACAATTATGCACTTTATGAACGATGCTTTAGTATTTATTTGATTACAAAATTTTTAATTAAGCTGGCACTAAGAAGTCTTTTAATGTTGATCCTATGTAAATTGTATAGTTGCTGTATTTGTGTTTTAGCGTAATTAAATAAAGACCTTATTACTTAAAATAGGTAATTAACTTGAAAAAAAGACAATTTGTTGATCATGTCCGCATTTACGTAAGGGCAGGGGATGGAGGTAATGGCATCGTTCATTTCCGAAGAGAAAAATATGTTCCAAAGGGAGGGCCAGACGGTGGGGATGGTGGAAATGGCGGAGACGTTATTTTGAAGGTTGCTTCAGATACAGACAACCTTACTCATCTATTTTTTAAATCACGTTTAATAGCAAAATCTGGAGCGCATGGTCAGGGCAGGGGGAAGCATGGCAAGTCAGGCAGCGAACTTGTCGTAAGGGTTCCCCCGGGAACACTTGTTTATGAATCTGATCAACCAGGGGTTTCGATAGAGGAGCTCAAGTGTGAAAGAGAGCCTATAGCTGATTTGACAACTGATGGTGAGCAATTTGTTATTGCGAAAGCTGGGAAGGGAGGAAAAGGAAATGTTCATTTTAAATCTTCCACTAACCAAGCACCTCAGGAGCATACTCTGGGCGAGAAAGGAGAAGATGGATTCTTCTATCTTGAACTAAGGCAGATTGGTGATGCTGGTTTTGTTGGATTTCCTAATGCAGGTAAGTCTAGCCTCTTGAGTGTGTTGTCCGCAGCTAAGCCCAAGGTTGCTAATTATCCATTCACAACACTTCAGCCCTCAATAGGAGTAGTTGAATTTAATAGTGTAGTGCGTGCTACTGTTGCTGACATACCAGGTATCATTGAAGGGGCTCATGAAAATGTGGGGCTAGGACATGATTTTCTGCGCCACATTATGCGATGTAAGTTACTGCTTTTTGTCGTGGATATTGCAGGATCTGATATGAGAGATCCAATCGAGGACATCCAAACTCTAAGGAAAGAGATAAAACTTTATAGTGATGAGCTTGCTTCGAGGGATTGGATGATTATTGCAAATAAAATGGACATTGACGGAGCTAAAGCGAATTTCGATGTTTTAAGATCTAGATTTTCCCGAATAGAAATTATTGGTGTCTCAGCGCTCACTGGTCATGGGATCGACTTTCTTAAGGAAAGGCTCGAGGAATTGATAGGGAGAAAGGTTAGCTAGAAAGAGCCATTCCGATTACTCCGCTGACGGCAAAAATTCCTCCAAGAATGGATAGCATTGTCGGTTTGTCTTTTTCAAACGCGAGTGCCAATGGAATTAAGATTATTGGGCTCGTTGCAACAATTGCCATAGATTCTCCGCTAGTCATTGTCTGCAGCGATGCTTGGAAGCAGCTCACTCCTAGTACAGGACCAAATAGGGCCGCAAAAAATAGCCAGGAAATGGGTTTCTTTGTTGTGGGGAATTTAACCTCCCTACGATTGGTGATTTTTTTGATAAGAAAAATTAGCAATAAAAATATAAAGCCTGCAAAGACCCTTTGGAAAGCCTGGCTCATTCCTCCAATTGTAACATTGTCACAATCTGCAATGGTGCTTGCATGGCGACTAATTGACGCGCCTACTCCTTGACCAATGCCAGCCACGATGGCAGCGATAACACCTATTTTATATGAGGTGGTATTGTTTGATCCTGGTCTATTTGGGTAAAGCGCAATAGAGAGTCCTGCAAGGATGCAAAATATGAAGATTATAGTTTCTGTTTTAATGGAATCGCCTAGCCAGACCCAGTCGGATAATGCTCCTACTAGTGTTGCTGTGCAAAAATTAATTAGAATGGTTAGCCTGGATCCGATCTTTGAAAGAGCCATAAAGAGAGCAATATCGCCAACTCCAAATCCTACTATGCCACTGACTATTAGCCATTTAGAAGCTTGCGGATGAAAGCTACGAGGCTCAACAATTAAGGTCACCAGCCCTAAAATGAAAGTTGCAATTAGAAGCCTAATTAGATTTGCGGTGATTTGATCCATCAGCCGCGAGACTTTTGTGTTACAGATTGCTGAAAAGGCAAATAATATAGCTGTCGAAATGGCAAAAGTCATAAGATTTAAGTCACCCGCAATAAGGATTAGCAGAAATGAACTCTTTATGATAGGGAAGTTTAAGATACGACGTATAAAGTAAATATACTATCATTCGAAAAAATGAATCTAAGTCATAAAAGAGCTCAAAATCAACTGTGGCTAAATGGGGATATTGTATCCGAAGAAGATGCAGCGGTATCTCCATTTGACCATGGTCTTTTAACTGGGGATGGAGTCTTTGAAACATTAATTTCGTATGATGGCAATAAGCCATTTGCTTTTACTAGGCACTTCGAGCGTTTGATCAAATCAGCACGGCCATTTGGGTTGAATGTGCCTGAAGCTGAGCTTTTGAGTGATGCATGTGAGGCAGTTCTTGCCTTAAATCAGGCAAGTCCTGCCCGCTTAAGGATTACGATTACAGCAGGAAGGGCACCACTTGGTTCCGAGAAGGGCACAGACTCTGAGAATGTTATTGTTGCATCTTCAGAAGTGCCTGAACAGCCGAGGCATAGCAAAGTTATTACTGTGCCCTATGCAAGGAACGAGCATGGGGCTCTAGTAGGTCTAAAGACCACATCCTATGGAGAAAATGTGGTGGCTTTGGCGCTTGCGCATTCTAAAGGAGCCAGAGAAGCTATTTTTCCTAATGTTTCTGGTAACTTATGCGAGGGATCCGGCAGTAATATTTTTATTGTTTCAAATGGCCAATTGATTACTCCACCTCTTTCATCAGGATGCTTGCCAGGAGTCACTCGTGCTCTGGCGCTTGAGATATGTAATAGAATTGGTATTCATGTGAATCAGATTGATTTTCCTATGACTGATCTCACTAATGTTGACTCGGCTTTTCTAACTTCAACTCTTAGGCAAATACAACCAATTGAGAGTATTGATGGAATTTCTTTAAAGGATGTAGAGTGTAATGAACAGTTGAAGATAAAAAATGAATTTACCCGATTGATCCAAAGCGAGATTGATCCTTAGTGAGAGTTTTCAGGTTTGTTGTCTTTTTTAAGGAAAACAAAAATTATAAGCATTCCTAAAGCAGAAAGGATGGAGCCGGCATAAATGACTTCCTTCGCTCCGTAGGAGCGGGCTATTTCACCGGCAATTACAAATCCTAGAAGGCGAGATGGTACAGTAATTAGAATAGTAAACGCTCCTTGGATCGAATTTCGGAATCCTGGACCCGACACTTGATCAAGATACATTATAGGAAGAACAAACATGGAAAGTATTTCTAGGCCATGGAAGATTTGAATTATTAGTGCTGTCTTTAGTGTTGGAAAAGTAGCTAAGATTGACAATCTGACGGCCATTGAGAAAAGGCCTAATGTCATTACTCCACGAAACCCTAGGATTTTTTTTAGATTCGTAAGGTTGAGGAGATAAATAATTTCGATAGCAACACCAATTGAAGTTATTGCAGCGATGTGATTATTTTGAATGCCGATTGATTCTTTGAAGAATACTGAGAGGTAAGGGTAGTAGCAGTTTGCTGCTGTGTAGGAAAAGAAAATGCCGATGCAGAATGGTATAAGTTTGGGTGATAGAAGGACTCGGAAAGCTTCTCTAGTTGGTTTCTTCACAGTGACTTTTTCAGAGCTAGCGGGTTCCTGCATTAAGTAGGTTGCGAGTAATGAAAGGATGCAAAATGTTACTGCACACCAAAGTGAATTTGCTATGCTCTTTTCTCCGCTAAGAGTGAAAAATAGAATTGCACTAGGTGCAATGAATCCAATCGATCCCCATATTCTAATCTTTTGGTACTCGAGGCCTTTTTCTCCACGCTCTTTTAGATGTTGGTTGTGGTTGAAAAAGTACCCATCTAGGAGTGGTAGAGTAGGAATGAAAGCTATGCTGTAGATTGTCCAACTTATAGTCACATGAAGTGGATCATTTAAATAGTAAACAGCAATTAATGACCCAGCTGTAATTGAAAAAATAAATCTTAAAATTCTGCGGGAATCAATTGACTTGTCTGCCAGATAAGTCATCAAGGCTGGAGTGAAAAGCATTCCAATGCTTGATATGCTCAAAGTCAGGGCGATTTGTCTTGGGCTGAAATCTTTAGCTTCCTTTAGCAGAAGAGCCATCAATGGTCCTATGCTTCCAAGAGCAGCGTAGCTTAAAAAGAATTGAATCTTAATTGGGTAAAGATTCATAAACGAATCTAAGCGTAAGTAACCTCATTAGAAGGTCTACCAGAAAGGAATGATTGGATGTTGCCGATCACACCTTCGAGGAGCCGTTTCCTTGCTTCTAATGATGTCCAAGCGATATGAGGAGTGATGAGTAGATTAGGAATTGTATCGCACAATAAGGGGTGATTCTTTTCTGGGGGTTCTGTAGAAAGGACGTCGAGTGCAGCGCCAGCAATAGCGTTCGATTTGAGGGCGTCAGCGAGATCATTTTCATTTACTAGGCCTCCTCTACTTGTGTTAATAAAAAATGAGGTAGGCTTCATTTGTTCTAGAGTATTTGAGTTGATCATATTTGTATTTTCCTTGGTCAGAGGACAATGCAAGCTTATGATGTCACTCTTTGAAAAGAATTCTTCCTTGCTAACTCTGGGCCATTCTGGGTGATTTGAAGTAGACGATTGTCCTCTAGATAAAACATGTATTTTCATTCCCATTTGTTCTGAGATTTCGCCTACTAGAGATCCTATATTGCCAGATCCGGCAATGCCCATTATCTTACCGTTTAATTCTGTCACTGGATGGGTCAATCTGGTGAAAATTGGGCTCTTCGGCCACGAATCTTTTTCAGCTAAATACTTATGAGTGTTTCCACAAAGGTTAAGTAAGAGTGAAATAGTGTGTTGAGCAACGATTGGCGTTGAGTAATTGGCTACATTGCTGACAATAATCCCGCTGTCCTTTGCTACTTTCAGATCAATGTTATTTACACCAGTAGCACATACAACAATCAGCTTTAAGGTTGGGGATTGAGTGACGATTCTTGAGTCAATATTTACTTTGTTTGTAATAATAATATCGGCATCTTTAATGTTGGCTAATGTTTCTTCTTCACTTGTAGTTTTATGGAAAGTGCAATCGCCAAATTCATTTAAAATACTTAGGTCCAAGTCTCCAGGGTCCATAGTGGCTGAATCAAGAAATGTGATTTTTGGTTTCTTTGTCATTTTAAGATTTTAATATCAAGGTATAATTAAACGGATTTAATTTCCGCAAACAATGGTAAATACAGAGAATGATCTATTAGTAGTTGTGTCGGGAGTGAGGAAAAAAATTGTTGTTGTTATTGGCGCCCTCGGTGTGGCTTTAGGAGCATTCGGCGCGCATGCTTTGAAAGGACAGCTAGAAGCGAGTGGTAATCTCGATGTTTGGAAAACTGCTGTTTTTTATCATTTAATACATGCTGTGGTCTTATTGGTAATTACGTTTTCTCTAAATAACTTCAATAAGCTTTCATGGTTTTGTTTTGTTATTGGAATAACTTTCTTCAGTGGAAGCTTATACTTGCTCGCCCTTTATCAACTTACTTATCTCGGGCCGGTGACCCCTGTGGGTGGTTTGTTTTTAATTGGGGGATGGCTTTCTTTGTTTAGGTCGTAACATTATTAATGTTCCTTACGACTAAGGGTCATAACACATTCGAGATGCTTGGTTTGTGGGAATAGGTCAAATGGCATTACTCTTTTTAGTTTAAATCCAGACTTAAGAAATAATTTTAGATCTCTCATTTGAGTTGCCGGATTGCATGAAACATATATTACTGTGTCTGGTGAGAAGGTAAAAAGCTGTTCTAGGAAATCTTCGCTACAACCCTTTCTTGGAGGGTCTATTACAACGATTGTTTCATCGCCTCTAACGGCCACATCTTTGAATAAATCTTCTACTTTTCCTGCAAGAAACGATGCGTTTGATATTTGATTAACTTTTGCATTAAAGTTGGCCCATTTGATCGAATGCACACAAACTTCAATGCCAATGACTTTCTCAAATTCACTAGCTGAAGTTAACGAGAATAGTCCAGCTCCGCAATAGGCATCAACAAGATATTTTTGGCCTGAAGATTTGGCCTCTAATTTTACATAGTCCGTGAAATCTTCTAGTATTGAAGCGTTATTTTGAAAGAAGCTGCCTGCAGGAAAATGAAATTCCATTGGACCGACTTTTTCGACGGCAATAGAGTCAGGCTCAGTGTGTAATTGTTCGTTTGAATCGACCCTAATGAGTAGAGTTGAACCTCTTTTGTATGAGCTTGCATTATTTCTGACTTCTTTTCGTATATCTTTTAGGTTGTCGTTAATGCCTTGGTGTGCAATCGGGCAAATCTCCACGTCTATAAGTGATCTTCTTCCAGGTTGTTGAAATCCAATTGGCCCAACTTCACCGCCTTTCGGCTTGTTGAAGTGTGGAGTTAATTTTGTTCGATAAGCATATTTCTTAGGAGATTGAGTGACCTCATCCACTTTACATTTCACGCCAGCCATATGTAAAAGCAGTTCTTCGACTTGCATTTTTTTCCATCTCAATTGTTCAGCGTAATCGATGTGTTGGTATTGGCATCCACCGCAAGAACCAAAAATTTTACATTCTGGCTGGACCCTTGTAGGTGACGGTGAAATGACTTTCAATAAATCGGCTTCGCTGTAATTTTTTTGATTGCTATAAATTCGGGCAATTACTTTTTCTCCAGGCACACAGAAGGGGACTAAGACGACCCAGTTTTCGTTAGTCCTTGCTATTCCTTGTCCCATATTCGTCAGGCTTGAAATTTCTAATTCAATTTCTTCGTGATATTCAAATGGGCCCGGTCTAAATCTGTTCTTCTTTTTGGGATTGTTTTGGGTCATGCGTGATAATTATTTTTCAATGGAGTTGTTGCTGGATTGTGTAATGTTTAAATTTGATGTATTTCCCGAAATATTTTTATCTTTTAATGGTCATTTGCGTAATTATTTCCATTGGGATTGTTGTATTTTTTGCTAAGAGACATCGTAATCCGCGACTTAGGCCTAAGAAAGGCGAAGTATTATTGGTCGCAATTATTTTGTTTATGGGTTCAGGCTTTTTCTCTCATTTTACTGCAGAGTTATTAACAACAGACTTTGATGAGGAAAGAATCAAAAATAAAATGAAAGCGGCTCAGGCTCGGGGATTAAGTGATCCTAGAGGTTCTGGGGTAAGGCCTGACAGAGTAAACAAACAAGGTTCTGAGGGTACAGGTGCAGTTGATTTGCCTTCCGAAACTCCTGATGAGTTCATAGAGATAATTCAAGAGTAGTTGATTTAGATTTTTCTTTCTTTGAAAAACTTTCTTAGGGCCATGGATATGTTTTGCTCATTGTCTGTGCTGAGGATGATTTTATCAATACCGTTACTCTCAAGCATTCTGTTAAGATTCGTTTGCCATTGATCTCGATTCTTAGAATAAATTTGACGAATATTTTCTGAGTCTGTGTTTATGGTTTGAGATTTACCAGTTTCAGGATCGGTTAAGCGGACCTTGCCAACTCTAGGAAGTTCTTGTTCTGCGGGGTCAACTAATTGAATGGCAATGATGTCATTTTTAGATGAAGAGACTTTTAATGATTGTTCGAAATCTGAACACAAAAAATCAGAGGCAAGAAGGATCAAAGATTTGCGGGATTGATGATTTAGTAAGAACTCAAGCGCGCACCCTGGATCACTTTGTTTGGGTTTGTGCGGATAGAGAAGGGATTCTCTGAGAATTCTCATGCAGTTAGCTGAACCTTTTTTGGCAGCGGAGAAGAATTCAACTGAGTTACTAAATAGTATGAGGCCTACCTTGTCGCCATTTTTTGCTGCACTTAGTGAGAAAATTGCAGAAATGATAGCGGCAACTTTTCTTTTACTGAACTTTCTGCTTCCGTAATTAGATGACGAACTGATGTCGATAGCGATGTATATGTTTAATTCACGCCGTTCGATGAACTGTTTAACGTATGGCTCGGCAGTTCTGGCTGTAGTGTTCCAGTCAATGGATCTAACGTCATCACCATGGATGTATTCACGTAAATCGTGAAAATCGATGCCTCTTCCCTTGAATGAACTGCGGTATTCTCCGCTAAATTCATTGGAAACCATGCCTCGAGCGCGAACTTCAATTCGTCTTGCTTCTCTTAATATTTGAGTCAGTTCATCCATTAAATTAGGGCACAGGGACGCCTTCTAATATCTGACTAACAATTTGGTCGGTAGTTATCTGTTCCGCTTCAGCCTCATATGATAATAAAACTCTATGTCTAAGTATTTCTGGAGCAACTTTTTTAACGTCAGTTGGTGTGACGAATCCTCTGCCTTGAATATAAGCGTTGGCCTTTGCGGCGAGGGTAAGATTTATGGTTGCCCGAGGAGAGGCTCCGCATCGGATATAAGACTTTAGGTCATCATTAATTTTTGATGGCTCTCTAGTAGACACGACTAATGAAACAATATAATCCTTGATGCTTTCATCAACATAGATTGAATCAGCGATTTCTCTCGATTCGGCTAACTCTTCTTTTGAGAGTATTTGATTGGTTTTTAAATCAATAGTCGAATTGCTCATGCGCTCCAGTATTGATCTTTCCTCATCAGGTTTGGGGTAATCAATTGTTACTTTTAGCAAAAAGCGATCGAGCTGAGCTTCAGGTAATTGGTAAGTGCCTTCTTGATCTAATGGGTTTTGGGTGGCCATTACTAGAAAAGGTTCGGGTAATTTATATGAAGTATCACCAATAGTGACTTGCCGTTCTTGCATGGCTTCTAGTAGTGCGCTTTGAACCTTCGCTGGCGCTCTGTTGATTTCGTCGGCCAGTAACAGGTTTGTAAAAACTGGACCTAATCTTGGTGAAAAGTCTCCGTTCTGGGGACTGTAAATGAGTGTTCCTATAACATCGGCAGGAAGTAAGTCTGGTGTAAATTGGATTCTTTTGAATTCAGCATTGAGGCAACCAGCAAGAGCATTAATTGTTAAGGTTTTTGCAAGGCCTGGAACTCCTTCGATTAGGAGGTGCCCTTTGGTAAGCAGGCCTATCATTAGGCTGTCAACTAGTGAATGTTGGCCAATGAGAACGCGGGCCATTTCTTCCCTGAGTGGACTTATCCAATTGCTAGTTTTCTCAACTTGGGCAGTGATTTCAATTGTATCAACTGACATCAGAATTTTGTTACGATAGGTTTTATGGACTTTGAATTGCTTCTTTTGCCGCTATTTTATCTTGGATTTTTTGTTCCCATATGTAGCGTTGAAATAGAACTTTAATAGAGGCAGTAAGCGGCACAGCGAGTAATGCTCCCAGTATGCCTCCAATAATCAACGACCAGCATAGTACAGAAAAGATTACGGTTAATGAATGTAATCCTACGGCTTCACCTACTATCTTGGGTTGAATGATAAGACCGTCAAATTGTTGAACGGCGATGAATACTGCTAATACAAGGATAGCAGATGGACCATCCTGTTGGGCTACAGCTATAAGTAATGCAGGAATAGCGGTTAAAATAAATCCAACAAACGGAATCACGCCAAGAATTGCGAGGGAAACACCAATGATTAGTGCATAATCTAGTCCTAAAATCATTAAAATTACTCCCGTAAGAGCGCCATCAATAAAGCTTACAACGACTTGCCCTCTAAAATAAGCTGCTAAGTATACGTTTATTTCTTTAATGAGACTTACGATCTCATCTTTAAATGATGAATCCTTTAGCGGAATGAATTTATCCCAGTATCTTTCAATGAATGCTGAATCTCTAAGGAAAAAGAATAAATAAACAGGAATGAGGAAGAGTCCGATCAGATACCCCAACACGCCTATGAAACCATTAGCAGCTTTTCCTAAAAAGCTAATCAATGACGATGTCGTTTCTGGGCTATTAGCCCACTGGATAAATTTGTTCCATAATTGACTCTCTTGTGTATTGGTATGATCTAATGAAGATGCATCTTCATTAGATTCTCCGAAAATGTTTTCAAGAGAGGCGAGGCCGCTATTGAACTTTGCTAATTGCTTTTGAGCCTTTTCAATAATTTCAGCTTTCTTTTCAAAGAGTTGGCTCAGTTCTTGAGATGCAGGAATTATTATTGATAAAGCAACGACGAGTCCGATCAGCGAAGTGATGGTGAAAACAATTAGGATTGCCCAAGTCCGCGAGTTTCTAATATTTTTCAGTAATCGTCTTCTAGTCCAATTGACTACAGGAGCCAGAAGATATGACAAGATGGCGGCAATTGCTAATGGGACTAATACTGGTTGGAGGACACTTAATATTTTACCTAGAATAGTAACGGCGCTAACTAATAGTATAGCAATAACAGAGATTGAGATGCCGGTAAGGGCTTTCCATAAAGTGCGTTTTTGGAACGGACTTGGGGAATTTGTAGATTCCTTCTTATCTGTGGTTTCCATTTAGAGATATGTAATCAAAGTAGCAGTATTTCTAGAGATGAGGAATTTAAAATTTAGTATTATCCTCCAGCTGAGATTTGGATGATTTCAATAATTGCACCATCATTAATATTTGTAGATGAGAATTCACTCTTTTTAATTGCAGCGCCATTAAGTTCAACCAAAACAGGGACCTCTGTTAAATTAAGAATGGATAAGAATTCATCGACTAAAATGGGTCCTTTATAGGTGCTGTTGTTTTTGCCGTTAAGAGTAATAGTCATTGATTTGATTCATTCAAGAATACTGTTAACTGTTGTATAGAATTGATTGGTCCCAATCCTTCCATACTGGATCGAGCCCATTCTGAATAAGCATTTTGCATATTTCATTCGGACTCCGATCATCATTTATTTCAAATTGTTCAGTGGCTGATTGTGCAGAGCAAGGCGATTTTGGATTATTCTTGTTCTCTAAATCAACGCGCCGCCCTCTAACCGTGTAGTGGACGTCGTCGGCTCCTTCCCCCGTATATCCTCCGGGTTCAGTGTGGCTGCCTGCGCTCATTGATGTGATTCCAAGCTTTGATAAGTTGTTTCGAAGAGGCTTTGATTCACGAGTGCTTAGGATGATACCAACTTCGGGAAAAGTTATGCGAAAAGCAAAAATTAGTTGGATGAAATCTTTATCAGTCAAGTTGTGATCGGGGGCAAATCCACCTGCTGCGGGTCGAATACGAGGAAAGCTTACCGTGTAGTTAGCTTTCCAGCAATTTTGTTGAAGATAAGCGAGGTGTGAGGCTAAGGCCAAAGCTTCGCTTTTCCATTCACTTAAACCAAACAAAGCACCGATACCTATCTTGCGGAAACCACCACGATACGCTCTTTCAGGGCACTCAAGCCTCCAATTGAAATCTTTTTTGGGTCCGCTAGTGTGGAGTTCAGCATATTTGTCTCGGTCATAAGTTTCCTGGTACACGACGAGAGTCTCACATCCGGCTTGGACCATGTTTTTATATTCAGAGGTTTCCATTGGTCCAACCTCAAGAGCAATGGAAGGAATGAGATCTCGAATTGCCTTAATGCATTTTTCCAAATATCCTTCCGAAACAAATTTTGGATGCTCACCTGCGACAAGGAGCAGGCTCCTGAAGCCCAAAGAGTGTAAATGTTCGGCTTCAGTGAGGACTTGATTTATGTTTAACGTCACTCGTAATATTGCGTTACTACGGGAAAATCCACAATAAGTGCAATTGTTAACACACTCATTTGAGAGGTAAAGAGGAGCAAATAGTCGCATCGTGTGCCCGAAATGTTGTTTAGTTATGCTGGCTGATAGTTGCGCAAGTTCCTCAAGTTCCTCAGCGTTTACAGGACTTAAAAGCTGTTTAAACTTTCTAGTTGAGGGAATTAGACAATTATCGTGATTGTCGAATGTGTTTACAAAGCTCATCTTTATTTTAAAACTTAAACTTTACTGAACCAACTCGCAAGTCAGTGTGAGCTTGCTACATTGGAAACTTAGGATTAATTCATATTTGATGACATCGTCTGAAAAAATAATTTGCCGAGTAGCTGTTTGGTATTACCGGAGAATGGCAACAATGCTGTTGCTGACGATTGGTGGTGGTGGATGGTTTTTTTATGATGGTAAATTCTCGTGGCCTGCAAAGAACGTTGTTTATTTTGCCAAAAAAGCATTTAATTCAGGAGGTTCAGGCAAAAGTTGGCCTGAATTCAAAGAGTCCTCATCTAAAGAATTTAAGGATATATTTCTAGATGATCAGTCAATAGATTTAATTCGGAAGGCTCATTCAGATGGCGGTGAAGATCAAACTTGGCTGGAATTTTCAATGTCGACAAAAGGTAAAAGTGCATTAAAGAAAGTAAATGAATCCAAAGCCAAAGATGCTTTTATCAATGGTCAGAAGCGCAATGTGACGTGGGAATCTTATGCGGAATTAAAAAATTATGCTAAGGATAAGAACGCTGCGATACAGGGCGGGGCAGAGGTGTTAAATCAATTTGAGGGGTACTACAATGCATTTACCGCAGCAACTGCCAAACGTGATTGGGCAGTTTATGGAGTCATCTCATCTGGTCAAAAAGGATGGCAAGTCAAGAGTCCTAAATTTCATTCTGCCTCTGAAATTAAAGGTCAGATTATTATTGCTTTCTTCCTTTGGGCTGGCGCATTTCTTATTTTAGTTAACGCTTTAATAAATAGTAGAAGAGTATTAATTGCTGAAACCGATAATTTTATTTCGGAGAAAGGAGAAACGATTTCTTTTGATTCTATTTACCGAATTGATACAAGAAAGTGGGAAAAGAAAGGATTAGCTTATGTTTTTTATGATAAAGATGAGTCTTCAAAAAAGAGAGCTATTATCGACGACTTAAAGTTTGTTGGGGCAGATTTGATACTTGATCGATTGAAGGATAGAATTTCGGGTGAAATCGTTGAGGTTACATTTGCTGATCAGAAGAGTGCAGGCGAAGAATCGTAGGGATTAAGCTTATGTGGAAGTTTTTATTAAAGTCTTAAATTTTAGCATTTTTTTTAAAAATACTAAAAACTTTCATTTAATTGTTTGATAAAAGGTATTGCTGAAGTTATAGCCAACAAGTTAACATAACTAAAATATATTTTATATGGCTGATAATATTGCAGATAAAGTTAAAGATATAATTGTTCAGAACTTAAATGTACCTGAAGAGCAAGTTAAACCTGAGGCGAAGTTCATTGAAGACTTGGGAGCTGATTCATTAGATACCGTTGAGCTAGTCATGGCTTTTGAGGAAGAGTTCAATATTGAAGTTCCTGACGAAGATGCTGAGAAACTGGTCAGCGTTGGAGCTGTCATAAGTCACATTGAATCAATTAAGGGAGAATAATTCATTTCTCTGGAAAGCTGCTACTGTTGCCGCTTCATTTGTTTTAAGTTGATCCTCCTTTCATTGGAGCGATATAACTGTGTCTATATCTATTTTTAAGATTAAATATAAATAATGTATTCCCAAGACGACATTCAATATGCTTTAGAGTCCACTGAGGTGCTATTGGAGCCAGACCGTCGCATTGATACCTTTGGAAGTACATCCTTTGAATTTCACCTTATTTCCGAGTTAATGGACAGTGTTAATGAGACTCGAGTTAGAGAAGGTGTTTTACATGCAGACCGTCCAACCATTATAAAGCCAGAGCCTTATTCTGATCTTGAATTTGAGGGGTTTGGAGAACAGGCTGAGGCCTTTTCTCAATGGCTACATGAGAATGCTGCAGATTTATCAATTTTAAAATATGGATTTAGCTTTCGTAAGGACAAAGTTCGCGAGGATGTTGTTAATGAACCTTTTGATGTTGTTCGTGATAAAGTGATGGAAAGAGCCAATGCAAATTCCAACCCATTGGCAGCGGTAATACATGGAGTTGACGATGCTTGGGAAGTTTGCCTGTTAAAATTCACAGTTGAAATGATAGGAAAGTCTCAAGGCATAAATGTTTTTGATTTTCAGCGCCGAGGATTGCTCTAATTATTTATAATTTAAAGTGAAAGTCTATTTAAGGCTCCTGTTCGTATTTGTTTCATTGGGCGTTCTGTCTCTTTGCATTGCTACGGTT
Organism: Verrucomicrobiaceae bacterium; assembly: GCA_004211885.1. GTDB lineage: Bacteria > Verrucomicrobiota > Verrucomicrobiia > Verrucomicrobiales > DEV007 > EC70. Next base: position 64,411 of record SHBV01000008.1, read on the forward strand.
TATTATATATGGAACAATGAAATTGAACCTGAGCGCAGGATCCAACTTCAGGTAAACGAAATAAAGAAGCTGCCTAAAATTAAAGTGGATCATGGTTCGCATCTGTACGATGAGGCAATTTCATTAATGCAAAATGGGGAGTTGTTAGGAGCGATTGAAAAATTACACGAGTTGATAAAATATTATCCAGAGTCGAAATATTTTAGAGAATCAAATCGAATAATTGGGGAAGTTAATTCTGACCATTTACTTTCAAGAGATAGCAGTGAAGGGAAGCAAGAGTACACTGTTAAAAGAGGAGATGCTCTAAGATTGATCGCGCAAAAAAATCAAACGACGGTCGGTTACATAATAAAGGTGAATGGCAGGATGGGATCTCAATTGCAGCCAGGGGATCAATTGATAGTTTGCCCTTTACATTTCAGTGTTCTGATTAATTTGAAGGCTAAAACTATTTCACTAAGAAATGCACAAGATAAGCTTTTTAAGAATTATGAGTTAATTGGAAGCCGTCTCCCGCAAGGCTGTCCTTCTTCTATGGATTCTACGATTAAAGGTTTAGTAGTTGGCGATGGGTCTAGATTTATTGAAATAGGTTCTTCTGAATATGTTAATGCTCCTAAGGAAATTAGAAGCGAACGTAAGGGTGTTCCTATACGTTCTTTGACAGGAAAGGAAGAAAAGGATAAGTATGCGACAGGTTTTTTTGTTTCGAAAGATGATATCGAAGAACTCGCTCTACTAGTCCGATCGGGATCATCGATTCACGTCAGAAATTAATTTTCAGTTTAAGAGATAAATATGGGTACAAAGAAAACAACAAAGAAAAAAATTTCTCCAAAAAGGAAATATGCTGTTTCTTCCTGGAAGAGAGTAGAAATGGCTAGGCACCCTAGGCGGCCGATGATGTTGGATTACGTGGCTTCATGTTTTGATGATTTTATAGAATTACATGGTGACAGGCACATAGGCGATGATGAGGCTATGCCTGCTGGCTTAGTTCGCATTAATGGAATTAGGTGCGTCGTTATTGGTCATGAGAAGGGTCGTGACACGGATGAAAAGTTGAAACGAAATTTTGGAAGCGCAGGTCCAGAAGGTTACCGCAAAGCTTTGCGGATGATGAAATTTGCCCAAAAATTTAAGCTTCCATTAATTTCAATTATCGATACTCCTGGTGCTTATCCAGGAGTAGGTGCAGAAGAAAGGAACATTGCAGAATCCATTGCTTATAATTTAAGGGAAATGATGATGTTGAGAACTCAAATTATAGCTATAGTAATTGGAGAAGGAGGTTCTGGTGGAGCTTTGGGTATTGGTGTTGCTGATAGAGTGATGATGATGGAGAATTCTTATTATTCAGTAATTAGTCCTGAAGGGTGTGCTGCGATTTTGTGGAAAGATAGAAAGTATGCACCAGATGCAGCCAATGCAATGAAGCTGGATGCTAAGAACTTGAAGCGGCTAGGCATTATTGATCGAATTGTTCGCGAGCCTACTAAAGGGGCTCATACCAATCCATCCTTAGCTTCTAAAAATCTGAAAGACTCAATTCTTGATGGAATCAAAGAGCTTTCAAGTGTGCCGATTGATCAATTATTGGCGGATAGATACAAGAAGTATAGAGCTATGGGTGAATTTATCGATTAATGGAATCTATCAATGCAAAAGCCCATCGCATGTGAAGGATTAAATTGATTGGATGTACTTTTTCACAGCACATGAGATTTCATTGGCAATATTACAGTGAGGCTTGGCAAAAGGCGGGGTGAACCAAGGAAAGTTACCTGTGATGTCATGAATGACTCTGATCTGTCCGTTGCAATGATTGCCGGATCCAATTCCTATTGTGGGAATTTTTAAGGTTTCAGTGATTTCCTTTGCCAGATCACTTACTATGCTCTCTAAAACGATAGCAACGACTCCAGCCCGTTCTAGGGTTATGGCATCTCTAAGGATTCTTTTATACTCATCAGAACTTTTGCCTTTTTTCTTGTACCTTCCCTCACTTTTTATATTTTGAGGCAAGAAACCAATATGTCCAATTACAGGAATTCCTGATTCGATAATGGCAGTAATTTGAGGAATCATTGAAAACCCTCCTTCTAGTTTTATTCCGTCCGCTCCAGCATTAACGAGGGAACGGCTTGATGCGATGGCCTGTTCTGGAGTTTCATATGAGTTGTATGGTAAATCGGCTACGAGTGCGGCATTATTGATTGCTGGTCTGCATGCGGATGTGTGGTGGATCATCATGTCAATAGTGACACTTGTAGTGTCACTGTGTCCCAGTACAACCATGCCCAGAGAGTCTCCTACTAGGATGAGGTCAATTCCATTCTCGTCAAGAATTCTAGCGGTTGGGTAATCGTAAGCCGTTAAGGCAGATATTGGTGAATCTCGGTTGCTAGAGCCTAAAGAAGTAACTCTTGATGGTTGAGATTGATGGTTTTGATTTGCCATTACCAGTTATTAGTGATTTTTATTAAGGGTGGCTCAGAGGATTTTATATCATTAAGGTGCTGTAGTATTGTTTTTTTTGGATTTCCTAAAACAAGTGCCGGCATAATAATAGATAATGGTTCGAGTACAAATCGGCGGTCATATAATCTAGGATGTGGAATTGTTAGGTGCTTTGAATTATGTGTAATTGATCCCGCGTAAATTATATCAAGGTCAATTGTTCTTGGCGTATTTTTCTCTCTCTTTTCTGGCCGATCAAATGTGGATTCAATTCTCATACAAAGATTGAGCGCATCCTTAGGAGATAATGATAACGGTAAGTTGGCGACTGCGTTTAAAAAGTTGTTAGCTTCTAATGAACAATTAACGGGTTGAGTTTCATAGATTGGAGAAAATGTTGCCTCTCCTGGGTTAGGGCAGTGATGGAGTAGTAAGCGTTTGGCTTGCCGAAGATTTGAGAGTCTGTTGCCAAGATTGCTTCCGAGAGCAATGCCATAATTAATCTGATTCACCAGATTATATTGTTCATTAATTTAGGTCGAGGACATCTTGCATATCATATAGGCCCGGGGAACGACCGGATAGCCACTTTGCTGCATGAATTGCTCCATTTGCAAATGTGTTACGACTCGAAGCCTTGTGAGTTAATTCTATCCGCTCTCCATCATTTGCATAGATTACTGTATGGTCTCCAACGACATCGCCCCCTCTTAATGAGTGCATTCCTATTTCTTTAGTTGTTCTTTGTCCAGTGATTCCCTGTCTTCCGTGAACAGTGTCATTTGCGTAAGAAACACCTCTACTTTCAGCTAATATTTCACCAAGTCTCTTTGCTGTACCACTAGGTGCGTCTATTTTCATTCTGTGATGCATTTCAATAACTTCTAAGTCAAAATTGTTACCGAGAACCTGAGTGGTCTTTTGAGTGAGCCAGAAAAGTGTATTAACGCCTATACTGAAATTTGGCGCCATGACAATTGATAGCTCTTTAGATGCTTCATTGATTGAAGAGAGGTCGTCATCAGAATGTCCGGTCGTTCCTATTACTAGAGGCGTCGCGTGTTTTAATGATTGAGCAATAAGCTCGCCAGTGAATTTGTGCGTACTGAAATCTATAATTACATCACATGAATCTATGTGGTCTGCTATATGGTCACCTACATCAATACTGCCAGAAACATTTACTTGGTTATCATTATTGCAGCAATCTATGACGGCCATTCCCATTCGTCCCTGAGAACCTGTGACTAGAATGTTTATTGGTTTATCCATATTCGAAATGTTGGGTTAAATTCAAATAAGTCCAAGATTCTGGAGCAAGTTAATGAGGTTATTTTTTGCTCTATCATTTAGGCTGACTAGGGGCAATCGCAATTCATTAGTAATTTTTCCTGTTAGGGCCATGGCTTCTTTGATCGGAATGGGATTAGTGTCAAGTCCCAGTAAACCTTCAAACAGAGTTTTGCACTCAGTGTTTATTTTATCAGCTTCATTAGATTTGCCTTGTAAAATGGCACTGACAAGTGATGCAAGTTGCGAAGGTATAATGTTTGACGCAACGCTAACCACTCCAACAGCACCATTATTCATGAAAGGCAAAGTGAGAGCATCGTCACCGCTTAAAACTTCATATGTTAAGGGTAAAGAACCTCTAATTTCTTTAACTCGGGCAACATCACCTCCTGCTTCTTTCATAGCACAAATATTGGGGCATTCGTCATGAAGACGAGCCTGTGTCTCAACAGATATTTCGATAACTGATCGGCCAGGGATGCTATAAAGCATGATGGGTAATGAGGTTTCCTTAGCGATCGATTTATAATGCTGAAAGAGACCTTCTTGAGATGGCTTGTTGTAATAAGGGCATACTAAGAGAGTGGCGCTTGCACCTGATTCTTCAGCGAATTGAGTCATTTCAATTGCTTCACGAGTACAATTCGATCCAGTTCCAGCAATTACAAGACCTCTTCCATTTGCGGCTTCAACTGAAATTTCAATGATGCGCTTATGCTCCGAGTCTGTTAGAGTGGGGGATTCGCCGGTGGTGCCGCAGGGAACGATCCCGCTTATGCCGTTGTTGAACTGAAAATCTATCAGTTCACGTAAAGAATCCTCATCAACCTTATTATTTCTAAATGGTGTAACGAGTGCTGTGTGTGCTCCTTCAAACATTGATTTTTCCTTCAAAAACGATTTCGGCAGGTCCTGTTAGTGTAACATTTTTAAAAGAATCTTTTTCTTTATCCCAAGAAACTTTTAATGTGTCGCCTCCTTTTACATTAACAAAAACTGGTGGATTTATATTATTTAATTTTTCATGGATGAGGGCATTTGCAACCATTCCTGTGCCGCAAGCAAGTGTTTCATCTTCGACTCCCCGTTCATATGTGCGAATGGTTAGTGTATCTAAGGACTCCATTTTTTGAAAATTGACATTGGTTCCTTCTGGGGAAAATGCGGAATGATGACGTATTGTGGATCCTGTTTTCTTTATATTAATTGAATCTAGTTCATCAACTAATAATACAGCATGAGGAACACCGGTGTTAATAAAGTGAACAAGTTCGGCTTGTTCGTTTATTTCGATTGGAATGTTTAGCTTAAGATCGAATGGATTGCTAAGCATTATTTGTACTTCATGATCAAGAATTTCAGCGATGACTATTCCTGCCGCAGTTTCAATTTTTATAGTTACACTCTTCTGATCCATGAGATTGTAAACAAAGCGAGCAAAGCACCTCGCTCCATTTCCACACATTTCAGCTTCGTTGCCGTCAGAATTATAATACCGCATCCTATAGTCACCCTGAGATTGTGCAGGTTCAACGGCCATAAATCCATCAGCTCCAATTCCCCTATGACGGTCACACAAGCTTTCTATTTCATTCTTCTCGAAGTTATAATTGAGATTGAGGTTGTCAATTATGACGAAGTCATTTCCAGCCCCGTTCATTTTGGTAAAATTTAGCATTTCGAAATTAATCAGATTTGGAGGCATCTGCCAGAGGTTTTACAAAATCATACACTAGCTCCTTAAGGTTTGTCTGGTTCTGATTTTGTGAAATAAAATCAACGATTGCGCTTCCAACAACAACGCCATCTGACATATTTGCAACGTCCTTGGACTGTTCAGGGGATGATATTCCAAAACCAACCACAATTGGTAAGTCAGTAAGTTTTTTTATAGCTAAGATCTGCTCTTGAATTCCTTCGGCTAGCTTGGTTTGCTTTCCAGTCACGCCTTCTCTTGATACATAATAGATGAAACCTAGTCCGCTATTTGAAATTTGTGTAATTCTAGCTGGTGGAGTCGTGGGTGCGATTAAACGAATGGGAAGGAGTCCCTTTGCGTGGCAGAGTTCTTCATTGATGTTTTCCTCTGAAGGTGGGAGGTCAAGAGTTAATATGCCGTCGGCTCCAGCCCTTGAAGCGTCTTCATGGAACCGTTCGTATCCATA